>CAZFGP010000010.1:0-46566 GCA_964518685.1 uncultured Terrimonas sp.
TGAGTCGCAAACAAGGTCATGCAAGCAATGCGCTCGGTAATGTCTTCAAAAATAAACAAGTCTATTGCATTATGCACCAGCATATTCATCGTGCCTTAATCACATAGAGATTGGGTACTGCACAGGTTTTGATTAACTTAGTTTCCGATTTCATTTCTGACAGTTTTTTGTTGTCTCAAATTTAATCCCAACTGTAAGATTATTAATTTTCAACTATTCCAGTTGGAAAGATTAAATCATTCTAAAATGATAAAAAGAATACTTGGTAATCATGGCCCTGAAGTGTCATCAATTGGTTTGGGTTGTATGGGGCTAAGTAATAGGAGTCTGAGAAAAGGCGAAAGCCTTAATGTTTTGAAAGCAGCCTACGAGCAGGGAGTGACCTTTTTTGACACTGCCCCTACCTATGGTCCTCATACCAACGAGGAGCTATTAGGCGAAGCATTTCGATCCTGTCGGGATAGGGTAATAATGGTAACCAAATTTGGAGTTAAGATAGAAGGTGGCCGGCAAATCCATGATAGTTCTGAATTGCAAATAAGAAAATCAATTGAGGGTTCTTTGAAAAGACTAAGAACCGACTATATTGATTTGTTTATCCAACACAGAGTTGATCTTAACACACCAATCGAGGAGGTGGCTCGTGTTATTGGAGATTTGATGCGGGAAGGCAAGGTCAGATACTGGGGTCTATCGGAGGCGGGCGTGAAAACCATTAAGAGAGCACATAGGGTTTGTCCTGTTACTGCGGTTGAAAGTGAATATTCTCTTTGGTGGCGTTCCCCAGAGGAAGAACTGATATCTGTATTGGAAACCTTAGGGATTGGGATGATTCCGTTTTGCCCTCTTGGAAGAGGGTTTTTAACAGGAACGATTTTAGCAAATGCAAAGTTTCCGGCAAGTGATATAAGAAGTACCATTCCGAGGTTTAAGTCTGAAAATCTGCGTGTCAATTTGAAATTGATTGCATTAATTAAAGAGGTAGCGAGTGTTAAACACGCCACTCCTGCACAAATCGCGCTGTCCTGGTTATTGGCAAAAAAGTCCTGGATTGTACCCATTCCGGGAACCTCCAGCCTTCATCGTTTAGAAGAAAATATCGGATCGCTGGATGTGGTCTTGACCCCGGAAGATGTAACGGACTTAGAAAAAAGAATTGAAAAGATAGCCATTCAGGGAAATAGGTATCCTGATGATTTGGAAAAAGGAACCGGATTGTAATTCAAGTGTTATTTTTTCAATTATGTTTAGTGGTTTGAATGTCTGTTCCAAAACATTTTTCTGGTCAGGAACGAAGGCTAAGCCGCCTGTGTAATATCAGGGGTGTTTCTCTGCAGATATAAATTTCTGCACAACTACCTCCCGTTCGACTTTAGCACCGTAATATCCTTTGTGATCTGGTCATTGTAGGTTTTCTTCACTAAATAGTTCCATTTCCTGTCGGGCACGTCCACAAAGAAAATGTCGCCTAATTTATGGTTCTTTACGCCGTTTTGCAATTCTATGGGCACCATTTCCTCTCCAAAAAACCAGCCGGTGTCGCCATGGGTGTTATTTCCGTCCATAGTGTATTCATCGGAAAGTTTTTCGAAAGGAACCCCTTCAGACAATTTTTGAAGAATTATTTTTCTAACACTGTCAATTTCAGAAACGGATAGTTCTGCACCATCCAGGAAGATGTAGCTGGCCCGATAATTAACTGCTTCATTGGATTGAATAATTTTATAAGTGGTATAGCCGATAGAAAGAATATCCCCTTTAGTGAGCTTTAATAATCGGTCATCCACCTTAGAAGAGTCTTTCCCGTACACTAACTTAAAGATTTCTGGTTTCAGGTTTTGATTTGCATCTACATATTTTTGCGCTTCCTGCAACGTGTTGATTTTTTCAAATTGCTCTCGCACGGTTAATTGCGCCCATGCAGGAGTGGTTAACAATAAAAAAAGCCATAGCAAACCTGTTCTCATGTCTTTATTTTTAGTTTTCATAAATTATAATGATGTCAGATTTTTTGTCTCATTTGAATCTAAGAAGATGAAGTTAGGATTTTTTGGGTTAAGACGGACTTAATATAGGTTTGCATTGAAAATTTAGGATGCCCATGACTAAAAATGTTTTTTGTTTGTTTTGGAAAATATTAATTTCATGAGTCTTAAACCGGGTTTCAACTTTTTATGTAACTTCATCTTCTAAGATTGCATTTAACTTGAATGAACAACTGCCATATGAGGAAAGAAATTTACTCCTGCAAATTGCAGGTGGTGATGAATTGGCATTCAGGGAGTTGGTTAATCTTTATGGAGATCGCTTTTATTCATTAGCATTAAAAATGACCCGATCAGAAGAGGTGGCTAAGGATATTGTGCAGGACGTATTTTTAAATATATGGGAGAAGCGACTGTCGTTGAGAGATGTGGAAAATCCATCCTCCTATTTTTTTACCATTATTTACAGGCGTATTTTTTCGTACTTTAGAAAAAAGGTTACGGAGAAAGATATGCTGCGAGCGGTTTCTTTAGAAAAAGAACCGGAAAATTCAATTGAAAAAAAGCTTCTTTCAAAGGAAGGCTGTGAACTGATAGAAGGAGCAATTGCACAGTTGCCTCCGCGGCAGCAGGAAGTGTTTCGACTTACTAAACTGGAGGGAATGAGCAGAGAGGAAGTGGCTCGTCACCTGCAGGTTTCACCCAATACTGTCAGAAATCATTTGGCTGATGCCGTTAAATTCCTAAGGATATTTTTGAAAGAATCCTATATCCTAATACTTCCGGTTATTTTTTCTTGAAAAAATCCTGGCACCAACTGGTACAAAAGGTCGGGATTCGCTACATTCAGTATCGAAGACTGAAAATTAAACATGCATGCCCATACAAAAGGAGAGGATTCATTATCTGTTGAGCGTATTTTCTGTTAATCAGGCAAGCGCTGAGGAAGAGAATGAATTGAAGAACTTGCTGTTTGAAGCTGAGGGAAACCCCGCATTGAAAGATTATATGCATGAGATTTGGAGTGGGTTTGACCCTGTGAAGGATTCATCCGGATTAGATTGGAATATGGTTTATGATCGGGTGATGGCGCTGCAAAAAGTACAAATGAACTCCAAAGTGAGAAGCATAAGATGGAGCAGGTTTGCAGCAGCAGCGTTGATTTTTGGAGTTTTAGCATCGGGGTATTATTTATTTTTCCAATACAGAGCGAAGGAACCTGCAGATTCCGTTGCTAAGCTTTCTATTCAAACCGATATTGCGCCACCTTCTGGAAATAAAGCTACCCTCACCTTAGCCGATGGCAGGGAAATTGATTTGGACAGCAGAGGTAATGGCATCATTGCTCTGCAGGATGATATCGCAATTAATAAGGGGGCCAATGGTGAAATTAGTTATGTCGGCGATGCAACAAGGGAAGTTAGTTTTAATACCCTGAGTGTACCAAGAGGGAGTATCCCACTCAGTCTTACGCTGGCTGACGGCAGTCAGATTTGGCTTAATGTGGGTTCAAGTCTAACTTATCCAACTGCTTTTACCGGCAGGGAAAGAAGGGTGAAGATAGCTGGAGAAGCTTACTTTGAGGTAGCCCCTAATGCCAGTGTACCCTTTATCGTAGAGCATGAAAATGTATCAATCAGAGTTTTGGGAACTCATTTTAATGTAAATGCTTATGAAGATGAGGCGGAGGAACAGATTACTCTGCTGGAAGGCGCAGTACAGGTTGATAAAAATTCATTGTCTCAAAAGTTGAATCCTGGTCAGCAGGCCAGAGTCAATAAAAAGGAAAATAATGGTATAAGGATACTTAATGATGTGGAGATCCACGAGGTGATGGCCTGGAAAGATGGCAAATTCAGATTTGGTGAAAGCGTTGACATTGGTGCTATTATGAGGCAAATATCCAGATGGTATGATGTGGAAATAGAATTCGAAGGAAATATTAGCCAGCGTTTCTGGGGATCTATTTCAAAAGACGTGAAGGTATCACAAGTGTTGAAGATATTAGAAGCAACGGGGGCGGTGAAATTTAAGGTTGAAGGAGAAAAGAAAAAGATTATCGTGATGCCAGGAAGTTCCTGAAAAATGAGTTCAAGTTAACTGTACAAAAACCGGGCAGTGTTTGCACCACTACCCGGCAAAGGGTTCAGGCTAACTTTTTAATAAAACGCAGAGGATTATTATTATTTAACCAAAACCTGTCCCGGGGTTTCCGGGACGAAGACAAAGTTATGCATTTAAAATTTCATTATTTTCTTCGGATTCCATTTTCCGGAATGTCAAAACAAACGCTGAGGATTATGAAACTTGCTGCTGTTGTAATATTCGCAGTCTGTATGCAGGCGAGTGCCGGTGGGTTTTCCCAGATTACCCTTTCAGAAACCAATGCCCCTTTGCAAAAAGTATTCAATGAAATACAAAAGCAGAGTGGATATGATTTTGTGGCTACTTATGAAATCCTTAAGGAGGCAGGCACGGTCACCGTTAAGGTAAAAAGAGTGACGCTCGAAAAAGCGCTTGAGGAATGTTTGAAAGGGAAATCTCTTACTTACGAGATTATTGCGAAGACCATAGTGGTGAAGGCGGTAAAAAAGAACGACTTCAATGGTGGTTTGGATCAGAACACATTGGAGCCCCTGCCTCCGGTTGAAATCAGCGGGAGAGTTGTTAACGATCAGGGAGAACCTCTTCCGAATGTTTCTGTATTAATAGCGGGCACCAAAATAGGAACCATTACGAATAGCGAGGGGAGGTTTTCTTTAAATGCCCCTGATGATAAAAATATTGTGTTGGAAATTTCAAGTGTTGGTTATCAAACACAGCGGATTAATGTAAGTGGAAAATCAACCCTGGATGTAGTATTGTTATCAGACACCCAGACCATTGGAGAAATTGTAGTTACAGCCCTGGATATTTCCAAGCAGGAGAAAAGACTGGGATTTTCGGTAGCCGTGGTAAAAGGCAGTGAATTGGAAGAAGCCAGACAGCTCAATCCTGTGAATGCACTTATGGGGAAAGTTTCAGGAGTGCAAATTGATCAGAGTGCATCGGGCCCGTTTGGGAGTTCAAGAATAGTGATTAGAGGTAATTCAACCTTAAGCACCAATAACCAACCCATCTTTGTTGTGGATGGAGTGATAGTGGATAATGATCTTGTTTCGGGTGGGAGAGATTTTGGAAATGACTTAGCGAATCTGAACAGCGAAAACTTTGAAAGTGTTTCAATCCTTAAAGGGTCTGCTGCTGCAGCTCTTTATGGCTCAAGGGCTATCAATGGGGTTGTACTGATTACCACCAAAAAAGGTGCGCAACAAAAAGGATTGGGAGTTGAAGTCTCACAAACCGTTATGGTATATAATCCATATAAAGGTCCTCAGTTTCAGAATGAATATGGGGGCGGAACCGTAGGCGCCTTCTTTACGGATGCACGCGATCCTAATTACCAGTTGAATCAACAATGGGAAACAAAAGTATTTCCAATAGATCCCATCACCGGCGAAGCCTATATTGATCCTGCAACAAACCGCGAAAATGAAAACTGGGGTCCCAGATTTGCCAATCAAAAAGTTCGCAATTATGATGGAACAATGACGGAATACAAAGCGTATCCCAATAATTTTCTTGATGCATTTAATAACGGCACCTTACTAACGACCACAGCCGCTATATCCGGCGGCAGCGATAAAACAACCTACCGGTTTTCTATGGTTCATGATGACCAGACCGGTATTGCAATCCGGGAAATGCTGAAAAGAAATGCTTTCAATTTAAGACTTACACATAAATTGTCGAGTTGGCTTAGTGCGGATGTTAGTGCGGGTTACACTTCAAGGGATAACACCAATCCGCTCAACTTAGGAACAGCGCCTTATGCGGATACGTTTGCAGGAGACAATTGGGGATGGGCCTTCACCTGGAACTTTCCCAGGAATTACGACACAAAATACTGGAATCAACCATCGAAATATACCAGCGAACTTTTTGGCGGCGCCCCCAGAGCCACCAATCCATTGGAAACCAATAAAGTGATGTCGCCGGAGTTTTGGTTTAATATGAATAATACTACAGCTACTTTAGACAGTAGGAATGTTATGGGACGCGTTGCATTAAATGCTAAAGTAACCGATTGGGCTGATGTTATTGTTCAGGCTAATCTGAATAACAACTATGAAAAATATGAGAATAAGGAACTTGGTTTTTTTCAAAATTTTAGTGGGGGTTCTTACACCCTAAACCAGTCAAAAAAAGAAAGCAATCTTTTAAAGGGTATCGTTTCTTTTCATGATATCAAAGTGGCCAGGGATTTAGAATTTAGCGGTTTTGTTGGTGGAGAAACATACAGTATCATAAGTTCTTTTACGCAGGGAATGACCAATCGCGGACTTATGGTACCTGGGAATTACTCCCTTTCTAACTCCGTAAATTCACCCATAATAACCGGAGGTACAGATTTTAATAAGAGAATTAATTCGGTTTATGCCAGTGCGGATTTTGGCTATAAAAATCAACTTTATTTGGCTACCACATGGCGGGGCGACTGGTCATCTACCCTCACTTATGCAAATGGAACAGGAAATAATTTTTATAATTATCCCTCTGCCAGCCTTTCATGGATAGCCTCAGAAACATTTAATTTCCCTGGTTTTATCAGCTTTGTTAAACTGAGAACAAATATTGCAGCATTAGGCAAGGATACAGATCCCTTTGTAATTAATCCGGGATATATATTTTCTGGCAAAGCTATAGGGCTTCCGGGTGAACCAACGATGGCGACCTTCAGTTCCAGAAGCACAATAATGCCGAATTTGAAACCTGAAAGAAAAGTGTCGGAAGAAGTAGGGTTGGAAATGCGATTTTTGAATAGCCGTTTGGGTTTTGATATTACTTTGTATCAGGATAATACCTATAATCAAATCCTTGATATTCCAACAACCTTAGAATCAGGAGTATCAGCAGTGAAGATTAATGCCGGTAATATTCAAAACAGAGGTATAGAAATTACGCTGAACGGAATGCCCATACAAACGAAGAATTTTCGCTGGAATTCCCGTTTAGTCTTTTCCAGAAATAAGAATCTGATCGTATCACTTGCTGAAGGAAGGAATGATTACATGCTTGAAAGCGGGCAACAGGAATTTGTGTCATCGTGGGCTGTGGTTGGAAAATCGTATGGTGTAATCCGATCAACCATACAATCTTTAAAATATGAAAATCCTAATAACCACGCCGACCCTAAGAATGGAATGACCGTTTTGGCCTGGAGGAATGATGCCCGCGCTGCTTTTCCTCAAAGGAGCAATGTATATCAGGATATTGGTGATATTAATGCAAAGTTCAGAGGAGGTTTCTCAAATGACTTTTCCTATAAAAACTGGTCGTTGAATGTTTCGTTGGATGCCAAATTTGGCGGTGATATGGCTATGTCGGCTATACGAAGGGGTACCCATACGGGAGTTTTTCCCAATACATTGTTTGGAAGAGATGCCGATCATGGCGGCATTGTGTGGACAAGCAAATTTGATGGAATCACCTATGATGACGGTCTGATGGTTGAAGGGATATTTGCAGAAGGTCAAAAAGTGTCTCAGCCTGATGGTACCACTGCCGATGTTGGAGGAATGACCTTTAAAGAGGCTTATGACGCAGGATTGGTGGAGCCCACCCATATTGCGCAATATTTTTATCGTTACGCATCATCTTCAACAGGGGTATCCGATTTTTGGATAGTAAAGAGTTCATGGATTGCACTTCGGCAGGTGGCGTTATCCTATAATTTGCCAAAAGCGCTTGTAACTAAATTGAAACTCAACGGCATTTCTGTGAGTTTGATCGGGCGGGATTTGGGTTATTTGTATAACTCTTTACCTTTTGATTTAAACCCCGTTTCATTAACTTCTAACAGAACTTCTACAGCGGGTGAACAGGGCTTTTTACCCATGATTCGATCCATCGGGGGCTCTATCAAAATAAGCCTCTAATAAAATGCATTGGGTAAAATTTAAAATGAAATACGAATGAAACGAAGCGTGATAAGATTTCTCACACAGAGTAATGTATATCGCGGAGTTCCATTCGACCATTAAAAAGACAAAAGATATACGAATGAAACGAAGCGTGATAAACTTTCTCGCACGGGGTAATGTATATAGCGGAGTTCCATTTGGCAACTGAAAAACAAAATAATATACAAATGAAACATAATATTTTATATACCATAGTATTAATCGCTTCCTTTAATTTTTTTACAGCTTCCTGCACTAAAAATTTTGAAACGATAAACGTTGACCCAAGAGTCATTTCTGACGTGGATGTACGAACGCTGTTTACTTCGGCAATAAATCCGATGATGGCTGTGGGTGGCGAATTCACCAGCGAGGGGTTTGCCCATTTTCTGTCTGCAGGACAATTGGTGACCGGACAAAATTACTCTGTTACAACTACAGGTGTTAATGGCCGTTATAGCCGTTTTTATACCAATGTCCTTCCTAATTTGGTGGAGATGAGAAGGCTGATCTCACTAAAACCGGATAAGGAAAAATATGAGCAGATTAACGCAATTACCTATATTCCTCAGGTGATGATGGCTTTAAAAGTTAGCGACATGAATGGCTCTTTACCTTATACCGAGGCCAACCAGGGAAGATTTGAATCTAATTACAGCCCTAAGTATGATAGCCAGGAAGCTTTATTCAATACCTGGTTAAAGGAGTTGTCTGATGCGATAGCCGTACTGCAAAAGAATTTAACAAATCAGGTTTCTCTGGAAAATAATGATTTTTGTTACCAGGGAGATGCAACGAAGTGGATTAAATTGGCTAACTCGCTTAAGTTGAGAATTGCTGCGAGATTTGAAAATCACGACCCTGGCAAAACGGCTCAAATATTTAAAGAAGTAATGACAGATGCCGTCGGTCCGTTTGGCTCTACAGATGATCAACTTGAATATTCAAATGCCAGTTATTATCCTTTCCTGATTGATGGGTATAATATTAATATTTTTAGTCCCCATTTTGCAGTAGGATCTGCCGTTAAGTTTCTTAAAGATTCCGAAGACCCGCGTTTAGGAATCTATTATGAAAAAAATGGTTTAGTAGGAAGTTTTAAGGATACGCTTAATAAATATAGTAAAACTCTTCCTTCCTGGATTGACATTAATGATCCTAATATTATGTATCAGGGAGGACCGGCCGATTTTCAGTCCAACCCTCCGGTAAGCTCTTATTTTACCACTCCTTTTGACGCCGGAGGTTCAAACCGATACCGGTTAATTTCAACGATCAATCGTAATTTTTTCGCGCCTACGTATAATGGCGGAAGTGGCGTAATTATAGATATCTTGTTTTCTTATGCAGAAGTGTGTTTGAATATTGCCGAATTTATTCAGAAGGGCTATGGGAATGGCATTGACACAAAGGGAACAGTTGCTGATTGGTATTACAAGGGTGTTCGCGCGTCCTCAGAAACAGCAAATAAAAAAGCGATTTCATCTAAATCAACGTCCTATGCTGATATAGAGACGTTAGTTGATTTACATCTTGACAATCCCAATGTTAAATTGAACGGAACCAATGATTTGGAAAAGATTTATATTCAATCTCTTTTGGATTTTTATCTTAACCCCAATGAGGCTTTTACGTTAATCCGCAGAACAGGTTATCCTAAGTTTAACTCCACTTTGCTGGCGCGTGAACCGATTAGTGAAATCCTGCCGAGAAGATGGTGGACGATAGATCCAGGTGAAGTAAACCGGGCTAATTGGAAAGCCGCGATAACCGAACAGGGATTCACACCTAATGATTTTACAGAAGAAACGTTGAATGCTGAACGAATCTGGTTTGATAAAAAGTCACCTGATTTTGGTGAAGGGAATTAGCGTTTTGGAATAAACAGATATACATAAAAGAGTGCTTTGGGGAGTGGGTTGCCATTTTTCAAATCACTCTTTATTTATTAAAAAATTTTTAGCTAATTTAGAAGGATTATGGTGGAACGGAAACAATTCATAAAACAGCTGGGATTGGGTTTGATGACCGGAGCATTCTCGGCAAATAGCCTGTTTAATCAATTATATGCTGCCGATATCGCGTCTGCAAATGCTAAAGTGAAACGCCATTCACCAGCCGATGTGGCAGGAGATGAAGACTATTGGAGCGTGATTCAACGGGCTTATTCTGGGAGCCCCGGAATCATTAATCTGAATAATGGTGGCGTTAGTCCTTCTCCGATTGTAGTGCAGGAGGCTGTTGAGCGGTACAATAAATTGGTTAACGAAGGTCCTTCCTATTACATGTGGGAAATTTTAGATCAGGGAAGAGAACCGCTTCGGGAAAAATTGGCGCAATTAGGTGGATGTGATTCAGAGGAAATTACTTTCAATAGAAATGCAACTGAATCTCTAAACACAGTAATATTTGGTTTGGATTTAAAGGCAGGCGACGAGGTAGTAGGCTCAACGCTGGATTATCCCAACCATATGAATGCCTGGAAACAAAGAGCCCTGAGAGACGGGATCGTTTATAAGCAATTGAAATTTAATTTTCCAATTGAAAATGATGAAGAAATAGTAGCGGCTTATGAAAAAGCCATTACTCCCAAAACTAAAATTATCCATGTAACACATGTTGTTAATTGGATGGGACAAATCATGCCCGTAAGGAAGATATGCGATATGGCCCATCGCCATGGATTAGAAGTGATGTGCGATGGTGCACATTCCTTTGCGTTGTTAGATTTTAAAATCCCGGATTTAAAATGTGATTATTTTTCCACTTCACTTCATAAGTTTTTAAGCGCCCCGATTGGAAGCGGAATGATGTGGGTCAGGAAGGATAAGATTTCCAAAATATGGCCCTTACTGGGTAATGGCGATCCGCGCAGCAATAATATCCGGAAGTTTGAAACCCTTGGTACCCGCAGTTTCCCAATAGAACAGGGTATTGGTGAGGCGGTGAATTTTCAGTTAGCCATTGGTAACAAGCGAAAGGAGGACCGTATCAGATATTTGAAAAATTATTGGGCGGAGCAGGTTGTTACTATCCCTAAGATCAAAATCAAGACTTCCCTAAAAGCCAATTATTCCTGTGCGATATGCGTAGTAAGTATTGATGGTATAACGCCTTCAGAATTTGGAAGGCTATTATTTAATAATTACAAAATCCATACGGTAGCCATTGATTATGATATCGTTAGTGGTGTACGAGTTACGCCTCATGTATACACCCGGTTGCCTGAATTAGATAAACTTGTTAGGGCAATTGGAGAAATTGCAGGGAAGAAAAGTTAATTGCTCGAATTACAGATTTTCAAAAGTCTTTTCTATCCAGGATTCTTCTATCCTGAAAGTTGTAGTTTTTCATCTTATTTTTCTCATTGCCGGTTTTCCGCCTTTTGAGTAACTTTATGCTCAGGATCGGATTAAAATTGAATACTCAACTGCCATATGATGAGGTGGATATACTTCGGCAAATTTCAGCCGGAGATGAACAGGCGTTCAAACAGTTGATGAAACTTTATGGACATCGTTTTTTGGCAGTTGCTGTGAAGATGACGCGCACGGAAGAGGCGGCAAAGGATATGGTGCAGGAGGTGTTTATGAGTATCTGGCAAAACCGCGAAAGTTTGGCAGAGGTAGTTAATCCTTCTTCTTACTTTTTTACCGTATTATACAGGCGCATATACCGCCATTTTAAAAAAGTAGCCCTTGAAAAAAAGCTTTTAGAAAATGTGTCTGGTGTTGCAGTAGCAAACAGTACTGAAGAGATAGTGCTTGCTCGCGAAAGTAATAAACTGATTATCAAGGCTGTATCTAAACTTCCGCCACAGCAGCAACTGATCTTCAGGTTAGTGAAGCAGGAGGGACTCAGCCGGGAGGATATTGCACAACAATTGAAAATATCTCCTCATACCGTAAGAAATCACCTTGCAGAAGCGGTCAGGTTTATTCGTAATTTCTTACGGGAGTCAGCCTTGATTTTTATTATAATTTTCTGCCTTTTAAAAAAATAATTTTTCCACAACTGGTACAAGTCCTTCTACCGTGTATCTGTCTTTAAAAGATGTAAAGACTATAGCATGGACTTATCCAAAGAGAGAATTTTTTATTTGCTGAAAGTTTATATTTCAAAGCAGGCAAGTTTTGCAGAGGAAAATGAACTCATGGACTGGATACTGGAAGCGGAAGAAGATACTGAACTGAGGGATTTTATTCTTGAAGTCTGGAATCAGCAGTTTTCTACGGAAGAAATCCCTTTTTTAGATTGGGAGAATCTGTATGCCAGAGTAATATCGTTGCCTTTTGGTTCAGTTCATCTGAAAACGAATAGGATGAGATGGCTCAGATGGACTGCTGCCGCGGCCGTTCTGGCTGTTACATTTGCCGCCGTTTATTTCTATATCAAACCAGTTAAGCAGGATACGCTTATCAGCAGAGAAACAAGAAAAACCGACATTGCCCCTCCTTCAGGAAACAAAGCAATCCTCACTTTATCCGATGGCAGAAAGATTGATTTGGACAGCAGGGGGAGTGGCATCATTGCCCAGCAGGATGATATCGTGATTAATAAAGAGACTAATGGGGAAATTAGTTATACCGGCGATGCAACAAGGGGAGTTAGTTATAATACTCTGAGTGTGCCAAGAGGGAGTACCCCCCTCAATCTTACGCTGGCAGATGGCAGTAAGGTATGGCTTAATGTGGCTTCCAGCATCACATATCCTACAGCTTTTATAGGCAGGCAAAGGAAAGTAAGTATAACAGGAGAGGCCTACTTTGAAGTTGCCCACAACGAAGGGAAGCCTTTTAAAGTGGAAACAGAAAAGATGGAAGTGGAGGTATTGGGTACCCATTTTAATGTGAATTCCTACGATGATGAATTGTCCTTTCGTACTACATTATTAGAAGGAAGTATAATAGTGAAGCAGGGTGGTATCACTGAATTATTAAAACCGGGTCAGCAGGCAAAAATTAGCAGGAATGGAGATATGAAAATAATCAATGATGCCAATCTTGAGGAAGCAATTGCATGGAAGGAAGGAAAATTCCAATTTGACCGTGCAAACATTCACGAGGTGATGAGGCAGTTAGCAAGATGGTATGATGTAAGTGTAGATTACAATGGTGATGTCTCAAGTCATTTTGGAGGTTCCATATCCCGGAATGTGCATTTGTCTCAGGTGTTGAAAATGCTGGAACTAACAGGCGAGGTGAAATTTCAAATTAGTAATAAGCATATAATAGTAATGCCATGATTATCGCAAATAATTCAAAAGATAAGAATGAAGAACCCCCTGTAACCACTCAAAACCGGAGGTTTTCAAAAAGTCTCCGGACATTTTTTTCAATTAAACAAGAATGTCGTTCGTGTTCATTGTTAAACTCAAAAACAAAATTATGACGCTAAAAACCATTGGTATTCCATTGAACGAATACATGGGCAAAATTTCATTGACTATGAAACTGACAACTGCTCTGATTCTATTAAATTTTCTTCAGGTCAGCGCAACCGGATTCACGCAAAATGTGACCTTATCCATGCGCAATGCACCACTTGAAAAAGTATTTAAGGAAATCCAAAAACAAACCGGCTATCATTTCTTATATACCTATGAGCTTTTAGAACAGGCGGGTAAGGTGGATGTTAAAGTTAAAGATGTCACTTTGCCGGATGCCCTGCAACTTTGCTTGGAAAGTACCCCCCTTACTTATTCTATTATCGAAAATACGGTAGTGATTAAAAAAAGGGAAATGAATAAAATACCGGAGAATTTTTTGCAGAACGAAATTCCTCTGGTGCATAATGTTTCCGGCAGGGTAACAGATGAGAAAGGGATACCGCTTCAGGGCGTGTCGGTATTAGTGAAAGGAACCCAGGTTGGAACCAGCACAGATGTCAATGGGGTATTTAAAATTGCGATACCGGATAACGCTTCCTACATCCTGGTATTTTCATTTGTAGGGATGGATACCAAAGAGGTTAGTGTAAAAGACAGAACAAATGTTCAGGTTATTATGAACCCGGTTACGGCAGCACTAACCGATGTGGTGGTGGTAGGGTATGGAACGCAGAAAAAAGCAAATCTAACCGGCGCAGTATCCTCTATTTCCAGTGAGGTGCTTGAAAACAAGCCTTTGCCGAATGTGGGTGAGGTGTTGAGAGGGGTATCACCTAATTTAAATATTAATCTGGGCGCTTATGGTGCGGAACCCGGCGCTTCCTTGAGTTTTAATATCAGAGGGCTGGGTTCAATTAGTGGTAATAGTGCGCCGCTTATTTTGGTTGATGGGGTGGAGATGAACATCAACAACCTGGATCCGGGCACTATTGAAAGTATCTCAGTACTTAAGGATGCCTCTGCTTCTGCTATTTACGGATCGCGTGCACCTTTTGGCGTGGTGTTGATCACTACCAAAAAAGGTAAGAAAAATGAAGGAGTGCAAATCCAGTATAACAATAACATGATCGTTGGGAAATCAATTGGGATACCACACATGGAAAACTCATTGGTTTTTGCCACAGTATATAATCAGGCTGCAATAAATGCCGGAAGCCCGCCGCAGTATCCAAACGAACAGATGGAAAGGATCAAAGGATTTATGGAAGGCACTTATAAGACTGAATTTGATCCCGCCAATCCCACTACTTCGGTATTTACCGGCAGAAGGATTGGAAACGGAAATTGGGATTGGCCTCATATTTTGTTTAAAGACTATAAATTCGATCAACGTCATAATGTAGCAGTAAGTGGAGGTGGCGACAAGAGCCAATATTACGTTTCTCTTGGTTATTTCGACCAAAATGGTTTTTATGGCTATGGGTACGATGATTACAAAAGATATGACCTCCTGGCAAATCTGTCAACACAGGTTTCCAAATGGCTGAAATTTAATTTAAGTACGAAATATGCAAATACACATACAGATTATCCGATTGGAATAACAACGGTTGAGAGAAGATATATAGGTAACAGTTTATTCTCTTTCGGTCCCATACAACCGAGATACAACCCCGATGGAAGCGAGGCCAACCCGCTTGTGAGATATCTTGAAAGTTCAGGGAGGGATAAAACGGCTGTAAATGATTTATTGGTGTCCATAGGCGGTGAAATGGAACCGATAAAAGGATGGAAAACAAGTTTGTCCTATAATTACAATATTACGGAAATGAATGAAGGAAAGGTGTCGCTGCCGGTGATGGTAGCGCTTGGCAATGGTACTTTGGGTAATATTGGAAAACCCAATAGCGCTTTCGAATCTACTCTTTCTCATTCCCCGTATTCATTGGCTAACTTAGTGACTTCTTATGAAAGAGGATTAGGCGATCACTACGTAAAGGTGTTAGCAGGGTACGAGCAGGAGCAAAGGGTTTTTACTTCCTTGTATGGACGGAAGGAAAATCTTATTTCGGAAGCCGTGCCATCCATAAGTACCGCTCTTGGAGTATCAACGCTCACTGACTCCAGATACGATTGGGCGACACAGGGCATTTTTGGTCGTATTAACTATAATTTTAAGGAAAAATACCTGCTGGAACTTAGTGCCAGGTACAACGGATCATCGAGATTTGAGCCGGATTCGAGATGGGGATTTTTCCCATCTGCCTCAGCCGGTTATCAGATATCAAAAGAAAGTTTCTGGCAGGCTATAGAACCCTATATCAACCACCTGAAGATAAGAGGTTCTTATGGCTCGCTTGGCAATCAAAATGTTGCCAACTATCTATACATACCCACCATAGGTGTTAATCCCGAAACGGCATGGATCATTGGCAATGCCCGCCCGCCTTATGCATTAACACCAAGCATTATCAGTGATAATTTAACATGGGAAACTATTACTATGACTAATATAGGTATTGATGCCGGATTCCTCGATAATAGATTGGGATTGACCTTTGATGTGTATAACCGAAAAACAACGGATATGTTCGGACCTCAGGCTACCCTGCCCTATACCTTAGGTACGGGTACGCCAACAGCAAACAATGCTTCTTTGTCTACCAAAGGTTTTGAATTAATCCTGAATTGGCAGGACAGGATCGGGTCAGATTTTTCATATAATGCACAGGTAAGTATTGGAGATAGTCGTTCTAAAATTTTGCAATATAGAAATGAGAGTGGATTTATTGATAATTGGTATAATGGAAAAGAGGTAGGTGAAATTTGGGGCTTTATTACAGATGGAATAATCCAGACGACGGATGAAAAGATGCCCGACCAAACCGCTTTATATCCAAAATGGGGACCTGGGGATATGAAATACGTAGATATTAACGGAGATACAAAAATTACTGAGGGTAACAGAACATTGACAGACCATGGCGATTTAAGAATAATTGGTAACACTACCCCCCGCTATAATATCGGTATCGCTGCAGGCTTTAATTGGAAAAAGTTTGATTTTAATATGAACTGGTCTGGAAGCTTAAAACAAGATTATCTTCCGGGATTTGGAGTAAATACTTTCTGGGGTCTAACCAATTCCTGGGCTAATTCTGCTGTGTTTAAAGGTGCACCGGTTTTGGACTATTGGCGCCCTGCTGATGAGTCTAATATATTGGGTTCTAATACTAATGCTTATTTCCCAAAACCTTATTTCAGTAATGAAACCTTAAAAAACCGGCAGCCTCAATCAAAATATGTGCTTAATGCCGCCTATTTGCGCCTGAGGAATATTCAGGTAGGATATACCCTTTCTGAAAATGTGTCAAGAAAAGTAGCAGTTCAAAAAGCAAGAATTTTTATTTCGAGTGGTAATCTTATCACCATCAAGAATTTGCCAAAAGATGTGGATCCGGAACAAACCATTATTGGTGAAGAAGGTTATAACAATAATGGCTCTTTTTATCCAATGGCGACCACCTTTACAGTAGGAGTAAATCTAACATTCTAAAAAAATAACGATGAATCGAATATATATTATAACAGGTTTGATGGCAGTATTGTTATTAAACGCTTGCAGAAAAGATTTTTTGGACCGAAAGCCTCTCGATCAGGTTGGGGTTTCGGATTATTTTAAAAATCCTAAAGATCTCGAAACCTATGTAAATCAGTTTTACAATACTGCTTCTTTTCCCATAGTCCCCGAATACGGGTTGGATTTTAACTCGGATAATGCAGTAGCTACCAATTTTAATGAAATACTTGCCGGAACGCGTACTTTGGATGGGGCGCCTTCTATCAGCTTCGCCAGGGTAAGAAGTATTAACTACTTTTTTGATAATTATAAAAGAATTGAAGGGAATGCTGCTTTATCAGATTACAAACAGTATGTAGGCGAAGCTTATTTTTTCAGGGCGCTTATCTACTTCGATCTTCTGAGAGGATGGGGTGATATACAATGGTTTACTTCGGTGCCCGGAACGCAATCCCCCGAATTACTTCAGCAAAGAGATCGTCGCAATATTGTAGCGGATAATATAATTAAAGACCTGGATTCCGCCGCCTTGTACCTTCAGGCAGATAAAACGGACGGCGCATCAAGGGTGAATAAATGGATGGCGCTTTTAATCCAGAGCAGAGTGGCCTTATATGAAGGAACTTGGGAGAAATATCATGCCGGTAGTCCTTTTGGAGTTGCTAATGCTCAACCAGAAAAGTATTTTACAAAAGCCGTGGAAGCCACTACGGCAATTATGGAATCGGGTTTGTATAGCCTTTATTCAACTGGTTCGCCTGCAACCGATTATTATAATTTATTTTCTAAGCAAAGAAGTTATGCAGGAAATACAGAGGTGATGTTTTGGAAGAAGTTTGATAATGGGTTAGGAAAAGGTGAGACTGCATTTCGAAGAGAAGTGAACTACCGGCAGCGAACGCCAAATGAACATTCTCAAACCAAAGAGTTAGCTGATTCTTATTTGTGCGCAGACGGCAATCCAATAACCGGGAATTCCTTATTTAAAGGTTTTGGCAATATTGGTCTTGAAATGCAAAACCGGGACCCCAGGTTCGTTCAAACCTTTGGAATGCCGGGTTACCTTTGGATAGATAAATCAACTGGCGTAACTACCAACTACGATGCTTTGTACGCAATTCTCAATCAGGGTATTGAGCAATATTCTCCTACCGGATATGTGCTTAGAAAAGGGTATGATGCCCGTGAAATATACCAGATACCTCAATATGAAGAAACTCCTGCTATCGTATACCGTTATGGAGAGGTATTGCTTAATTTTGCGGAAGCTAAAGCAGAATTGGGAACCATCACGCAAGATGACATTGACAAATCCATAAAAAAGCTCAGGGATAGAGTGGGAATGCCTGGCTTGACTCTTTCGGCAATTACTGCTGACCCCAAATGGGATTTCCCGGGGCTGTCTCCAATTATCAATGAAATTAGACGGGAAAGGAGGATTGAACTGGCAGCAGAAGGGTTTCGCTTTAATGATATTATGCGTTGGGCTGCCGCAGATGAATTGATTGTAGGTAAAAGACCTCGTGGGTTTAAGGCTGCACAGCTTACCACGAATCCGTATCCTGTAGATGCAGACGGATTTCTTGATCCCTATCAGAATAAACTCCCCACGGGTTATGGGTTTAAAATTGATCGAGACTATCTGAATGCTATCCCCAAAGATCAGCTTTTATTGAATCCGAACCTGGTTCAAAATCCCGGATGGCAGTAAAATATTTTAAAAGACTTCAAAAAGGAGAATGAATGGGTACTCATCTTTCCATTTTTCCTGTAAATTACACACAATTGATTTAGGGAGTAACCCCTGAAAAAGCATTACATCATGAAAAAAAATTTCATTTTTACCCGCCGTAAGTTCATCGCTTCTGTAGCCACCGCAGCTACGGCTGCCGCTATTACTGATCCTTTTAATAGCCAGGGCTCGGGTGTCACCATTCTAAATAAAGGACATGAAAAACTCGCTATCCTGGGAGGCGGTTCCATCCGCCCCGCCGGTCCAATTGGGCCGGCCTGGCCTTATGTGGATGATAAGATGGTAGACGCAATAGTAAAGACTACCCGAAGCGGAATATGGAGCCGGATACAATCCAAAAATGGAACAGTCCCCACTTTTGAGGATGCCTTTGCCGCCTTAATAGGAACGAAATATTGCGTGGGTACCGGCTCTGGCACTCAATCCTTAAGTACCTGTGTGGAAGCATTGGGCATCGGTCCGGGGGATGAAGTTATTACCTCTCCTTATACCGATTTTGGCACTATTTCCTCTATTCTCACCAGTCGTGCTCTTCCTGTACTGGTAGACCTTGAAGCTGACACCTATCAATTGGATCCCGCAGAAGTGGAGAAGAGAATCAATAAAAATACAAAGGCAATAATGCCGGTACATATTTTTGGCGTGGCCTGCAATATGGAACGGATCATGGCCATTGCAAAAAAACATAACCTCAAAGTGATCGAAGATGCCTGTCAGGCACCTTTGGCACGCTACCAGGGGAAAGGACTAGGTACCATCGGAGATGTAGGTTGTTTTAGCTTCCAGGCCAGCAAACCCATCGCCTGTGGCGAAGGTGGCGCCGTGGTGGGCAATGATGAGAAGCTGATGGATCAATGCTTTACCGTACAAAATCGCGGCGCATCACGTAAAGGAAAGTTTGAAACCATAGGCCCAAAATACCGGATGGAAGAGTTTGAGGGAGCTATCCTTAATGCTCAGCTTCCGGGAGTAAAAGAGAGATTTGAAACCCGCAATTCCAATGCAGATTATCTGAGAGCCGAATTAAAGGATTTTAATCCCTTGAAACCACAACGGCATTATCAGGGGTCGGAAAGCGGAGCTTATTATCATTTTGGCATGACCTATAATAAAAATGAATGGGGGGTTGACAGAAGCGTGTTTTTGAAAGCAGTTGCCGCCGAAGGCGTCTCCCTGGGGGCTTATATCCCCTATGCCCTGCATCAGGAACCCTGGGTAGATCATATTTTGGGACTGAAAAGTTATAATACTATGTATTCCAAGCAGCGGCTGAAGGAATATAAAGAAGGTATGAATCTGCCTGTGTGCGACCGGATTATAAAAGAAACTATGGTGTCATTTGCCGGGTCGGGGGCCTTGCTGGCCGACCGGAGCGAAATGAAAAATATCGTAGCTGCAATTATGAAAGTGTATAAAAACAGAGATCAGTTAAAGTCCGTTTAATAGAAAAGTGACCTAAATAAAAATCTGTTTGAGACAGATAATAACTGAAATACCCTGTTTATTTATCCACTATAATATAGCCTCGCTCTGCTTTACAATTGGGGAGGGATTATTATTGAAAACTTTATCGGTAAATTTGATGATACACTAAACGATAATGCCACTCCAATGTTAGTAAGAACAGAGATCAGGAAATATTTTGTATGGGTATGCACGTCCCTCTTTTTTTTAACAATTATTGCAAACGATGCTGAAGCCTCCCGCCCGGTAAAGGTGGCCACTATTGGAGGTATCCCTTCTTTTTCGTTCGACAGGAGCAAGGGTAGTCAGGAATATATTGATAGGATCATTGTATTTTGGAAAAATGAAATTAATCAGGTACTTCCTGATAAACCCGACTTGATTCTTTTACCGGAGGTTTGCGATATTCCAACCAACCTGAAGGTCGGGGAATGGAAGGAATACCTTACCACTCGGAATACCCAGGTAACAGATCAGTTTGCTTTAATAGCAAAAGCCAACCATTGTTATATAGCATTTGGAACCATGCGAATAGATGAGGAAGGTAATTTCCGCAATTCTGCCATTTTGATGAACAGAGACGGTAAAGTGGCAGGTATTTACAATAAAAATTTCCCGACTATTGGAGAAATTGAAGATGGAATTAAACCTGGAGACGAAGCTCCTGTTTTTCAATGTGATTTTGGACGGGTGGCTTTTGCAATCTGCTTCGACTTGAATTTTAAAGAACTGTTGGAAAAGTATGAAGCGGATAAGCCGGATATTCTGCTGTTTCCTTCCAACTATCATGGCAATTTTATGCAAAATGTTTGGGCCTATTGGAGTAATTCTTTTTTTGTGGGGAGTATTAATGGCAGGGGTACGCCATCTGAAATCCGTAACCCTCTGGGAGAGGTGGTTGCCAGCAGTACCAACTATTTTGATTATGCTGTCACAACTATTAATCTTGATTCCCGGGTAGTGCATCTCGGATACAATTTTGGTAAACTATCAGCGCTGAAGAAGAAGTATGGAACGGCTGTTGCTATTGCAGACCCCGGCAGATTAGGCCCCGTATTGGTATCATCGGTATCTGATAAATATACCGTTGATCAAATGCTGAAAGAATTCGAGATTGAACTGAATGTACCTTATTTCAATCGTTCGCGCGAAAAGAGGAGAGAAGCATTGCGAAAATGATCCTGCGTAAGTGAGAAAAATTTATTAAACCTAAGTTTCTAAAAACGGTCATGAACATTAATCGGAGAAAGTTTGTAACCCGTGGCACCATGGGTGCTGCGGGTGTTTTAATGGGTCGGCACTCTTTAGGGAAGTTGTCGGAAAATAAATTGGAAAAGGAGGAGACAATATATACTTCCCGTCCCGGGAAATATGATCTGATGAAGGAGGTGATGAAATTTAGGAAGATTGATGCACATGCACATATCTACTGGACAAAAGACAGCCCCGGTTTTCAATTGGATTTTGGCGAGCGGTTGGGAATTGAAAAACAGGTGATATCCAGATATTTGGATGTAATGCCCGGTACGCCTGAACAATTCAGAAAATTTAATGACCTTACCATAGCAGCAATTAAAAAATATCCTAACCACCTTCTGGGAGGATTTTTATTGAATCCTGTGTATAAGCAGGAATCACTGGATGAAATCAATCGCTGTATGGATGCCGGAATGATAGGGCCGGGAGAATTGTATTATCAGGTAAAAATCAATGATCCCAAATACTATCCCATTATTGAGCGGTTAATTGATCTCAAAATGATAATCCATTCCCATGGAGAATGTCAGCTAGGCGTTGGCGGTTATCGTATGAAATATAATGGCAATAAGGAGCCTAATACTTCCATCCCGGAAGACTTTGTTGAAGTTGCCAGACGATACCCCGAAGGCATATTTCAGTTTGCCCATATAGGTATGGGCGGCGACTGGGAGTATGAGTGTAAGATGTTTCAGGATGTTCCTAATATTTATGTAGATACCTCGGGCAGCAATAATGCCGAAAATATGATTGACTTTGCAGTTCAGTATTTGGGTGAGGATCGTTTGTTTTTTGCATCAGACAATAGTTATTACCAGAGTGTGGGGAAGATATTAGCGTCTAATCTGACCGACATTCAAAAACAGAAGGTGTTTTTTGACAACTATAATAATTTACTAAAAATAGGAGGCAGAAATGTTGATTGATATTAATGCCTATGTAGGCCATTGGCCTTTTATGCAACTCAAATATAACACCTGTGAAGCATTAGGACAGCGTATGGACAAATTTGGAGTGGATATTTCTGTTGTCAGCAATATGAACGGGGTATTTTATAAGAATACCCAATCTGCCAACCAGGAATTGTACGATGAAATCAAAGCAACAAAACGATATCGGGATCGGCTGATACCCTTTGCCGTTATCAACCCGATATATGCAGGCTGGCGTACGGATATGGAAACCAGCATAAATAAATTAGGCATGAAAGGGGTCAGGCTGTATCCCAAGTATCACGATTACACCATAACAGACCCTTCACTTATTGAATTAGTAAAAAGAGCCAGAGACATGAATGTGCCGGTTACCTTCTGCTACCGGATGGTGGACAGCCGTCAGCGATCCTGGATGGACATAGATTATGTAGCATTAACCCCGAAACCCGAATGGACGATGAAAAATATCATGCCCATCATCAAACAAGTGCCCGATGCGAAATACATGATTCTGAATGCAGCTAATAGTCTGGCTATAGATAAGGAGGATATGGAAATTTTCAGGCGAGCAAATCTGCTGATAGATACTTCGGGGAGAAGTCTGAATGATATTGGTAATATATTAAAAACCCAGGGTTCAGAGCGGTTTGCTTTTGGCACTCATTCGCCCATCCTGGACTACCTGACAGGCTTGTTACGCATAGAATCCTTAAGAGAAACTGAAGCGAGTTCAATTACAAAAGACCTTTTAAGAGCAGGTAATGCAAAAAAGTTTCTGGGGATATAAAAAGCGCTGCAGGAAAACATCTCAGAAATCCTTTAATTTGCCATGTGTTTAACAGACTGATCCGTCTTTCTCCAATACCCCATGGGTTAAACCGGAGAATGAGATTTTTAATTTCAATAAAATAATTTATGAAAAAGGGAAGGTGTTCTAACCGATACGAAACATTATATGGAGTATTTAATCATCCACTAAAATAAAAGGGTTAAAATTTAGGTATGCACATTGGAATTAGAAACCGGGTATTGTTTTTCGTTTGGTTATTAATAGTGATTTCCTGTACTTCTCCCAACAATATAATGCCGGATATAACTTTTGAACAGTATAAGATTGCAGACGGTTTTGAAATACAATTGGCGGCCTCCGAACCCCTGATTGAAGCGCCTGTTGCCATGGATTTTGATGATCAGGGAAGGATGTGGGTAGTGGAGATGCGTGGCTACATGCCTAATATAGCCGGGTCCGGCGAGGATGTGCCGAATGGCAGGATCAGTATAGTAGAAGGATTAGATAAGAAGGGGAGGGCACAGAAAGCTAAAGTTTTTTTAGACAGTCTGGTGCTGCCCCGTGCTTTAGCGCTTGTTTATGGAGGACTATTGTATGCAGCGCCTCCAAACCTTTGGTTTGTGGAAATTAATGATGATAAACCTGGTAAGTTTACCCTTGTGGATTCCCTTTATGCAGATGAATATTCCAATCCCGAAAATCAGGCTAACGGTTTAATGATGAATATTGATAACTGGATTTACAGTGCTTATTCCACTACGAGGTATCAACTTAAAGATGGCAAATGGTTACATGAGCCCACTTCCTTTCGCGGACAGTTTGGGATGACTAAGGATAATTTTGGCAGACTTTATTATACCTATAATGAAGTACAATTGGTAGGAGATTACTTATTACCCAATACCCTCATCGGCAACCCGTATATGAAGCCGAAAGAAGGTGTAAATAAGGTACTGACAGAAGACCAGCGGGTTTATCCTTTACATCCCACTACCGTAAACCGGGGTTATGTGGAAGGTATACTTGATAAAGACAGCATATTGAAAAAATTTACGGCTGCATGTGGTACCCTTATATATCGTGGCGATCAATATCCGGCAGATTATAATCAAAATGCTTTTGTTTGTGAGCCGGAAGCAAATCTGGTGAAACGTAATTTGCTGCACTTTGAAAGTCTGAAAACTACGGCTACCCAGGTCTGGGATGACAAAGAGTTTATTGCTTCGACAGATGAGGGTTTTCGTCCTGTTAATTTATCCAATGGGCCAGACGGCGCAATGTATATTGTAGATATGCATCGGGGAGTGATGCAACACCGGGTATCAGCTACTCCGTATTACCGGGAAAGAATAGTTCGCAAACAGTTGGATACCCTCCTGAGCGCCGGTCGTATATTGAGAATAAAATATAAGAAGAATAAACTCGGAACGATCCCGGATTTTAAAAAAACTACGGGTAATGAATTGGTTGGCTTGCTGAAAAGTGAGAATGGATGGATAAGAGATCGGGCGCAACAGGTATTAATACAAAGAAATGACCGGTCGGTTGTTCCGGAGTTAGAAAAGTTAACGCTTAGTCCGGCAGGAGAGATTCCTTCAATCCATGCCTTACATACGCTGGAAGGGCTGGATGCACTTTCTTTCAATCTGCTTCGCAAGGTGGCAACTCTTAACGAACCCTTGTTGGTTGCGCATGCTCTTTTGCTTCTCAGGGATTATAATACGGAAGATCATTTTGAAGTAATGGAAAAACTAACAACCGATCTCATATCCCGAAACGATACCGTTATTAATCTTTACCTCGCGGTAGCGCTTGGTCCGTGGATTAGTGCGGCGCCCAATAATTTTTTGCCCCTGCTGGCAAAATTATCCAACACCTATTCCAATAATGATGTTTTTCAGGAAGTGGTGGTTAGTAGTTTGCGGCGGATGGAGGATCGTTTTAAGTCCTATGTTGCTTCATCAAATAAACAAAAACCTACTGAAAACAAGGTTATTGCTATTTTAGATCAAACCATTAAAAACAGACTTGAGGATAAAAAGAATTCCATTTTTGTACAACGCAAAATACCCATCCCCGGATTGCAAAAGGGACTCGTAATCTATCGAAGTGTTTGCGCCGGCTGTCACGGAGCCGATGGGGAAGGATTGGAACACCTGGCACCGCCATTGAGTGGTTCTCAATATGTAAGGGGTTCAAACGCCCTTTTAGGAATGATTATCTTAAATGGTTTGGAAGGACCTGTGCATATAAACGGCAAACTTTATACTTTTAATGGCGCTATGCCCAAATTTCGGGATATTTATTCGGATGAAGAAATTGCAGGAATAATGGATTATTTACACAACTCTTTTGCTCCTGCCGACCCTTCACTATCTTATGGACGTCCACGGGTTAAACCGGAAGAAATTAAAGCGCTCAGAAATAAAGGAGCCATTACCCTTACTGAAGAAACCCTCTTAAAGATGCCTGAATCGAAATGATAATATTCCTATTAGAGGATTTTGATAAATTATTATGTTTATTCGTAAAGGATTTTTTTTCCCGTTGCTTTTTTTCTTCTCTCTGTTGCAGACAACGGGGTATGCGAAGAGCGATACTATCATCTCTGTTAGAATAAATGCGATAGGAGGATTACAATACGATCTTGTACGCTTTAAGGTAAAACCTGGCGCTAAAGTCAATGTCGTTTTTACAAATAAGGACGACATGAGCCATAACCTTTTGTTTACAAGGCCTGGAGCACGGATGAAAGTAGTAGATGCAGCGTTGACAATGGGAAACGATGGTGAGCGTAAAAATTATACCCCCAACCTGCCGGAAGTCCTTTGGTCTTTTCCGCTACTTTCTCCAGGAGAATCCCAAAGTATTACGTTTTCTGCACCACATAAAGAGGGCGTGTATCCTTTTGTGTGCACCTATCCTGGTCATGGTCTTGTAATGTATGGCGCAATGTATGTGGGTCATCAATCTATGCCTTTGTTGAAAGAAGATTCTAATATTCCGCCAGAGAGAAAAATAGAGAAGGTGGTAAGCAATGAGGAACATAAGATACACGAAACACAAAGAAGCCATTCATTTAGAAAAGAACTGCCTTATATGTATCGCATTTTTCTGTCTGACGCCAGTCCGGCAGCAATAGCCGTACATCTGCCCTATCAGATATCCTATTGTTGGGATGCGGGAACCTGCCGGCTCCGGTATGCCTGGCAGGGAGGTTTCCTGGATAATACGGATATTTGGAAGGGGCATCATGATTCATATGGTGAAATTATGGGTACTGTGTTTTATAGAGATCGAACCGATTTCCCGCTTCATGTAGATAAGCCTGGAAATATTCCTGCAGTAAAATTTAAAGGCTATAGGCTCATCAAAAGATATCCTGAATTTCATTATCAGATCAATGGTATGGAAGTATTTGAATTAATGAAACCAAAAGAGGATGGATCAGGCCTGATAAGAACCTTTAGGATTCCGGATGCAAATCGTACCATCTGGTTTATCGCTCATCCGGAAGATGGGGTAAGGTATCAGTCTTCTGGCGGCAATTGGAATAATAGCCATTTAAAGTTGTACCCTGATGATGCCCGTGAGTTTAGTATTATTATGACAAAAAAATGACATGTTGAGAGGAAAGCCAAATCGTTTTTTATTGTTCCTGGCAATTTTGCTTTGGGGTTGTACTAACCCAAAAACGGAGGAGTTGTCCGGAACTTCTTACCGGATAGAAAACATTCCAATCCCTGAAGGCTTAACAGCAGAAACAGGCGCCATAGATTTTTTACCCGATGGCAGGCTGGTTGCATGTTTTCTGCGCGGAGAGGTGATGATTTATGATCCTGAAACAAGGCAGTGGTCTTTGTTTGCAGAGGGTTTGCATGAACCGCTTGGTGTGATGGTGATTAATAACTTTGAAATGCTGGTAATGCAGCGTCCGGAATTGACGAGAATAATGGATACGGATGGGGATGGTGAAGCGGACTTGTATGAAACCGTGACGGACGATTTTGGCCTTACCGGAAACTATCATGAATTTAATTACGGTCCGGTAAAAGACAGAGAGGGCAACCTCTATATAGCCTTAAACAGCAGCTCAAAGGGAGGTGGTATAAGACCTGAAGTTCGTGGCAGAAAAAACAGCTCAGGAATGAGTCCCGACAAGTCAATGTTTTCTGTTGTTCCGTATAGGGGATGGATTATGAAGCTGACACCAGAACGGCAGTTGCTCCCTTATGCCATGGGTTTTCGTTCGCCTAATGGCCTGGGTTTTGACGCAAAAGGAAATTTGCTGGCAACAGATAATCAGGGCGACTGGATAGGAACCAGTAAGCTTTACCAGGTACAGGAAGGAAATTTTTACGGACATCCCGCCGGCCTAATCTGGAAAAAAGACTGGAATAAAGGAAATCCTTTTGATCTCCCGGTAGCCATCCTTGATAGTATGCGAACCAAAGCTGCGGTTTTGTTCCCTCATAATATTATTGCCAATTCCCCTACCCAGCCGGTTTGTGATGCTACAGGCGGGAAATTTGGGCCGTTTGCAGGACAGGTTTTTGTGGGTGAAATGAATACTGCCAGAATTGTGCGGGTTATGTTGGAAGAGGTGGATGGAGAATTGCAGGGCGCTTGCATTCCCTTTATAGACGGTCATGGATTAAGAAAAGGAAATAACAGGCTGGCATTTGCTCCGGATGGGAGTTTGTGGATAGGCCAGGCGGCTCATGGATGGGGTGGAGATACAGGTATCCAAAGGATTCGTTTTACGGGCAGACTGCCTATGGATTTGTACGATATGAGCCTGACATTGCATGGTTTTGATCTCAAATTTACTCAGCCTCTGGCGGCAGATAGCGCTGCCCTCAATCCGGAGAACTATCGGTTGGAACGCTATTATTATGAGTATCACTCAAAATATGGCTCAGACAGAATGAATGTCACCCCTGTTCGGGTGGTAAATATTAAAATTGCAGACAATCATAAAAAAATTTCTTTAGAGTTGGATTCCCTGATCCCCGGTTATGTTTATCAATTGAAATTTGGCGGTCTGAAATCTTCTTCCGGAGACAGCCTGGCAAACCATATTGTATGCTATACATTGAAAAATCTGATTCCCGCGGACTTTTCCCGTCCGTCTAAAACGGAGCTCCCGTAGTACATCTCAATGGGTGTTTAAATTTGCAAAGTCTGTTATGCAATAATCACTTTAATCCCGGAAGTTTCTAATTTTTTATGGTCTTCTTCAAGAATGCCTGCGTCGGTAACCAGAATGTCAATTTCATTGATATTGGCTATAAAAGCAAAGCTTCTTTTATGAAATTTGGTGGAGTCGGCTACCACGATCACCTGTTTTGAAATACTCATCATTACACGGTTCAGATGAGCTTCTTCTGCATTGGGCGTAGATAAGCCATGTGTCATACTAAACCCATCAACCGCAAGGAATAACTTGTCGCAAAAGTAATTCTTAAAGCTTTCCTCAGCCATTGTGCCGACCAGGGAAAGCGAGTTTTTGCGTAAAGAACCGCCTGGAATAATCACATTTACCTTTGGATGCTCTGCCAGTTGGTTCGCAATGTTCATGGCATTGGTGATAACTGTCAGTTCCCCGATATCACCTAAACATCGTGCAATTTCCATAGTGGTGGTGCCGGAATCAAGAATAATGGTATCGCCTGCCTGTATTAGAGCGGCAGCAGCTTTTCCGATTTTCTTTTTCTCATCATAATTCTGTTTGTTTTTATCAGAGATGGTGAAATCCATACCCACCCGATCAATTTTAATTGCACCGCCTCTTGCCCTTATAAGTGCATTTTTTTGTTCCAGTCTTTTCAGATCATTGCGTATAGTAACCTCGCTTACGTTTAAGGACCTGCTTAAAGAAACTACATCAACCTGTCCTTTTTTCTCCAATTCTTCAAGAATGAGTACTCTGCGCTGTACAGTTGTTCTATCTCCGGCTTTTCGCATAATGGTTTTTGTTTCTTTACAAAATAAATATATGAAATGAAACGATACGAAAGATTAAATTCGAATAATTTGAAGAATTTTGAGAAATAATCTTTTTTAAGTATAGAAAAATAGGAAATAATCATGGTAATTATAAAGCAGACCTTTGATTTCGAAGTCACAGGGAATCCGGATACCATTCATTGGAGTAAAACAGAATGGAATGAAATTCCTTTTCTTCTGGGAAACGGGAAAAAAGCGGAAACAAAGGTCAGGTTGTTGTACTCCAATACCGGCATCTATGTGTTTTTTTACTGTGAAGACGACCGGCTGACAGCCACTTTGCAGCAAAATAATCTGGAATTATGGAATGAAGATGTGGTTGAGGTGTTTTTTCAACCCAATAGTACACAGCCTAACTATTTCGAATATGAGATCTCGCCGCTGAATTTTGAATTGCCGTTGATCATTTATAATGATAAAGGAAAACTCAACCGGTGGATTCCTTATCATCTCACAGATATACCTGGAACCCGGCACGCAGCTCTTGTGCAACGAAGTCCTGGCCAGACAGGAACTGATATTATAAGTTGGACTGCCGAATTTTTTATTCCTTTCGGGATGATGAAGCCCGTAATGGATGAGCTCCCTCATTCAGGCGTGAGATGGAAGGGCAACCTCTACCGGGTGGATTACGATCATCAAAAAGATGCCAGTCTCTGGGCATTGTATAAAAACAGCGGCAATTTCCACGAATATGACAATTTTGGATTGTTTTATTTCGAATAAACCCTTTATTTTAAAAATAGTTACTTATATTTACTTTCGAAATGCAGCGGATTACCTTTTATTCACTTATTATTATTACGAAATAACCTAATGATTCGTAAGAAATAAAGTTTGCGCTTTATGAAAGTTTGGTATTTATGGCTTTTTATGGCGGTGTTATCAGGGATGGGTTGTCAAAATTCTGCCATTATTTCCCGCATAGAGGGGGCTTGTCCTGAAGACACGAAAAAAATTCCCTTTCATTCCTTTGAAGATTGGGATTCACCCCGGATGGATTCCTTTCGTGCAAAATTTCAGACGGATACCATCCTGCAGAATGAATCGGACGAATTTAAACGCATTTTGCTATTGCGCGACTGGATCGCAGACAAAATTAAAATCAGTGATTTTGAAGATGATTATCCGGGGGATAATTATCCTGACAGAATACTGGATGCAGCATTAAAAGGACAGGGCTTTCATTGTGGACATTATATGATTGTGCAAAACGCGCTCATGAATGCTTATGGCTATGTAACTCGCTGCCTGGGCGCCGGACCAGGCGTGAAAGGAGGACCTGACGGACATCATGGCGCCAATGAAATATGGAGCAATACCTATAAAAAGTGGTTTTTAAGTGATGCGAAGTATAATCACCATTTCGAAAAAAACAATATCCCTCTTTCAGCACTGGAGGTTCGGGAAGAGTTCCTTACGAATGGTGGAAGAGATGTACAGATGGTGAAGGGGAGCGGCCGGCAGGTTATTGAATATGATAACGTAAAAGATAAAACCGGCAAATGGAAGGTGGTAACCAAAGCGTCTTTTATGCAGACCTTTACCTGGATAGAATGGGAAGCCTCCAATGACCGGTTTGTGCATTGGCCCGACAATTCTGGAGCGCTTGCCCGCTTGATTATTTTTGACGATGATTATTCGAAAAGTAATACCTGGATATGGGATGGGAAGCCTCATTGGGCATATGCTGCAGGATTTTTTACCAGGATTTCAGATAAAAATGCAATTGAGTGGAATCCTTCGGGAGTTTATGTGGATGCCGGCTTTGAAGGAGATAAAGCAATGATCCGGTTAAAAACCAGAATGCCTAATGTGAAAACTTTTCAGATGAAGAGTGAAAAAGATAGCATTTGGAAAAATGCTGATGATTCACTGGTATGGACTCATTCCGGTGAAAATGAACGTCTGGTTTTTCGGGCCATAAATAAGGCCGGTGTTGCCGGTAATGAGTGTGCGATTACGATTTGGTAGCAGAAGAAATATACCCGTGTTCAAAAAATTCTATTATTTAATTCTTTTCTTTTATGACTTATTCAAGAAGAAACTTTGTGAAAGATCTAACCGTAACTTCAGCGGGTTTGGGATTGTTGCACCCCTTCGCATTAGATGCCGAAGATAAAATCCGTAAGGACAAGCAGAAGTTGAGACTGGGCCTTATCGGAGTAGGACTGCGCGGACAATCGCATCTGACTATGTGCCTCGAAAGAAAAGATGTGGATATAAAAATGATCTGTGATGTAGACAGCAGAATGCTTGAGAAGAGCAGAAATATTATTCGTAAGTCGGGTAAACCCATGCCTGAAGTGATTATGGGCAGTGAGATCGCTTATCGCGAAATGTTAGACCCTGGCAAGATTGACGCCGTTATTATTGCCACTCCCTGGGAATGGCATACGCCCATGATATTGGATAGCATTCAGGCGGGATTGAAGTATATTGCCACGGAAGTGGTATTGGGGATTACCCTTGAAGATCATTGGCAGGTAGTGCATGCTGCGGAAGCTAAAAAAGCTCATGTGATGATGCTGGAAAATGCCTGCTACCGCCGGGATATTCTGGCAGTATTGAATATGGTAAGACAGGGCTTGTTTGGGGAACTGATTCATCTGCAGGCCGGTTATCAGCATGATTTGCGGGGGGTGAAATTTAATGACGGTATTACACCTTATAATAGCGGAGTGGAATTTGGAGAAAAGGGCTTTTCAGAAGCAAAATGGCGCACCGCACATTCCGTTCAACGCAATGGCGATTTATATCCAACCCACGATGTAGGTCCAATTGCTATGATGGTTGATATCAACCGGGGAAACCGCTTTGAAAGCCTGAGTTCATTTGCCACCAAATCCAGAGGATTGCATGATTACATCGTTAAAATGGGAGGTAAAGAACATCCTAATGCAAAGCAACTTTTTAAATTAGGCGATATTATAACCACCCACATCAAATGTGCCAATGGTGAGACCCTTTTTTTACAGCACGACACAAATCTGCCAAGACCTTATTCTTTGGGATTTCGGGTGCAGGGTACAAATGGAATTTGGATGAATTTGAATCACGGCATTTATATTGAAGGCGTGAGTACCTACGATCATGAAAAATGGGATGATGCCAACGCCTGGTATGATAAATATGAACACCCATTATGGAAACGCTGGGGTAAAGAGGCAGGGCGCACCGGACATGACGGGATAGATTTCTTTGTGTTACATGCTTTCATTGAATCTGCAAAACGACAGGAACCCACACCGATGGATGTATATGATGCTGCCGCCTGGAGCGCCATTACGCCGCTCAGCGAAACCTCCATTGCGTTAGGCTATCAAACGGTGGATTTCCCTGACTTTACTGGTGGCGCCTGGATGCACAGGAAAAATCTTTTTGCGCGCGGCGATCAGTATTAAAATTAACTATAACAGATTAATATTCCGTCTGTTGCATTCCATTTATTGGCGACTTCGCAGTACTTCTGTACGGACCTGACCCCGATACGATTATCCCTGTATTCCTTAATAGTACTTACGGTGTAATGATTATTAATCCGGGATAATGCAAAAGGTTGCGAAACCTTTGACTTTTCCTATAGTCCGTATAATCTTGTCCGGTATCCTATAATTTAGCTCAGTTCCATATAATAGACAAGATAAAAAAAATAAAAAATAACATTATGAAAAATAAATTTTGGAAAATAAAATGTTATCTGTAGTTTTATAAACGAAACAAAAATTCTAAAATCAATTTTACTTATTTATTCTTTTAAACTTAAAACATACTGTAGATGAAAAAGGACGTTTTGAACCTGCGTTTACTATGGCTTTTAATGTTTGTGTTCTCAGGATTACAAATGTTTGGGCAGGCTGTTTCCTTATCCGGAGCCGTAACTGATCAGTCCGGGCAACCTTTATCGGGTGTTTCATTAACCGTTAAAGGCACCGGCATAGGTGGAGTAACGGATCAAAATGGAAATTTTTTAATTTCTGTACAAAGAGGCGCAACCCTGGTGTTTAGCTATTCTGGTTTCAAGACCCATGAACTTAAAGTGGGGCAGGCCCAGGTGCTGAAGGTAGTGCTTGAATCGGAGGAAAAGGAGCTAGAGGAAGTAGTGGTTACTGCCCTGGGTATCCAGCGGGATAAGAAGTCCTTAGCTTATTCAACTCAAACAGTACAAGGCGCTAAGCTTGCTGAGGTAAGAGAAGTTAATGTAGCCAATTCCCTGAAAGGGAGGGTAGCCGGCGTTCATGTTAATCCTTCCGGAGGCGGCCCCTCAGGTTCTTCCTATGTGGTTATTCGGGGAAGCAGTTCTTTAACAGGAAGTAACCAGCCCTTATACGTGGTAGATGGTATTCCTATTGATAACTCCACCCTTGGCGCTCCTCAGATTTTTGGAGGTCAGCGGGATTTTGGAGACGGCATAGGAAATATCAATCCCGATGATATTGAAAATATGACGGTGTTAAAAGGACCTGCTGCTGCAGCTTTATATGGTGCCAGAGGGGCAAAAGGGGTAATCCTGATTACCACAAAAAAGGGAAAATCCGGCCGTATGAATGTGGATTTTAATTCCAATGTCACTTTTGATAAAATTAATGTTACACCAAAGTTTCAAAATGTATATGGCGGAGGATATGATGATGACTACAACAGTCTCGATCATCCTGTAGTAAATGGCCAGGAAACTACCCAATGGCCCTCCTGGTTGCTGGATAATTGGGGTGGAAAATATGACGGGCGGATGATTTCCTTTGCATCGTGGCCTGAATTGGGAGAGGTACCCTATTTGCCCAGAGGGGATGAAAATTTTAAGAAGTTTTATCGTACGGGTTCAACTGCTACTAATACCGTTGGGGTTTCGGGGGGTACTGAAAATAGCAACTTCCGGCTTTCTGTTTCGGATATGCGAAATAATGGAATTGTACCCAATAACAGCATGAACCGTCAAACGATTAATTTATTGGGTGGTTTTAAAGTGTCTCCCAAACTCTCTGTAGAAGCCAAAGTGAATTATGTTCGGCAGCACATTGTAAATCCTCCTGAAACAGGTGGACTCTCCACTTCTGCTACTGTAGCCCTGAACAGGATGCCCCTCTTTATTGATTTGGATTGGCTGAAAGATTACAAAAGGGCAGACGGCTCTATGATTAATTACAAATCCGGAAGCCCCTTAAATCCCTATTGGATTATGAATGAGTTGCTGGCAAACAGCAGGAGAGACCGGGTTATTGGCTACGTGTTGGCAAAATACAAGTTTACTGACTGGCTTACTTTGCAGGCACGTACAGGAACCGATTTTTATGCCGATACCCGATTTGCCAGAATTGGCGTTAAAACACCTGGAAATGTGGATGGTTTAGTAACCAATAGTGATTATAAAGTGAAGGAAGAAAATAGTGATATCTTACTGACAGCATCGGGCAATTTGTCTAAAGATTTTACAGGGTCGTTGTCGGTAGGTGCTAATCATCTCAACCGTACCACCACTTCTCTTATTGTGAATGGAACTATTTTTAAAGTCCCCGGCCTTTATCACATAAGCAACGCAAACAAGGTTACTGCATATAATTATCCTACTCAAAAAGAAATCAATTCGGGGTATTTTGATGGACAGTTAGGATATAAGAATTTTCTGTTTCTGAACATTACAGGAAGAAATGACTGGTCCTCTACTCTCGGTGCCAACAATTATTCCTTCTTCTATCCGTCTACTAATTTAAGCTTTGTATTTACCGATGCCTTAAATCTGAATTCCTCTTTCCTTTCTTATGGCAAACTCCGCGCATCTTATGCACAAGCGGGCGCCGATGCCGACGTGTATCAGACTAAAGCGGGTTATGGATTGTCGAATCTAAGTTACAACGGAGCGCCATTTGCATATATAAATGGAGCTATTCCATTAACCGATCTGAAAAATGAACTTTCAAGATCGGTAGAATTCGGAACGGAACTGAATTTCTTTAACAATCGGTTGGGATTGGATTTCACTTATTATAATGCGTCCACCATTAATCAGATTACCCCGGTGCAGGTGTCAGGTGCAACAGGGTTTTACTCCCGTTTAATTAATGCCGGTGAAATCAGAAATCAGGGGGTGGAAATTTTTGTAAATGCTAACCCCGTTATCAACAAAAACTTTCGCTGGGATTTTATCCTTAACTTCTCAAGAAACAAGTCAAAAGTAATATCTCTTGCTGATGGCATTGAAACCCTTACCCTGCTCGATACCTATAATGGCGGCGTAATTGAAGCCCGCGTGGGAGAAGCCTATGGCAATATTGTGGGTTTACCTTTTGATAGAAATGAGGCTGGTGAAATTGTACTGGATGAAACCGGTGGCTGGAAAAGCGCCAGTCTGCCGAAATCATTTGGAAATATCCAGCCAGACTGGTTAGGAGGCATTACCAATACCTTAAGCTTTAAAGGATGGCAATTCAGTTTCCTGGTGGATATCCGGCAGGGAGGCAAAGTGTACTCCATGACCAAGTACAATCAGATGGCAAGCGGTACCGGTAAGTTTACGGAAAACAGAGATAATCTGATTGCGGATGGCGTTATTTTGCAACCAGATGGGAAATACAAGAAGAGTGATATTGTATTGCTCGCTCAGGACTATTATGCTGTACAAGGTCCCTGGTCTGATTTGGGAGAGGCTATGGTTGTTAATGCAGATTATGCAGCACTGCGTGAAGCCAGCTTAAGCTATAACCTTAAGCAGGTATCCTTTCTTAAAAGCAGTATTTTGAAATCTGCAAAACTGTCCGTAGTAGCCAGGAATATTCTGTACCTGTACAGAGACCCTCAGTTTAAAATGATGGGTGTGAGTCCTGAAACAGCATTTAATAATACTACTGCTGCACAGGGGGTAGAGATGGCGAGCGTACCAACTACCCGAAGCCTTGGATTTAACCTGTCATTTTCATTTTAATCAAAAGTCAAAAGAAATCAGATATGAAGCATATTAAATATTCACCGTTCGTTTTTCTTCTTTTGTTCAGCATAAGCTGTACTAAGGATTTTGACAAAATGAATACCAGCCCGTTGATGGTTACAAAGGATATCATTAAACCGTCAATGCTCTTTACTGCGGTTCAAAAGCAGTCGGTTTTTACGACCTATGAAAATTCAGTATTTAAAGAGTATTCTAATTATTATGCCAGTGGTTCTTCGGGCGCAATTTTCCAGGATGGCGACTGGTCTTATCCTTTTTCCAATTACCAGGGCGACTTGATTAATATTGCCGAAGTTATTCGGTTAACCGCAGATAAACCTGAATTGATAAATCAGCATGCCATGGCCAGGATATGGAAGGCATGGATGTTTTCCCAGTTAACGGACGCTTATGGTGATTTGCCGTACTCGGAAGCATTGCAGGATGTGACAAAGGTGATAAATCAACCTAAATACGATACCCAGCAGGATATTTACAAAGATATGCTGAAAGAACTGAAGGAGGCGGCAGCTCAATTAAGTGACAATGTTGATCTGGAGTCGTTTGGCAATGCGGATATCGTGTTTAACGGGGATGTAAATAAGTGGAGACGGTTTGCCAACTCGCTAAGGCTCCGTCTGGCTATCCGCGTTCGCTTTGCAGATAAAACAATGGCTCAGCAAAATATTCAGGAGGTGATTAGTGCACCGCTGATTGATGACAACGGCTTTAATACCACGCTGACTACAATTGACGGACTGGAATACGGCAATAAGAATCCTTTATATAATGCCGATATCAACAGCAATGATTATCCGGTGATGGTTGGATTTACAATTACCCAGGAACTGTTGAAAAGGAGCGATCCGAGACTTCCGAAATATGCTAATCCAGCGCCTGCTGCGGCTGCCGGATACAGAGGACGACCCCTGACAATAGGCGGCGACCAAAAGTCGAGATACGGTTTGGATTCTCTTGCCAGCCTGCCAAAATTCTTCAGAGAAGCGGTTTATACCATTGTGGTGATGAATGCTGCCGAAGTGTATTTTTTACGAGCAGAAGCGGCGCTTGCAGAATTATCCAACGAGGATGCAAACCTGATGTACAGGGATGGGATTGAAAAATCATTCGAACAATGGGGTATCTCGGGCAGTGCAGCCGATGATTATATGGCTTCTTCTTTTGCAAACATAATTTCTGGTACAGAAGAGGAAAAGTTTGAAAATATTATAGAGCAAAAGTATATTGCCATGTATCAACAAGGCTATGAGGCCTGGACGGAATTTCGGAGAACTGGTTATCCTAAGATATGGACCGGCTCTGATTTAGGCAGTACCAATGGAAATATTCCGCGCCGGTTAACCTATCCGGTTTCTGAGTACAACAGGAACAAGAGTAATGTGATGGAAGCTGTATCCCGGTTGAGCGGTGGCGATAAAATGACCAGCCGTATGTGGTGGGACGCAAGGCCGGGACTCCCTTATGCTCATCCGCGCCAGGGGCAATTTCCCCCGGAAATATATTAACCCAATCCCATATTCTGAAAGACTAAAATCATCCTGCAAGACCACCAGGTTATGTGCGGGATGATTTTTTAAAGGGTAAGATGCCATAGGTAAACCCTAAGTTTATTATGTTGAGAAGGTATTAACTTTAAGTGAAAATATGATGATTAATCATGAAAAAGTATTCTACTTCTTATAGTCCGTTCAATGACCTTAGTTTTTTTGCCTTGCAAGTATTTCAGAGAAAATTAAAAATTATAGTTGGCTTAGGTTTTCTTATTTTCTCGACAGGCTTGTTTGCCCAATCCTCCGGAAACCAGATCAGGGTGATTGTAATTGGAGCACACCCCGATGATTGTGACCTTACGGCAGGCGGTACGGCTATTATTTTTTCTTCCATGGGCTACGCTGTTAAGTTTTTATCGGTAACCAATGGTGATGCCGGACATCAATCTCAGGGTGGAGGGATGCTGGCAAAAAGACGGTTAGAGGAAGCGAAGGAAGCGGGTCGCCGCTTTGGGGTGGAATATGATATTTTAGATAATCATGACGGAGAGCTGGTTCCTTCTTTGCAGGTTCGGCTGCAGATTATCAGAAAAATACGTGAGTGGAATGCTGACCTGGTAATTGCACCTCGTCCCAACGATTATCATCCTGATCATCGTTATACCGGGGTATTAGTGCAGGATGCTGCATATATGGTAGGTGTGACCAATATAGTGCCTGATTGTCCTCCATTAAAAAAGAACCCTGTGTTTTTATATGTAGCAGATCGGTTTAAAAAGCCGAATCCTTTCAGACCGGATATTGCAGTGGATATCACGGCTGTGATGGATAAAAAGGTGCATGCGCTGGATGCGCATCAATCACAGTTTTATGAGTGGCTTCCCTGGATAGGAGGCTATGCCGATCAAGTGCCTGCGGATATCTCAAAAAGAGAAAATTGGTTAAGACAAAATGTTTCGGAAAATATTACTCCTGAGGTAAGATCTGTTTTGGAAAAATATTATGGCAAAAAAAAGTCCACCCAGGCAAAGCACGCAGAGGCTTTCGAAATATGTGAATATGGAACAGCGCCTTCAGGGGAAATGATAATCCGGTTATTTCCTATGTTAAAACAATAGGTTGAAATTGTATAGATAAAGAATCTCTTTTTTAGAAGAACGATTATTCACTCTGAAAATGGTTTTTAGGATTATTGTAGATATCTCAAAGATTATAATTGGGCTAGAATCATAATAAAAAAGTAATGAAAACAACAGATGATAATAATGAGATTTTGAAAGCTAAGCATCTTTCAGATTTCCTGGGATTTTCTGTGGCGGAATTGAAACAGGAAGGTGCGTATTATACGGCAAGAGAGATTTGTCAGCAGCCTGAATTATGGAAAGATACCTGGAAATTAGTGGAATCACAGCGGGGGACCCTGCAGTCTTTCCTCGAAGAAGCGTTCGCATGTCCTTCCCTTTCCATAATTCTCACCGGAGCAGGTACTTCTGCCTATATTGGTGATGTATTACAGGGTCCGTTTCAAAAAAACACGAAAAGACGTACTGTTGCTATAGCTACCACAGATTTAATTTCACATCCTGCTCATTATTTTAATGGTGGAACGAATCTGCTTATATCCTTTGCCCGATCGGGGGATAGTCCCGAAAGCGTTGCAGCCTTACAATTGGCTGATATTTTTTCTGAAAAGACCTACCATCTGATTATCACCTGTAATGCAAATGGAAAATTAGCCCAGGCTAAAGAAAGCGCGAACAGCCGGGTTAAGGTTTTCCTTTTACCTCCTGAGGCAAACGATCAGAGCCTTGCCATGACCGGAAGTTTTTCCGCTATGCTGTTAAGCGGGTTATTGATTTCCCGTATTGCAGAAGTGCAGCAGCTCGAAAAGCAGGTGATAAGAATAGCTGAATATGCCGGAAGAGTGCTAACTCATTATTACGATTCGTTGAAAAAAGTGGCACATCTTGGATTTAAAAGGGCTGTCTTTCTGGGTTCAGGTCCTTTACGTTCCGTTGCCCATGAATCTGATCTAAAGTTGCAGGAATTAACCGATGGAAAAGTGATCTGTAAATTTGATTCTTTTCTGGGATTCAGGCATGGACCAAAGGCAGTAATTAATGCTGCCACACTGATGGTATATCTTTTTTCCAATGATGAATATGTGTTCCAGTACGAAAAAGATTTGATAAAGGCTATTGATGCAGGTGAACGGGGTTTGTATAGTATTGGAATTAGTGAAAAACAACATGCGGAGCTTAATTTTGACCTGCCTATCATTCTGTCAGAAGATGGAGAAAAAGTGGATGAGGAGTTTTTATCTGTATGTGCCGTATTGCCGGCTCAGATCCTGGGGTTTTTCAAGTCCCTGGAATTGGGTTTAAAGCCCGACAATCCCAGCGAAAAAGCAACCATTACCAGAGTGGTTAAAGGGGTAATCATATATCCTTATATGTTGAATGGAAAAAAAGATAAAGCGTAAATTGCAAAATGGGGATTAAGAAATTTGATGTAGCGGTTATTGGCGAATTAAATGTGGATCTTATTCTGAATAAGATCGCAGGCTTCCCTGAAATTGGAAAAGAAATACTTTCCGGAGACATGAATCTGATACTGGGGAGTTCGTCTGCAATCTTTGCAGCTAATCTTAGTACATTAGGCTGTCGTGTTTCTTTCATAGGAAAAACTGGTGTTGACCTAACCGGTGATTTTGTCATTCGGCATTTACAATCTAAAGGAGTTGACACTTCAGGAATTATACAGGATAGTGCAGTAAAGACGGGAATAACCGTTGCCCTCAATTATAATGATGACCGGGCTATGATCACCTTTCCCGGCGCAATGGAAAGCCTTTCTGCACAGGATATTGATTGGAATATCGTTCAACACTCCATGCATTTGCACCTTTCTTCCTGTTTTATGCAGCCGGGATTAAAAGATGATCTTGCCTACATCTTCAGGGAAGCCAGACAGAGGGGATTAACTACTTCTATGGATCCACAATGGGATCCTTCAGAAAAATGGGAGATAGACTTAGCAACTATCCTTCCGGAAGTGGATTTCTTTTTTCCGAATGAAACAGAATTGTTGAAACTAACGAAAACCAAGGATCTGCAACAGGCGCTGCACCGGATAAAGGCAATGGCAAATACTGTGGTGGTTAAGCAGGGAAGCCGGGGCTCTACTCTGGTCTTTAATGGAGAATCAAAGCCTTTACCCGCCTTCCTGAACAATAGTGTGGTGGATGCAATTGGTGCAGGAGATAGTTTTAATGCGGGATTTGTGTATCAGTTTCTGATGGGAAAATCGCTCGAAGAGTGCCAGGAATTTGGTAATATGACAGCCGCTGTTTCCACAACAGCTGCAGGCGGTACTGGTGCATTCAGCAACCGGCAAATGGTGTTTGATATGTTAAAAAATAAATATGGTTACACAGAAAATTAGTTTAAAAGATAAATTAAAACAAAAGCAACAAAATAAGTCCGCTTTGCTGGCCACTAATTTTTATAATTACGAAACCCTAAGAGGCATTATGGAAGCTGCAAAAAAAACCGAACAGCCTCTTATCCTCCAGCTTACTAAGAGTTCCATAGATTATATGGGGTTACCGGTAGCCGTCAGTATGGCAAAGGCTGCCTTAGCTTTTTATGATATTGAGGGATGGTTGCATCTGGATCATTCGGCGTCGTATGAACTGGCAGAGGCCTGCCTGACAGCAGGATTTGATTCCGTGATGATTGATGCGAGTGAAAAATCCTTTGAAGAAAATATTGCCATTACTAAAAAAGTGGTGCAGCTTGCAGCAAAATATAACGCAAATGTGGAAGCGGAATTGGGCTATATTGCTAAGCTGGGACAATCTTCAGAAACAGTAGGATTTACAGACCCCGAAGAAGCCCGCTTTTTTGTGGAGCAAACGGGAGTGGATGCCCTGGCAGTGGCAATAGGAACAGCTCATGGATTTTATAAGCAGGAACCCAAACTTGATATTGAACGGTTAAAGCAAATTTATGCAATTACGGATGTAGCCTTGGTATTGCATGGCGGCTCAGGAATACCGGCATCAAGTCTGCAAATGGCTATTGATAACGGAATATGTAAGATAAACCTGGCCACGGAGATTAAAAATATTTTTATCCGGACTTTGCATACCTGCTTTGAATCTAAGGAAGAAATTGACCTTCGAAAATTATTCCCGCCTGCAATTGAAGCGGTAAAGAACCTGGTGGCTGAAAAATTAAATATTGTATTAAACGGGTAATCCCAAACGACTGTAAAGCTTTTAAGAGCAGAACTAAAATATTATATGTTGTATAATCAAGAAATACAGGATGATGATTTTTACGGAATAACCGATTTCCCTGTTATTCGCAAGTTTGATGCACACATGCATTTGAATACCCATAACGGGGAAATGTATGATTATGCAAAAGCTAATAACATGGGGCTTCTGAGTATTAATGTGGATGTGCCTGATTTTCCTTCTTTAGAACAACAACAGGACTTTACCACCGGTCACCTGAAAAAGGGAGATAATAATTTCGGGTATGTAGCCAGCTTTAGGATCCGGGAAATCGGAAATCCCGGTTGGCTTGAAAATACCATTTTATATCTTGAAGAATCGCTTAGTAAGGGAGCCGTAGGAATTAAAGTATGGAAGAATATCGGGATGGAATATAAAGACCGGGAAGGGGATTTTGTAATGATTGATGATCCCAGGTTAGATCCGGTGTTTGATTTCATTGCAACAAAAAATTTAACCCTGGTCGGACACTTGGGTGAACCCAAAAATTGCTGGCTGCCTCTGAGCCAAATGACTGTAGATAACGACAGAGCCTATTTTGAAAACCATCCGGAATATCATATGTTCCTTCATCCCCAATACCCGTCATACGACCAACAGATTAAGGCGCGTGATCAGATGCTCGAAAAACATAGGGATATGCGGTTTGTTGGCGCGCATTTGGCCAGTCTCGAATGGAGTGTTGATGAAATTGCTGCAAGACTGGATAGATTTCCTAATATGGCAGTGGATCTGGCCGAACGGATATCCCACTTGCAATACCAAACGGTACATGAATATGAAAAGGTGAGAGATTTTTTTATTCGTTATCAGGATAGAATTTTGTATGGTACCGATATTATTGTGGATGATACACAGTCAGCAGAATCATTAAAGGATCATGCATACAATATTTGGATGGGGCATTGGAAATATTTTACGTCAGATGAAGAAATGCGTGCGCCGGAAGTATCAGAAGCATTTCGTTCTCTTCATTTGCCCAAAGAAGTGATTGATAAGCTGTATTATAAAAATATTCAAAGATGGTATCCGGAGATTTAGCTTGTTGGTTAAAAAAATCCTCTCCTCTTTTGAGGTTATCATTACAGTTGAAAGAAGATGACCAGGTAGTAAAACACTTATAAATGTTTCGCAATGAAATTTTTAATATCAGTGCTTTCAAAAAAATGGATAATACCATTTCACTGTTTCCTGCTCTTGAGCCAGGTAATTTTCGCGCAAACGGCTAATCTTGCAATACTTCCCCAGCCCAAAGAATATACAGCAAAGGAGTCCAGGTTTACTGTTCCGGGGCAAATTGATATAATCTGCGGCAACGATCCGGAAGACCAGTTTTCTGCTTCAGACCTAAAGGACTTTCTGGAAAGCAAATTCAATATAAAGGCAGAAATTTCCGTACGATCAGGAAAAACATCTATAGTACTAAAACGAATAAAAAGTGACAAAACTTTGGGTGAGCAGGGCTATCGGATTAGAGTAGACGACAACCGGTTTGAAATTTCAGCGCCCACTGCCACAGGATTATTTTATGGAGTGCAAACAGCCAGGCAATTGTTTCAAAAGAATGATTCCGGAATATTTGTAGAAGGTGCAGAAATTCGCGATTGGCCAGATACGAAACAAAGAGCCGCGCATTATGATACCAAGCATCATCAGGATACAAAGGCGTATGTGAAGGATTTTATTCGGGAACTGGCAGGATATAAAATGAATATGTTGATTTGGGAATGGGAAGATAAGTTTGCTTATCCCAGCCATCCGGAGATAGGTGCTCCGGGTGCATTTACTATGGACGAAATACAGGAATTAACCCGTTATGCCCGTCAATACCATGTACAGATTGTACCTTTAGTACAGGGCCTGGGTCATGTAAGTTTTATCTTAAAATGGCCTCAGTTCGCTCATTTACGGGAAATCCCCGCTTCCAATTTTGAATTCTGTCCGCTGAAAGAGGGTAGCTATAAACTGCTTATGGATCTATGGAAGGATGCAATGGCAGCTACTCCGGGTTCTTCTTTTATTCATATTGGATCGGATGAAACTTATGAGTTAGGCGCCTGCGAGCCTTGTGCACAAAAAGTTAAGGAAATAGGACGAAGCGGTTTGTTCCACCTCTTTCTGGGAAAAGCAACACGTTTGCTAAAGCCATACAAGAGAGGAGTGATGAACTGGGAAGCGCCGATGGGATGGGCAAAAAGCAGACTGAGCGTGTATCATGAAAATGATAATATTGGAGAAAAAGATATTAAGATTATTCCGGAGAAAGGGATGATCCTTACGGAATCGTATGATTATGAAACGCCGGATTTGAAGTATGCAAAAGAAGCAAAAGCACTTGGCTATCCTGTATATGCTTATGATCCTAATCCGGGAATTGAGATGTTGTTTTTACCTTATTTTTTCTCAAAGCAGGACGATGAAATAAAACCCGGCGCACTGGAGAACTCGTATCAGTTCCTGATCCAAAATTTGGGTAAAGGCGTCTTTGACGGAGTGATTCGTACTTCATGGGATGACTCCGGTCTGCCTATGCAGGCCTGGATGTTGAGTTTTGCTACTACGGCAGCCTATTCCTGGAATGTTGCCGGTACCACCTTAAGAGAATTTCCAGCTTTGTTTTATAAAAACCGTTATGGGCCACGGGCGTTAGGCGTGGACTCATTGTATTTTATGCTGAATGAAGCGGCTTATTTTTATATGGAGAGTTTTGAGCGAAGGGTATGGGCCTGGGGTGAAATTGGTAAAACGCATCTGCCTGATTTGCCACGGGGCGATGCAATAGAATATGATCCCTACTGGAACACACAATATGCCGGCCGGGTAAAAGAAGCCGAAGTGTTTTTGTTGAAGATGGATACAGCCCTTGCAATATGCGACCGGCTGATTCATGATAAGGTGAATAACCGATATGATATAGAAGTATTTAAAACCCTGTGCCAGCTCGCCCGCCATACTGCCCTCACCTATATGGATCTCAGCGATTTGGAATATGCAGTTAAGAAAGCACACCAGCAGCGTTTTATTAATGTTGACAGTAGTCTGCATTATTTGAAAAAGGCTAAAGGGATAGTGAAGGGTAGTATCGAACGGCGATACCAGGTTTTTAATAATTTAGTGGCGGTATGGGAACAAACACGACTGCGGAAAGGGATGTCCACTCCCGATAAGCAATATTATTTTGAACAGGATCGCACCCGTCATTTTGCCAATCGTGTTCCGGGAATGAACTATCTGATATATGATGAAGAGAAATTGGATATGGAAATCTATCTGCAAAAACTGGACAAATACATTCAGTTTTTTGAAAATAGATTTGAAATAAAATAAACCGGAAGGGTCTGAAAGGAAGTATTGCTGTTGTTTTACCTTCATCTGCCCACTTGAAAATCTGTCACTGCCCGTTTGATAATAATCGGTGTACTTACTTTCTAATTATTTCAAGGAATCACTATTGCGAAAAATGGGTAACTTTATAATCATTGAAGGTATTTTAGTTAAAGTAGTAAATGGATTGACATGGAAATGATTTTAGAATCAGATAAATTAGAAGACTATTTAAGAGAGATACCTCCCGTGGTTGAGTTCTCTACTCCATTGATCCGGCAGCAAATTCAACGGATTGAATCTCAAACCTCCTCTCCTAAAGAAAGAGCTGGAATAGCGTTTGAAATAGCAAGAGATCAGATTCACCATTCTTTTGATACGCCCGAGAACAAAGAAGTAACCATTAATGCAGAAGAAGTTATAGGAAAAAAGGAAGGTATATGTTTTGCAAAGGCTCATCTGCTGGCAACCCTCCTTAGGGGAATGGGTATTCCAGCAGGATTTTGTTATCAGCGGGTACTTCGTAAGGGAACGGTGGAGTCCGGCTATGCATTACATGGTTTAAATGCCGTGTATCTCAACGAGGTTGGATGGTTTCGGGTGGATCCGCGTGGAAATAAGCCGGGGATTGATTCCCAATTTTCTATTGATAAAGAAAAACTGGCGTATCCGATCCGGGAAGAACTCGGTGAAATAGATTATCCTAACGTTTTTGTAACGCCTCTGCCTTCAGTGATAGAATCTATGACAGCATCTAAGGATTCGCATGAACTGTTTTACAAAAGGCCGGAAGTGATCTGATGGAGCGTAAAATGTGATGGGTAACGCTTTAGACGTTTTTTTAAGGCTTTTGACTATCATGGAATGAATTTCATAATATAAGTTATTATGGTAGCAGTATTTAAAATTGGTGATCATGTAACCTGGAATTCAGAGGCAGGATATGTTTCGGGCACAATCATAAAAGTCCATACTCAGGATTTTTTATATAAGGGATACACCCATCATGCCAGCGAAGAGGATCCTCAATATGAAATTAAAAGCGACAAATCAGATCATATTGCCGCACATAAAGGAAAAGCGCTGAAGATGGCGAAGGGGTGATTGTCCGAAATATTTTTCGAAAATTTTCTCGTTTCAGATCTTTACGCACCGGGTCTCTTAAATATGGTTGTTTTTTACCCGGCTTCAAACCCAGGAACAAAGCCGGCAACTATCTTATTACCAAATTTTATGCGTATATGTCCATAGAACCTGGACAAATAGTAAAAAATCTAAACCCCAATGAGCCGGTAACTATTACCCATGTACAGCCATTGCAGCATTGTTGATCCGCTGCCACACCAGGTAGAAGCCGTTTACAAGTTTTTGCTGCCGCTACCCAAAATTCGCTTTCTGCTGG
>CAZFGP010000011.1:0-46097 GCA_964518685.1 uncultured Terrimonas sp.
GTATCAGAAATGAACCGAGAGAGATTGTAGGTGTACCTGAAAAGAGCTGATGAAATTAGAAGAACAAATCAGCACGCTCATACATGCCCAATGCGTCCCAGTCATCATTCCGGACATTTCATTTCATGCTATTGATGGTGCCCGTTTTATAAAGGTTCAGATATACAGGGGTAGTAATCTTCCTTATTATCTCAAATCAAAAGGCAAAAAAGAAGGAACTTATATCAGGGTAGGTTCGTCTAATCGTCAGGCAGATGCCGAAATAATTATCAGTCTGGAAAGACAACGTCGTAATATTTCCTTTGATAGTGAGCCTATTCATGATAAAGACTTCATGGAATTTGACCTTAGGTCCTTCAAGACATTTTTTAGAGAAAAGACTGGTGAAATATTGGATGAAGTAGCTATAAAAAAACTGGAATTGTTAAGGGAGTTTCAGGGCAAATTATTACCGACCTATGCCTATGCCTTGTTCTCGGATGGTATTGCCAGGAAGGAGTTATTTCCCTACGCGAAAATTGAATGTGCCCGGTTTAAAGGCATTATCGCTGGCGAATTTATTGACCAAAAGACCATTGATGATAATATCTCTGTACAGGCTGAGATCGCTTATGATTTTATTTTAAGGCATATCAATAAAAGTGCCTCAGTAAAAGGAGTATATACCGAAAGCCGATGGGAATATCCGATAATAGCCATCAGAGAAGCTATTAGAAACGCAGTGGTACACAGGGATTATTCCCTTTCGGGAAAAGATATAAAAGTGGCGGTCTATGATGACATGGTGGAAATTACAAGCCCGGGTAAATTGATGCCCTCCATTGATTTCAGCGATATGGAAGCAAGGCAATCTGACATCCGGAATAAAATCATTGCACCGATTTTTAAGAAATTGGGAGTCATTGATCAATGGGGAAATGGACTAAAATTGATAGCGGATGAATTAAAAGAATATCCTGAAATTGAATTTAAATGGTTTGAAAAAGGGCTTCAATTTCAGTTACAATTTATTAGGAAAAACTACCGTCCGGTGAAGGCGGTTGTTGAAGATCTACCAGCGATAGGGCAACAGATTGGAACCAGGTTGGGACTAAGTTGGGATCAAGTCGGCACCAGGCCTACACCAGGTCAGCACCAAGTTGGCACTAAGTCGGCACCAAGCTGGTACCAGGTTCAAATCTTGTTAAAAAGGGCTGAAAATCAAACAGGGATAAAGGAACTCATGGAAGAACTGGAATGGAAGGACAGGACGAAGTTTCGCAAGAAATATGTCACTCCTCTGATTGAAGAAAAGTTATTGGCAATGACAAACCCTGACAAACCTACCAGCTCAAAACAAGAATATTATTTAACCCCTAAAGGGAAAGACTTCCTTACCTATCTCAATAACCTGACAGCATGATCCATCGTTTCTCATCGCGAAAAAATAATTTAGGTGAAGCATTTTTTAAAAATGCTTTAAAGGATGCTGTGTCCTACGATCGCATTGCAGGGTATTTCAGCAGTTCTATTCTTGAAATTGCAGGGGAATGTATAGACGAGATGAAGGGTAAAGTGAGGATTATATGCAATTCACATTTGCAGGCAGAAGATGTAAAATTTATTAAAGACCAGCCCCAGGCTATGAAATTGGAATGGTGTGATGCCAAACCGGAAGAAGCGTTTTCAAAAATCCCCAATCGTTTAAAAAGTCTGTACCATTATTTGCTTACCGATAAAATGGAAGTGCGGGTATTACCGAATGATGCGTTCGGGTTGATACATGGCAAGGCAGGAGTCATCACAAAAACCGGAGGGAAGAAAGTAGCCTTTATGGGCAGTATGAACGAAACTTATCATGGATGGGGCAAGGTCGGCAATTATGAAATTGCCTGGGTGGACGATGAGGAGGATGCCATCCATTGGGTACAGGAAGAATTCAATGCTTTGTGGGAACATCCATTGGCAAGGCCACTCACCCAATTCATTATTGAAGACATCAAAAGGATTTCTGAGCGAAAAGTGATTTATGAAATCACCGATTGGCGGAATACGGATAATCCGGCAGCGCCTGTCATAGAAGCTCCCGTTTATAGAAAGGAATTTGGACTTTGGGAGCATCAGAAATATTTTGTTGATTTAGTTTACAAGGCACATGCAAAAGGCCCGGGTGCAAGGTATGTATTGGCCGACATGGTGGGCTTGGGTAAAACGATTCAATTAGCGCTATCGGCAATGTTGATGGCATTGGAGGGAGATAAACCGATATTGGTTATCGTGCCCAAAACCCTGATATGGCAATGGCAGGATGAATTGCTCAGTTTGCTGGATATGCCCTCTGCCGTATGGAATGGAAGATATTGGGTGGATGAGAATAAAATAGAGTATCCCGTAAAAGAAGAATTTGCCCTCTCAAAATGTCCACGGAGGGTGGGTATTATATCGCAGGGACTCATTGTACGTTCAAGAACAAGAGTGAGTGAACAATTATTAAATCAGCAGTATGAATGTGTGGTGGTAGATGAAGCTCACAGAGCAAGAAGGAAAAACCTGGGAAGAGGCAGAGAAAATGATGCACCACAGCCCAACAACCTGATGGCTTTCCTTTTGGATATCGGAAGAAAAACAAAGAGTATGTTGCTGGCAACGGCAACACCTGTTCAAATCCATCCTATTGAAGCATGGGATCTTTTGTATATCCTTTCGCAGGGAAATGATTTTGTATTGGGTGATCAATTCAGTATGTGGCAAAGAGAGAAACTCAAAAGCATTAGCCTGATTACCGGCAATGAAGAATTGGATACGGATGCTGCACGATGGGACTGGCTGAGAAATCCGTTGCCACCTGCGGAAGAAAAGCCGCAGACCTTTGGCAGACTCAGGAGGTCGCTGGGTATGGACAAAAATCAATTTAACATAGGAGGTAAATTCGCATCTTTTCACAATCTTTCACGACAGGACCAGAGCACGGTAAGACTTATTTTCAGCGATGATTTTATCAAAAATAATAATCCGTTTATCCGTCATATCATCAGGCGCGAAAGAAGGTATCTGGAAACCACAATCAATCCTGAAACGAATCTGCCTTACCTAAAACCGATCATCGTTTCATTATATGGTGAAGAAGCAGAAGAAGGGTTACAGCTATCCACCCACCTGTCAGATGCCTATAATCTCGCTGAGAAATTTTCACAGCTTTTATCACAACGGGTCAGGAGTAGCGGATTCATCCGGACCATGTTGTTGCGAAGGATTTGCAGTTCTATGTATGCGGGATATGCTACAGGAATTAAGATGCTGAATGACTGGGTAAACGAAGAAGAAGATGATGAAGAAGATGAACTTTATGAAGTAGAAAATGAAAATGCTGGCCGTTCCGATGACGAAATTAAAAATCTGACAAGAGAAGAAAAAGGTTTATTAGAACGATTAGTAAAAATTTTGGAAGCACACCATGAAAAAGATCCCAAGTACGATTTATTAAAGAAAATTCTTACAGAAAAATTTATCAAGGAACTGTGGATGGATAGGGGTTGTATCGTGTTTTCCCAATACTTTGATACCGCCAAAGGGATGAGCGATCAATTTGCCAGGGAATTTCCAAACACCAATTTCGGATTGTACGCGGGAAGCAATAAATCAGGTGTGTATGAAAACGGCATTTTTCACAGGAAGTCCAAAGAGGATATTAAACAGATGGTGCGTACCAAACAATTGAAACTTTTAGTAGGTACAGACGCTGCGAGCGAAGGTCTGAACCTGCAAGCGCTCGGCACACTAATTAATCTTGACCTACCTTGGAACCCAACCCGTCTTGAACAGCGCAAAGGACGTATTCAGCGAATTGGCCAGGAGAGAGATGAGGTGTGGATTTACAATATGCGATACAGAGATTCTGTGGAAGACAGGGTACATCAGTTACTTGCCAACAGGCTAAAAAATATCCAGGATTTATTCGGCCAGATTCCTGACACCCTGGAAGATGTGTGGGTAGAAGTAGCGCTGAATAAGATTCAGGAAGCTGAAAACCGTATCAATGATTTCTCAGAAAGCGACAATCATCCTTTCTATAACAAATATCAGAATCAGGAAAACATTAAACCAATAGATTGGGAAAGTTGCTCAATAGTGCTCGATAGCTACGAAAAACGCAAAGTTCTGAGCAAAGGGTGGTAGAGAAAAACTATGTCAATGTCTTTTTCAACGCTAAGATAGATTCTGCGCAATTCCCTATCTTTCATCCGCCGGAAATTTTATCCCGGCCTTTTCCCTCACCGAATCCATGGTTTCCATGAGCAGCAGGGTATCCGCATGGGTCATCACCGGGCTTTCGGTTAGTCCTTTTTGCAGGCAATCATTAACATGCCGCGCTTCGTAATGGTAGCCGAATCCTTTTGTGGGTAGCACCGGTACGATCGTTTTGGTATCGGGTAAACCGGTAAAGAGTTCCAGCGTGGTTTCGGGCGCATAAAAGCGATGGGTCAACTGTAGCCGTCCCTCGCTTCCGGAGATATCAGCTTCCGTGGCCAGGTGCGTGGCATAGGATGAAAAAAGTTGCGCCATGGCGCCATTATTATACCGGAGTAAGATGGCGCATTGTTCGTCTACCCCCGTAACGGCCGGGGTCATGCTGGCTTCAATTTGGTCCGGCCTGCCCAAAGCCGACAAAGCATAAAAAAGATTATAGATGCCGATATCCAGTAAAGTGCCGCCCCCCAATGCCGGGGTGAGGATCCGGTCGGCCATCGGCAGCCTCGGAATAAATCCAAAATTGATCAGTACATTTTTGATTTCGCCCAATTGCCCGTTCCGGATTAACTCCATCATCTTTTGATAGGGTGGGGTGAACTTGGACCAAAGCGCCTCCATCAGAAACAGTTTTTGTTTTACCGCTTCTGCAATCATCTCTTTTGCCTGCCGGGTGTTCAGGGCGAACGCTTTTTCGCAAAGCACGGCTTTTCCGTGCTGCAAACAAAGCATAGTATGTTCATAGTGCAAACCATGAGGGGTTGCAACATAAATCACATCAATATCCGGATTCTTCACCAGGTCTTCATAATTATTGTATTGCAAGGCGGAAGGATAAAGATGTGAGAACAGGTCTGTATTGGTTTTACTGCGGGAAGCGATAGCATGCAGAGAAGCGTCTCCCACAAGGGAAAGATCCGACGCAAATTTTTGTGCGATGCGCCCGCCGCCTAAGATGCCCCAATGAATTTTTTTAACCGTTTGCATATCAATTATTTTCAGTTTTTAAGAAAGGTTTTATCTGGCTGACAATGCTCGGATCCGGGTGTACTCATAAACGTGTTGTCCCGGAATTCCTGCTTGCACTGCACCCAGCATCGCCCTGGCTACGTCTTCGGCTTTTACTGCCCTGTATTTTTTTAAAGATCCGAAAAATAAAAAAGACAGGACCGGCATAACTGCCTGCGCCATGTTTTCTCCGGTTCTGGTTTCTTTGTGTTTCCCCAATAAAATGGAAGGGCGAAAAATATGGAGAGAGGGATAAGACAGGGATTGAACCGCATCTTCCACCTCTCCCTTGAGCCGCAAATAAAAGTTGGAAGATTTTGAATTGGCGCCCACCGAAGAGATGATGGCATATTGCGAAAAACCAGCTTCGAAGCCCCATTGGGCCGCATTAACGGGAATATCGTGATCAATCTGCCGGTACCGTGTTTTATCGCCTTTTACATTTTTCATGGTTGTGCCGATACAGCAGAAAATGGCATCGCCTTTACCCAAAGCATACTTAAATTCCTCCTGGTTATTAAAGTCAACCACTATCGTCTCCAGTCTCGGATCTGCAATCTCAAGCGGCCGCCTCACTAATACCCGGATGTGCCGGTATTGATCGTCTTGCAGCAACAATTGCAACAGATGATTCCCGATTAATCCGCTTGCGCCTAACAATACTGCTGTTTTTACTTCCATGATTTTTGTACTTTGCATAGAACAAATACGGTATGGAGATCAGGGAAAATGTATCACTCAGGCAATATAACACTTTTGGCATAAATGCAATAGCGCGGTATTTTTCTTCTTTCGGAACTACGGAAGAATTGGTAGAATTGCTGGACAGAAATTCCGGGAGGAAGAAAATAATCCTTGGAGGAGGAAGCAATGTGCTTTTAATGGGAGATGTGGATGGCGTGGTTTTGAAAAATGAACTTCGCGGTATTGAAGTAGTCAAGGAGGAAGATGACTTCGTATATGTGCGTGCTGCTGCCGGAGAACGTTGGCACAGTTTTGTGCAATATTGCGTGCAGCGCAACTGGGGCGGATTAGAAAACCTGTCGCTGATTCCCGGATCGGTGGGCGCTGCGCCCATGCAGAATATTGGCGCTTATGGGGTGGAGTTGCAGGACGTGTTTGAAAGTTTAACTGCCTTTCATTTACAGGACAAAAGAATGCAGGTATTCAAACGTGAGGATTGCGTTTTTGGGTATCGGGAGAGCGTTTTCAAAAAACAATACAGGGAGCAGTTCGTGATCCTTGATGTAACTGTGCGCTTATCTAAGCGTATGGCGTTTCATACTTCTTATGGAGCTATCCGCCAGGAATTAGAGAAAATGGGTGTCAAGGATTTAAGTATTGAGGCCATCTCCCGGGCGGTGATTCGCATTCGTACGGCTAAACTCCCCGATCCGGTGGTAATTGGCAATGCCGGCAGCTTTTTTAAAAACCCAGAGATTTCAGTCGCACAGTTTAAATCTTTGGAAGCGCGCTATCCGGATATGCCTCATTATCCTGTAAAGAAATATGCCGCGGCTGATCCTTCCCGAGAGGAGCGGGTGAAGATCGCCGCGGGATGGTTAATTGAACAATGCGGCTGGAAAGGATTCCGGCGGGGAGATGCAGGCGTGCACATTAACCAGGCGTTGGTGCTAGTGAATTACGGCAACGCCAAAGGGAGCGATATTTACCAATTGAGTGAAGAGATTTTACAGAGTGTGAACAACAAGTTTGGGATATTGTTGGAGAGAGAGGTGAACATAGTGTAATTATCAGATATCGTTATCCAAAATTGAACTTTTCGAGTTCTTCAATAGCTATGGCAGATTGTTCTCCGGAAGACAGATTTTTTACCACGCAGGTGTTGGTTTCCAGCTCCCGGCTGCCGATCATTACGGCATATGCAATCTGTTTCTTTTCGGCGTATTTAAACTGCTTGTCAAACTTGGCCTGCTGATGATACAGTTCAGAGGAGATACCCTTGTTTCTAAGTTCCTGCATCAACGAAAATGCTTTTTGGCTTTCGGCCACACCCAGGTTGAAAAACAGTACCCGGGTACCGGTATGTACCTCCTGTGGAAATAATTTCATTTCTTCCATTACATCGTATATCCGGTCTATACCGAAGGAAATCCCCACTCCCGGAATGCCGGGCACGCCAAACAGTCCGGTCAGATCATCGTAGCGCCCTCCTCCTCCAATGCTACCCATTTGTACCTCCTTTGCCTTAACCTCAAAAATGGTTCCGGTATAATAATCCAATCCTCTTGCCAATGTGAAATCAATCACCGGCTGCTGGTCGCTTACCGGTTGCAGATCATTCAAAATGAATTCTATTTCTTCTATACCGGACTTGCCTGCCGGATTTTCACCCAATAAGGTTTTCACGGATCGTAATTTCTCCGCATTGTTGCCCTCAATAGCAAGGTATTGGCGGATGGTAGCAATCTGGCTTTCACTCAAACCTCTTTGCGCCAGTTCTTCCCCTACTTTTTCTATCCCTATCTTATCCAGTTTGTCAATAGCGATGGTGATATCCGTTAGTTTTTCGCTGCCTCCGCAGCGCGCCGCTAATGCGGATAATATTTTCCTGTTATTGATCCTGATATCAACGGGGATTTTCAGTTGATGAAAAACAGTAGCATAAATAAGAAACAATTCTACTTCATTTATCAGCGAAGTACTGCCCACCACATCAGCATCGCACTGATAAAATTCGCGGTATCTTCCTTTTTGCGGTCGGTCGGCACGCCACACCGGCTGCACCTGATATCGTTTAAAGGGGAAAGTTAGTTGCCCATGATTCATGGCCACAAAACGCGCAAAGGGAATGGTGAGATCATATTTTAATGCCCGCTCTGTAAGATTCCTGTCATTCTTTCCCAGCAATACATTTGCAAAGGCTGCTTTAGCCTTGTCTATATTTTTGGGATCATTTAAGCCGTTGTTTAAAATCTTGAAAATGAGCTTGTCGCCTTCCTCACCGTATTTCCCCATCAGGGTCTCCAGATTCTCCATAGCGGGTGTCTCCAACGGTTCAAAACCATATATTTCAAATACCTTTCTGATGGTGTTGATGATGTAGGTTCTCTTTCGCACCACGTCTGCGATAAAATCTCTTGTCCCCTGTGGAATAGAAGCTTTACTCATATTATAGAAATATATAGATGCTTTTATTTTACACGAAAAGCATATTGTTCAATAATTTTATCGCAGGCTTTGTTCATCATATCAAATACTTCGCGATAGCCCGATTCTGGCCCATACCATGGATCAGGTACGTCCAAATTCCGACCCGGATACAATTCATTCATCAGAAGTTTGACCCTGGAAGGACTAAACTTATTCCCCACCCTCCATTTTATTTCTTCAATTACATCTTCTGCCATCGCATAAATGATGTCAAAATTATCAAAGTCCTGCCCGGTAATATTCCGCGCTCTTTGTTTACTGATATCTATACCATGGCTCAGTGATACTTTTTGCGACAGCCGATGGGGAGGTTCCCCCACATGATAACCATTGGTGCCCGCACTGTCTACCTTCCAGTTTAGATGAGCTTCCTCAATTTTATATTCCATAATGCCTTCCGCCATAGGACTTCTGCAAATATTTCCCAAACAAACCATTAGTATCTTCATGATAGAAAAATATATTTAATCAGAGAGCCTGTTGTACCTCCTGAATTATCGTTCTTCCTGACTTTCCTGTGGCATCAAAAGTCTTAAATTTTATCGTCCCTTTTATCGTCAAAGGATCTTTGTAGACAGGTGATTGTACATTGGGTTCGCTACCGTCTGTTGTATAATGGATCTGGATTCCCGGAAGTGCAACATTAGCAAAGACCTGCCCCTTTTCAACCCTTACCCCTGCCGGAGGAATCCGATAGGCATAACCTCCGTTGAAAAGGGCCAGTTTGGGAAATTCTTTCTGAGCGATGGTATTGGCGAACTGGTTCCATCCCTGATCCATGTTTTTTAACCGGAGTTGACGGTTGCTTTGTGTTTCCCAGCTTCTTTCCGGCGACCAGGCGCTTTCGGAGAAGCCGATCAATTTGGGCAGGGTATAATATTCCAGCATGTTTCTGCCTTTGATGGTTTCGCTCCAAAGTTGCGCCTCTAAACCCATTATATTTTTTCGGGCTTCAGGTTTCAAACTTTGCCATTTTGTGGAAGGGCCGTCCCAAAATAATTCCTCTCCCATGGGGCTTTTAAGTGTAGTGTTAAACATGTTGAATGGTGCAAAGGCCCAGGCGTTCCGGGTATCAATGAATCCTCCCCAATACAACCCCGGTTCCTTGGGATCATTGTTATAGGCCAGATCGAAATAGAAATTAGAGACATTGCACAACACCACATTATATCCGTCATTCGCCAGGCGGTATCCGAGATCCGGGTAATCGAATAAGTTGTTCCAGATATAGGGCACCACCTTTCTTCCTGCAAACTCAGGATTGGGGTTATATCTTCCATTGGCATCTTTCAGCAGGGCCACCTCTTCCCAGCCATGCACTTCAAGGTTTCTTTTTTCAAGTCGTTTTACCAGTTCGCGGAAGAAATAAGCCTGCAGATTTTTAGGGTCTCCAATTTCGGGATGTTGTTTCAGAAGCGCCAGGGCTTCCGGCGATTTTGTCCAGGCGCCATCTGCCACTTCGTCTCCCCCGGCGTGGAAGATTTTCATTTCCAAACCCGCTTCCTCATACATTTTAGCAAACTCGTTAACCACTTTTTCAAAAAAATGATAAACTGATTCACGGCTCACATTTACCACATTATCTTTATACAACTGTGCCGACAGATACACCGATTTGTCTTCCGGATCTACCAACCGGTATTCATTAGCTTCTTCTTCCTTTCCTTCTTTCATCAAGCGCTGGTAGCGTGCCTCCATAGATTTGATGGCAGCCCTTGCATGACCGGGAAAATTAAGTTCTGGAATTATGGTAATATGACGACTCTTTGCATATTTTAAAATTTCGATGTAATCATTTCTGGTGTAAAATCCACTACCATGAAAGCCGCTATCATATGCAAAAGGACCGGAGCCATAGGCAGGATGAAGCGCAGGATCCTTGATGCTTTTTACATGTTGCCGCTGCGCGCCGACTTCCGTTAGTTCCGGCAGTCCAGGAATTTCAACCCGCCAACCTTCATCTTCGGAAGTATATAAAAGTAGGTGATTAAGTTTGTATTGTGCTATTACATCCAAAATGCGGAATACAGTCTCTTTTTCCTGAAAGTTGCGACTAACGTCTAAATGCAGACTACGGAAACCAAACCGGGGAGCATCATCAATAGTTACAACAGGAATGGCTGGCGTTTCTGTTTTTCCAAGATAGGCTTCGGTGGGCACAAGCGCCAACAAACTTTGTACACCATAAAAAACCCCTGCAGCATCGTAACCGGTAATCGTAATTCCATTTTCAGTTACGGCTAACCGGTAGGCTTCGGTTTTCTTATCTTTCACAGTTGACGGGTCTATGGATAAAAAAATATCTTTGCCGGCGGCCGCGCCTTCATTCACGGTAAAGTCGTTGCCGGTGATTTCTTTTAATTTGGAAGCCAGAATATTAGCTTCATTGCTCAGATCGCCGGTATAGCGAATGGCGGCATGCGCTAAAGAAAAATTTCCGGCGCCTTTGGTAAGGTGTTTGGGCGACGGGATAACGGGTAAAAGCTGATCCGGCTTCAAAATAGACAGCGCTGCATTTTCTTTATATGTTTTATCGGGCGAAGCAGCCTCTTCTCTGTCGGCAGCAGTCCTGAGCAATTGCTCTTTCCGCTTAAAAGGAATAAGGGTATAATCCTCAATTTTGGCAATGCGCTTTTCCTCTCCCTTATCGTTATAAAAAACGATATAGATGCCTAATGGCTGATCCGTTTCTTTGATTTTAAATTCAGTGGCTTTGTAGTAAATATCAATAGAATCCCCTTTGGGAAGAGAAAACCCGGTATTGGGAGATAGTTTATACCAGTCGCCATTCAGATGTTCCAGAGAAGCCGGCTGTGGTTGATCGGGATGGAGTAAGGGGGTGGGAGCGATAGAGAAGAATAAGGCCCAATTTTTATCTGTCATGGTCTGTTCTTCCTTATTGAACAGGGTAATACGGGCCGTGTACCCGGAGTCGGTGAAATTACTGATTAACTCCCATTTCATAGCAATAGCAGCAACTTTGTCCGGTTCGTTTTGTTTTGACTGTTGGTTACAACTGACAAAAAAAGAAGATGCTGCAAATAGCAGCAAAAATGAATGTTTAAAATCCTTCATGACCGGTTATTAAATACAAATATAGGTTAGTAGAGACGGGTAACAGGGAAAAATACTGGGATTTGAGTTTGAATGTTTTTCTAAAGCATCACCAGCGATAAGAGATAAACAATGATTATAACGGTGAGTCCCATAAATAGGGTAGCGAGGGAGTACACCCGAAGCATGGTTTTCATCTCCACTCCGGAAAATTTACTGATAACCCAGAAATATGCGTCGTTGGCGTGTGATATCATCATAGAACCTCCCCCCATTGCCAAAACACAAAGTAATTGCCCGGCAGGTGATTGTAATCCGAGAGGCGCCAGCAGCGGCTGGATGATAGAAGCTGCAGTAATAATAGCCACAGTTGAAGATCCCTGTGCAGTTTTAAGAAGTGCTGTAACTAAAAAGGGAAAAAGCAAACCCATTTGTTCAAGAGGAAGATGACTGCCCAGATGATCGCCGAGACGGGTAGCAGCTAATATGGCGCCGAAGGCGCCACCTGCTCCAATGATCACTAAAATACCACCAGCCTTTTCTGCGCCTTCCTGCAAAAGTTTTCCGATAACAGCTGTCTTAGGTGAACGAATGGAGGCAAGGGCAAGCACTACCCCTACAAAAAGGGCAACAACAGGATTCCCAATATTAGCCAAAAAATCTCCCCAAATACTGTTTTTTTCTTCAAAAGAGCTGAAAGAGCCCAGGGCAATAAGCAGAATAGGAACAATTACAGGCAGGAAAGACCGCAGTACCGAAGGCTGTTGTTTTTGCACTTCAGCATCATCGGCCTGGATAGGCGGTTGATGCGGAAGTCTCTTCCCTGCAAATCGTGCCCAATGGTAGCCCACAGCGCTGGCGGGGATAGCAACCGCAATACCCATAAGGATCAGTTTGCCAAAATCCACATCTATAATTCCTGCTGCAGCGGCAGCTCCGGGGTGAGGCGGAATCAGGCAATGAACGGCATACAGCCCCGCAGCAAGGGAAGTGGCCATAACGGGCACCGCTGTTTGGGTACGGCGGGCTAAGTCCTGATTTAATCCACTCAAAACGATATATCCCGAATCACAAAAGATAGGAAGTCCTACTACAAATCCGGTGATATTCATAGCCAGGGGCGCCAAACGCTCACTGGTCTTCTTTAAAATAAATTGGGCCATTACGTGTGTGCTGCCTGTATGCTCCAGGATTACACCCAATGCCGTACCTAAAACAATAATAAATCCCAGCGACTTCATGATATTCCCAAATCCTTCTTTCATGACATTGAGAATTTCAGCAACAGGAAGCTGAACACCGGCGCCGACCACAAAACATGCTATGGAAAGGGCGAAAAAAGCATGTACCCTGAGCCTGACTGTTAGAAAGATAATAAGTACAATTCCTACAATCAGGAAAAGCATGATTTGCAAAAAGTCTATATTCATCTTTCCTATTTTATTCCGGCTCTTTTTTTCAATTCAGCTACGGGGATTATAATCATTCTCCCAAGAGGTTTGCCCTTTCGGTAAGTGATCATCTTCATGGTGGATGCGTCTTTGGGAACGATTACCGGTTCGGTGTATTTAGGATAAAAATCATCGGGGAAAGAATTATCAAAACTGTAATAAATTTCTAATCCGTTGATTTCTGTACTCAGTTCTGCAATTGGCAGATTGTCGGCGCTTTTAGTTGTTTTAATAATAGGATCATAAAGTGCAGGTGAGTATTTGATACCAGCCATATTGAAACGCTCAAAATGGTTTTCCACCCTTGATACAAAACTATTCCAGTCTTTCTTTTCCCGAAGTGACCATACAGATTCTGCAATAGCCATGGCTCGTGGCCAGAGCATATATTGCAGGTGTCGCGTATTGTAAATCTGTTCTGTCCATAAATTACCCTGCCCGCCTTTAATGTATTTAGGATCTACTCCCTCAGGCACGGGTTCAAACTGATAGGCTTTACTTAATCGCAGGGTGGCATATACAGGAGGCTCTACAGATGCATCGCCCTGCATGTAATCAAGGTAGGCAAAAGTGGTGGGACTCATCACCACTTCGTGTTTTTGTTTAGCTGCTTCTATGCCTCCCTTTACACCCCGCCAGCTCATTACGGCAGCATTAGGCGCCAGTCCGCCCTGTAAAATTTCATCCCAGCCAATCATTTTTTTCCCTTTAGATTCAATGATCTTTTCCACACGTTTTACAAAATAACTTTGTACTTCGTCCAGGTTTTTCAGGTTTTCTCTTTTCATGAGCGCCTTAATCGCTTCACTTTTCTGCCAGAAATTTCTTGCGGTTTCATCACCACCCATATGGATATATTCAAAGGGAAACAGGGTCGCTATTTCTGTGAATACTTTATCAATAAAGGCGTAAACTTTCTCGTTTGCAGGACATAAGGTATTATCCAATAACCCGTAAAAATGACCGCTGGGTGGCCAAATCATAAACCTGTCTCCCGAATTTACTTTATATGCATTGGCTCCCGGTGTACAGGAGAGCTCAGGGTAAGAAGCAATAGCTGCCAGGCTATGCCCCGGCATATCTACTTCGGGAAGAATATCCACAAACCGGTCTTTTGCATATTGCACGATTTCCCGGATATCCTCCTGCGTAAAGAATCCACCATAATCTCTGGTTTCGTTTACAGTTGGTTTGGAGAAGGTTCCGAAAGTGCCGGTTTTCTTAACGTTCCAGGCGCCAACCTCTGTGAGTTTTGGCAGGGACTTAATTTCAATTCTCCACCCCTGGTCGTCAGTAAGGTGGAGATGCAAGAGGTTAAACTTATACCGAACCATGTCATCAATAAAACCTTTCACTTCTTCTTTGGTAAAAAAATGTCGGGCTACATCAAACATAAGCCCCCGCCAGCCAAAACGGGGGTAATCGGTAATTTCAACACAGGGGGCATCCCATATTCCATTTTTTACAACCGAGGCGCTCATGATTTCTTTGGGCAATAATTGTAAAAAACTTTGGATACCATAGAAAAGCCCCGCAGTTGTATTGGCAACAATACGTACTGTTTTTGGCGTAACGGAAAGCGTGTAGCCTTCATCTGACAGTTTTTTATCGGGTGTTGTAGTTAACCTGATTTGAATATCTGCAGAAGAAGTATCACTAATCGTAGAAATTTTGTATCCGGCCGATTTGGTAATGGCATCAGAAAGAAAACCGGCCACCCTTTCTACTTCAGGGTTGTTAGCCGGGATCGAAATAATACTATTGTCTCTTAATGTAAAATTGCCTTCATTCTGTAGGAGAGAAACCGGCTCGGGGATAATGGAAATCCTGTTATTTTGCCCAAAGCCGATTGTGCCGGTAAAGAAACACACAAGGATCAGCAGAAACTTCATTTTGTTAGTTTGAACAGTGTAATAAAAAGGTTAAGATAAAAAATAGGAGGATAAAAAACCGAAATAATTTTAAACTGCATGTTTGCGCCAAAATATCCGATGTATGGTCTTCCAAAGAAAAAGCCTGTGTACTATAATTCGCACACAGGCCTGTAATTTACAATATAGCGGGGATAATCCGATGGGCGGATACCTCTGAGGAAATCGCCTAGTTAATAAAAATAGTATTCGGAGTGCGAAGATTGATTCCCTGCTGAGCGGTTTCATTTTCCGACAGGGTACCGTTTTCAACGTATTTAATCTGCACTTCCTTTTCCGCATCAGAAGCTTCAGGGATACCGGTGAAAAGAATAGTATAAACTTTCTTCTCGGCTACAGTGATAGTACGGGTGGCACTGATATTAGTACCATTATTTATGCCAATCTCAATTTCACCTGCGTTCACTTCCACAAAATCAGATACTGCCGGGAAGGCTGTGTTTTGATTCAGGACATTACCCTGTTCATTGTTTATGCTAACTTCAGATTCTCCGGGATTGATAATAGCGTTGATGTATCGGACCAGGGCTTTCCCGGGAGTGGCAGTAACCCCATTTAACTTATCATTTACGATTACATTTTGATAAGCATCTTCAGTGCCTAATACGAATAAAGAAGAATAGATGTTTTCATCAAAAGTAAATTCTGAGCTGGCAAAAGATATGCCGCTGTTAGCGTTAAAGGCCTCCACCGCTCTCTTTCCCGTGTAAACGGGAAGATATCCTCCGGTATAATTGATATAGGATAAGGCATTATTGGTAATATTATTCCCTGACAACTTAATACCAATAGCATTCTGATCGGGGGCTAAATTAAAAGCCATTAAACCTGCGACCGGGGTGGGGGGTGTATTGTCGTTTGACTTCAGACAGGAAGAAAAAAAGAGTACGGATAAAAACGCTGCAATCACTGATATTTTCTTAAAAATTGAATTTTCTCTTTTCATAATCAAAACATTAATTAAAGTATAAAGTAAAAATTTTTCCAACAGCTATGACCGCGTGGCTAAATTACATTCCATGCACAGCCTCATCTCAAAAAATAGTGCCAAAGATTGAATTGTTGCAGGCGTTATGCCTATGCTTATGACAGAGTTAACAATTGATTGGAATAAATTTAACATATGATTATTCGAACGCATCCGTTATTTAAACAGAATTATAGTTTAAATAGCAGAAACTATAATCTAACGCGGTCTTGCAGGATTTATTAGTTTTACTTACCTGCATTTGAAAAATCAGGAAAACAGAAATGATTATTATTTTTTTAATAGACATAGTTGCGGTCTTTTTCAAAGGATTTGTTAACTTGGCCACCTTCTAAAACAGACCTGATGTCAGCACAGCAGAATTGGGAAGAGCAAAAGAGAAAAAGACAGGCTTTTTTTCATTCTTTGTATGATTATGCAATGGGTGGGCTATGGCTGGTTTTGGGATTATTTTTTTTGTTGAATAAACGGCTGGGGCTTGGGTGGTTTCAAACAGATGCGGTAATAGACACTCTTTTTGGAATTGTGGGAATTGCTTATGGATTATTCCGGTTGTATCGAGGATATCAACGAAAAAATATTAGAAAATGAACGATATTAAGTATTTAATAAATATGTTTAAATGGGGGTTATGCTCAGTGATATTACTTATATCGGTAAGTTGTAATAGTGGAAAAACCAGAAAGATTGTTGGAACTGATGACTTGAGGTCTGGAGTAATTCATATTAGCGTAGATGAATCTTTTAAACCCATCATTGATTCGCAACTCAGAGTTTTTCTGTCTCAGTATCCTGATGCCACTGTTATCCCTCATTATAAACCAGAGGCAGAATGTTTAAAAGATCTGGTTAATGACAGTATTCGTATGGTTATTGTAACCCGTGGCTTAACGGATGAGGAGGCAAAATCTATGAAAGATTCACTCGGATTTGCTCCGTTCTGGGGTAAAATTGCCCTGGATGCGATTGCTGTAATTATAAATAATAAAGCGGAAGATTCTCTTTTTTCGATGGGAGACATCCGATCTTTGATGAATGGCACAAGTGGTTATAAGTTGCGCCCGGTATTGGATGGCACTTCGGCCACCAGTACCGTCCGGTATATGATAGATTCGGTATTGAAAGGCAATTCTTTGTCGCCTGAGGTCACTGCGGCTCAATCGAGTGAAGGGGTAATAGATTATGTGGCAGGTCATAAGGATGCAATTGGATTTGTAGGGGTTAGCTGGATTGGGAATCCGGAAGATGAACAACATCTTGATTTTCTTACTAGAGTTAAGGTGGCCTCGCTTGAAGCAAGAAATGATCCGGATAAATTTGTTAAGCCGTATCAGGCAAATATTGCCACTAAAAGGTATCCTATGGTTAGAGGAATATATTATATTGTTAAGGAGAATTATAGTGGATTAGGCAGAGGATTTACTAATTTCCTAAAAAATGAGAAGGGGCAGTTGATATTTCAGCGGGCATATCTGGTACCTTCGAATATGAATTTTACTATACGATCGGCACAGATTAAAGAAGAATAATTATTATTTTAAATATTTTTACATTTACCAAAACCAAAATTTCAAATCAACGATGATGAAGCACACAGTAAGATTATTGGTAGCCGTTGTTTTATTGTGCAATGTTGCTTTTGCGCAATCAGTGGAGGATGGGAAGAAATTCTTCTACTACGAAAAATACAATAGTGCAAAAGACGCACTGGAAAAAGCACTGGAAGCAAAACCTGGTGATGTAGACGCAACCTATTGGTTGGGGCAAACCCTGATTGAACTGAATGACCTTGCAGGCGCCGAAAAACTGTATCAGACCGCTTTGCAGGGTAAAGGCAGTGAGCCTTTATTGCTGGTGGGGATGGGACAGGTGGAATTAATGAAGCATAAAGGCAATGATGCCCGACAGCGCTTTGAAACGGCCATCAGCCTTACCAAAGGAAAAGACATTGATATTTTAAATGCAATCGGCCGAGCTAATGCAGATGCACCTGACGGAGATGCAAAATATGCTATTGAAAAGCTGACTCAGGCCACTCAGATTCGGCGTTTCAAGGAACCTTATGTGTACATCAACATGGGCGATGCTTACCGCAAATTATTAGATGGAGGACAAGCTGTAACTTCCTATCAGAATGCCTTAACGCTGGATCCGAAATTGGCAGAAGCAGAATATAAGATTGGCAAAATCTATGTTACCCAGGGGAATGAACAGGCTAATATCTTCTTAAAACATTATGAAAAAGCTGTGGAGCTTGATCCTGCCTATGCCCCCGCTTATTATGAACTGTACGCTTACTGGTATTCGAGAGACGTAAATAAAGCCAGAGATTATTTTGAAAAATATAAAAATAATACTGATTTTACTCCTTCCGTTGAAGCAGAAGAGATAAGCCTTGTTTATGCTTCGGGTGATTTTAAGGGCGCTATAGAAAAAGCGGATGAAAAATTGCAAAAAGAAGGGGACAAGGCCAGCCCCAAATTGTACAGGGTCAGAGGATATGCATATGATAAATTAGGGGATTCACTCAATGCCCTAAAAAATATGGAATTGTTTTTTGCCAAAGCAGATTCCTCTCTGTTTTTGCCCGATAACTATGTTAAGATGGCAGAAATTTCTGCTAAATTTCCTGACAGATTGGATCAGGCTGACACCTATTTTGATAAAGCTATTCAGATGGATACCGTCATGAAGGACAGGATTGGATATGCTACCGCTGCCTCCAATATGTATAAAAAAATTGGTAACCGGGCAAAATCCGCAGATTGGCTTACAAGAATACTTACCCTGGATACCAGCTATGGTAAAGTTGAACTTTTTTACGCAGGATGGGAGAATTTTTATGGAGATAAGTATCAGACTGCTGATAGTGTGTTTAATTTATATAAGGAGAAATACCCTGATGATGTTCAGGGTTATTATGGTGGATTCAGAACTAAATGGACGATAGATTCCACCATGGAGTTGGGCTTACCGGTTCAGGATGCCGAAAAGTTTGCGGAACTGGCTTCTGCAGATTCAGTGAAATATAAGTCTCAACTGTTATTAGCCTATGGTTTTCTGGCCGGCTACAACGCCAACCAGTTGAAAGAATATGAAAAGGCAATTTATTATTTGGATAAGATGATCAGTCTTGATCCGAACAATGTGGATGCAAAAAACAATAAAGAAGTGCTTGAAAAGGCATTAGACCGCCCTCAACCTAAGTCGGGTACTCAGGCTAATAAGGGTGCAGCTCCACCGGATAAGCCTGCGAGAAAATGATTCCACAACGGATGAAAGGTATGCCCCAAAATAAACATATTTTGGGGCATACCTTTTATAAATAATCTTTAAGCTATTCGTAAAAATCTATTTTTGATGATGCATCTGAGATGTGTAATTTTAGACAGGATTTTGTATAAAAAAGTCGGATGAATATCAGGGATACGATTATATTGGCTTTCAGGACAATTGCAGGTAACCGGTTGCGCACTTCCATTACAGTGGCTATTATTGCTTTTGGTATTATGGCGCTGGTAGGCATCATTACGGCTATTCAGGCGATGAATGCCAGCCTCAAAGAAAGTTTTGCCACCATGGGAGCCAATTCCTTTAGTATCCGTTATAAAGAAAGCCGGATTCAGATTGGAGATAACCGGGCAGAAGTTACAAAAACAAGCAGCCGAAATAAAGATAAAAAGGTTAAAAAATCCAATACTGGAAAAGAAATTACCTATGAGCAGGCCAAAGCGTTTAAGGAACGATACGATTATCCTGCATTAGTGAGTATTGGTATAGGTGGAAAAGGAGGGCAAACGGTTTTTTTTGAAAATAAAAAAACCAATCCCAATGCCCGTATTTCGGGAGGCGATGAAAATTATTTTGTTCTGAACGGATATGAAATAGAATCTGGACGAAACTTTAGCCATCTTGATATTCAAAGTGCGAGGAATGTATGTGTTCTGGGTTACGATGTGGCCAAGAAATTGTTTGGCGACAAAGTGGAACGTTCATTAGATAAAATCGTTCGGGTAGGGGTAAACAAGTTTAGGGTAATTGGGGTTTTAAAAAGCAGGGGCAGCAGCTCTTTTATGCAGGCAGATAATGTGGTTTTTACCACCTATAGCACCTTGCGAAGACTTTTTTCTCTGGGTAAAACATCATATTACATCGGGGTTCAGGTAAAAAATGTGGATCAGCTTAATGATGCGATCGGAGAGGCAGAAGGTGTTTTCCGTCCAATAAGAAACCTCACTGTTACGGAACAAAGTAATTTTTATATTGATAAAAGTGATGCTATTGCTGAAACCTTCATTAGTTTACTGGGAAAAATTTCGCTGGCTGCCGGTGGTATAGGGTTTATAACCCTTATCGGAGCGGCAATCGGATTAATGAATATTATGCTGGTAGCAGTAACGGAAAGGACAAAAGAAGTGGGACTGATAAAGGCATTAGGCGGGAAAAAGAAAAATATCCGACAGCAATTTCTTTTTGAATCTATTATGATTAGCCTGATGGGAGCCGTAGTAGGAATAATACTTGGCATTACAGTGGGTAATCTTGTTGGAATGTTAATGAAGGTGCCGTTTTTTATTCCATGGCTCCTAATATTTATCGCCATTCTCACCTGTTCTTTTGTTGGTTTGGCGGCAGGAATTTATCCTGCCTGGAAAGCGGCTAAGCTGGATCCTATTGTAGCGCTCAGATATGAATAATAGTTTTACATTAAAACGGCGAGGCAGGAATAAAACGGAATAATATTAAGTATTTAGCCGGATTATGATTCTCTGTATTGGTATATGAAATACCTATTCTTTGTTTTTGTAATAGCATCTCTGTTTTCTTTGCAAAGTTGTGGCTCATCCAATATACTTATAGCTGATGGCAGGAGTGATTTCAAAATATTCGTTTCCGATAGCGCCTCCCGTACAGAAAAATTTGCCGCTCGGGAACTGGGGCATTATTTGTATGAAATAACAGGGTATAAAATTCCGGTTACACACCAGAAAGATTCACAGCAGCGATATATTTTTGTTGGTTTTTATGAAGTGCCCGAATCGCTGTTATCAGGTATTGAACCTTCTGCCTTTGGCAAAGAAGAATACATTATCAGATCAAACAGTCAACATTTACTAATTGCCGGCGGAGAGCCTAGAGGCACATTATATGGAGTAATCGGTTACTTATCGGATCATCTGGGCTGTCGCTGGTATACCAAAGAGGTGGTAAAAATCCCCGAAAGAAAAATTATTCCGCTACCCAATCGGGATGATCGCCAACAACCGGCATTTGAATATCGCGAGGCTTGGTATCATGAAGCCTACGATTCTGAATGGGCTTTACATAACCGTTTGAATCCCGGGATGGTGCCGGTTCCTGACTCAATGGGTGGCAGTTATATCTCTTATCCTTTTGTTCATAGTTTTTATCAGTTGGTTTCTCCTGAGAAATATTTCAAACAACACCCGGAATATTTTTCGGAGGTGAATGGTAAAAGGGTTGGAATGGACGCCCAGCTTTGTCTCACTAATCCCTCAGTTATAAAGATCGCCACTGAAACGGTTATGCGTTGGATAAAAGAACATCCCGAAGCCGCCATTTTTGCTGTTGATCAAAATGATGGTTATGGGTATTGCGAATGCAGAGAATGTAAGGCGCTCGATGAAGCAGAAGGAAGTCATTCGGGAACCCTCATACATTTTGTTAACCAGATAGCCGCCAAAGTTGCAGCCGTTTATCCCGATGTGAAACTTCAGACGCTGGCCTATGCATATACGGAAGTTCCTCCAAAAACCATTCGCCCGGCAGATAATATTACTATCCGTTTATGTCATTATAACTATTGTTCTGCACATAAAATTGGAGGTTGTGATAGTCACAAACCCTTTATAGAACGCCTTGAATTATGGCGAGCTGTGGCCAAACGAATTACGGTTTGGGATTATTTCACAGATTATAATCATTATCTCCTTCCCTTTCCCAATTTTGAACCACTAAAGAATGATGTGAAGTTTTATGCCGATCATCAGGTGAAAGGGCTGTTTGCACAAGGCAGTAATATGCCATCGGCGGGTGGCAGCGAATTTTCTACCCTGCGTGCATGGGTGTTTGCCCAACTGATGTGGAACCCTGATCAGGATGGGCAATTGCTGATTGATGAATTTGTAAAAGAAGTTTATGGCAAGGCATCTGTTTATATCAGTGAATATATCCGGTTGCTTCATGATCAGGTAAAGCCAGATTCTGTTTACTTCAGTATATATGCAGATCCCGAAGAAGTCAATTATCTTTCTGTTAATACCATTAACAAAGCCGACAGCCTGTTTGCTCTGGCGCTTCAGGCTTCAGAAAATGATGAGCCGTTATTGAAGCGGATTGAACTGGCTTATTTACCTGTAATATATACCAAGCTGCTTTTTTACATTAATGGAGGAACAGCTTATATAAGCAGAGAGGAAGCGCCAAAAGCGCTCAAATGGTTTAAGCGAATCATCAATGAGCATAAGATAACCAGAATTGCCGAAGGACCTGGTCATGGAGATCTTGCAAAATTTATATCGAGAGTAGAATTGAATCAGGAGTTTTTTACCGATTGGTGGATAATCGGTCCTTTTGATAATGAAAATGGGAAGGGATTGATTACTGCTTTCTCTCCCGAGCGGGATTTTAATCTTGAAAAATCCGTAACAGGCAAGAATGGAGTGGAACTGAAATGGGAGAAATTTAATAACCCTGCTTCTGGTTATATTGATTTTACAAAAGTATTTCGGCCATCTGAAAATGTAGTAGCCTACGCCCGTAGAACCATCTATGCCGACCATCCCGGACAGGTGCAATTTGGAATAGGCAGCAATGATGGCGTTCGGGTATGGATCAATGGCAAATTGGTATTGGATCGTCAGCTTGGACGAAGGGCGCAGGTGAATGATGATATCATAACTGTGCCTTTGAAAGAAGGAGAGAATGACATTCTGATAAAGGTTGACCAGCTTAAAAGAGGATGGGGCTTTTATTTTACTGAGATAAAATAAGTATGTGCTGCAATTTCCGGAGAGATTTACCCGGAAAGAAGGTATTAAACCGGATGCAGCATTCCTTCACTCCATACGCAGAAAAGGCTTCTGTTTTTTCCTGCATTGATAGGTTTTTGTCGCTGCAATGTTCTTTAGTTCTGCAGGTTTAGCCATCCGATTAGAAAAAATCAATAATTTTAAGGTTTAAACAAGGTGGACGATGCAGCGTATAAAAATTTTTAATGGTAAGGTTATTTCTCCCTCAGGTGTAATTAAAAAGGGTACGGTTTTCATAAACGGGAGTTCTATTACGGAGGTAACGGAAAAAAATATTGAGGTAGCAGACGCTTTGGAAATAGATGCTAAAGGATTGTATATTTCTCCGGGTTTTATTGATATTCATGTACACGGCGGAGGCGGCCACGATTTTATGGACAATAGCGTAACAGGTTGTCTGGAAATTGCTGCTACTCATGCCCGTTATGGTACAACGGCTATGTGGCCTACCACGCTTACCAGCCATACTGATGGAATTCTTAAGACCATAGATACTTACGAAGCAGCAAAAGAAAAAAATGAAAGGGGCGCTCAGTTTCTGGGTTTACACCTGGAAGGTCCGTATTTTGCCATGAGTCAACGGGGCGCACAAGACCCCAGATATATTCGGAATCCGGATCCGGAAGAATATAAAAAGATTATAGCACATACTTCTTCTATTAAGCGATGGAGTGCAGCTCCCGAATTGGAAGGCACAATTGAGTTTGGGAAATACATTAAAGCCCGGGGAATACTTCCGGCAATAGCACATACTGATGCTGTTTATGAAGAAGCTTACGAAGCTTTCAAAAACGGATTTACGCTGGCTACTCATCTGTATTCAGGCATGTCGGGAGTTACCCGGCGCAATGCCTACCGGTATGCCGGTGTGGTGGAAACGGCTTTCCTTACAGATGATATGGATGTGGAAATTATTGCGGATGGCTGTCATTTGCCCGCCCCTCTGCTCAAACTGATTTATAAAATAAAAGGCGCGGATCGTATTGCGCTGATTACCGATGCTATTCGGGCTGCGGGTATGCCTGAGGGGGAGAGCATCCTCGGTAATATTCATGATGGTTTGAAGGTAATTGTTGAGGATGGAGTTGCCAAGCTTCCCGACCGCACCTCTTTTGCAGGAAGTGTTGCTACCGCAGATCGCCTGGTGAGAACCATGATTCAGAAAGCCGAACTGCCCCTCGAAACGGCGGTGCAGATGATTACTGCTACACCCGCCCGTATTGCAGGAGTTAGCGATGCAAAAGGGATTCTGGCTAAGGGAAAAGATGCGGATATCGTTTTGTTTAATGATGATATTAAGGTTTCCATGACTATGGTAAAAGGGAAAGTCATTTTTCAGGATGAGTCACTGAACTATTGTTGAAATACTTCAAAGAGGAAATAATTGAATGAAATTTCGTCATTTTTTTGAAAATGTGCAGGTGGACGAGTTTTCGGCTACGCCAAAGTATCTGCAACTTACCCATTCCATAATGAATGCTATTGAGTCGGGTAATCTAAAAAAAGACGACCTGGTACCTTCCATAAATGAACTCAGTTTTGAACTTGAGATTTCCCGTGATACTGCTGAAAAAGGATACAAGCACCTTAAAAAAATGGGGATACTCGCATCTGTTCCCGGAAAAGGATATTATATCAATAAAGACGATATTAAGCAATCCCGGCATGTCATGCTCTTGTTTAATAAACTGAGCGCCCATAAAAAGATTATTTATGATGGCTTTGTAGAAACGCTGGGAGAGCATATAGCCATTGATTTTTATATTTATAATAACGACTTCAAACTGTTCAAAAAATTACTGAATAATGCAAAGGAAGAGTATACCCACTATGTAATTATCCCGCATTTTATTGAAGGTGGTGAAACCGCTCATGAAATTATCAATACAATTCCCAAGCATAAATTGATCCTGTTGGATAAAAAGGTTGCGGGAGTGGATGGAGAATACGGTGCGGTATACGAAAACTTTGAAAATGACATCTATTATGCCTTGGAGCAGGCTTTAAAACCGTTGGCCAAATACCATACCCTGAAAATTATATTTCCGGAAAAAAGTTATTATCCAAGTGGTATTCTGAAAGGATTTAATCGTTTTTGTCAGGAATATGCCTTCACTCACAAGATTGTACATGATATTGAAAAAGAGCCGATCGGTAGTGGTGAAGTTTATATAAATGTGATGGAGGCAGACCTCGTCACACTTATTGAACGCCTTATTACCATGAAATATAAAGTCGGGAAACATATCGGTGTGATTTCTTATAATGAGACGCCTCTAAAGAAAATAATTCTAAACGGAATTACAACTATTTCCACCGACTTCAGGCAGATGGGGGTAAGAGCTGCCGAACTGATCCTTTCCTCTTCGAAAGAGCATATGGAAGTACCTTTTAAACTGACGCTGAGAGCTTCAGTATAGGACGAATTACGGCAGACGTAATAATTGTTTTTTCTTATTCAATTTGCAGGTCTTTGCAGGTTGGAGACTAAAAAGATAAAGGCACATTTAGTTTGATGCTGAAATTTCTTCCCATATTGAAAACGCCTTCACGACCCGTTGTATAATTAATACCGGTGTATTTCAGTCTGCTTAAGTGATTCTGATAAGCAATATTAGCGAGATTATTTCCCGATATATAAATGGAGCACAAGACTTTTTTACGGCGCATAATATCAGCATTAACATAGGCATTTAAAAGAGTATATCCTTCTGTGATTGATTCGGTATTATACGCTGTGAAGGCCTTGCTTTGACGAAAAGTGTTATCTATCTCTGCAGTAAAGGATAAATTGCGGAGACGATTCCCCTCTTTCAAAAAGCCTACTTTTAATTGTGTAATCAAACGGGCTGCCGGGATGAAAGGGATGTTATATATCCCTTCAATGGGTTGGCTGAATATGCCCCTGACAAAAGAAAAGGTATTTTCAACATGCAGCCAGTCCAATGGATGGGGATGAACATCCGAATATAGCTCTACACCGTACAAAACAGCCTTAGCCTGATCAAAACTAAAAGCATAAAGCCTTTTATCTTCCACTAATATCAGCGAATCTCCACCATTTCTATTAGTAAGTTTTCTGTAAAAGATAAAGTGATCAATAACATTTGCAAAACCGGTTGCCTGCAGAGAAACGTGGTCGGTGTAAAACTCTGCACCAATATCAGTCTGGAGGCTCGTTTCTGATTGAAGGTTCAGACTGCCATATTCGTACCTGTTGGTGCCTTCGTGTGCACCATTTGATGCCAGCTCGGCAATAGCGGGTGAACGGAATCCTCTGGCTATATTAAACTTTAGTGTAGTATGCTTATCTATTTCATAACTAATGCCTGCACTTCCTGAAACATTATTAAAGGAGCGAAAAAACGGCTCAAATTTTATTTCGCCATCTTCTTCCGATCTTTTGGAATCCAGGTTGCGATTGTCAAACCGTAACCCTCCGCTGATGGTAAAGCGGTTAAAATTTCTTTGGGTATAAACGAAAGCTCCTGCGTCAAAGAGATGATAAGCGGGAATCAGTAACTCCTTCGCCTGATTTGTATTGCTTTGATACATACCGGAAAGCCCAATAGCGGTTTTCCATTTGTGGAAACTCGAAAAATGATATTGAAAATTATAGGTAAACGTGCTGAGGTCGAAATATAATTCGGGAATGTGTGGAGTTAATACATTCCCAAATTCTTTTCTTTTATTGTTTTGAAAACCCAGGTTGAGGTTCAGTTTTCCTATCCCCAGGTTAAACCGGTTTTCTGATGCTATTCTAAAATGTTTTATTTTCTGATTTGGCGATACCGGATAAATTCCTTTGAAATCGTGCCGGTCAGCAATTCGGGCAGTTGCCGTGCCATTGAAATTGATTCCCCGAACCAGCTTCCCCGTTACACTGTCGCGTTCTCCTGTTATCAATCCGGGTTCCTGATTAAAACTACTTATTATGAAATGACTGTACCCCCAGCTGCCATTATAGCCAAGATATCCGCCCAGGTTTTTTTCATTGAATTTAGAGTTGAAAACGTAACCATCATATTTGTTTCTATAGTCCTGAGCACCCTTAAAAGTGCCATAAATATTCCAGTTCCATCCGTTTTTATTAGCAGCAAAATTGAGCCCAATACCCCTGAGGTGATTATTAGTTTGGTAGTTCATTAATACGTTTCCTTTAACGGTTCCTTCAGAAGCTGGAGTGTTTGTGATTATGTTTATAACACCTGCCATTGCGTCGCTTCCATAAATGATGGTTGCCGGTCCTTTCAATATCTCCACTTTCTGCACGCTGTATTCATCTATTTCAATACCATGCTCATCTCCCCATTGCTGCCCTTCCTGGCGGATACCATCGTTTAGCACTACTACCCGGTTGTATCCCAGTCCTCTGATAACCGGCTTGGAGATAGAAGGCCCTGTGGAAATTTGTGCCACTCCCGGGTTTTTGGTCAGGGCATCAATCAAATTGGTTGCTGTCAATGCAGTTAATTCTCTTTTACTCATAATGGTGACGGGTACCGGTGTTCTTCTGATTTTTGTAGCTGTGGAAACCCCGGTCACCATTATACCTTCGTTTTCGAGGATGGAAGGTTGCAGCATAAAATCCTTTTCATAATTTCCGGACAGTTGAATTTGTTCGGTGATGCTGGCAAATCCGATAGAAGATACTTCAATAAGATAATTTCCTGCTGAAATATTCCTGATGCTGTATTTCCCATTGATATCCGTTACTGCTCCGGTCTTTGCATCTGCTAAATATACTGTGGCTCCCGGTAGAGGGTCTAAAGTTCTGGCATCCAGAACTTTTCCCGAAAGCACAATTTCCTGTTTGCTTTTTATCGGTAAATTATCATGTTGCTGCTGTGAGGTTGAAAGCCCCGGCAGAGACAGGAAACCTGCAAGACACATACCCGAAATAAGCCGAAAGGAGTAATTCTTCTTTTTCAATGTAACACTTTGAACTGCAAAAATAAAAAATGAAACATTGTTGCAATTTTAAATTATTCCATTTGTATCTTAAGTTACTCAGTCGGCTTGATGCTGTTATCACTGAGCAGGCTGGTCTTTGTTTTTCATCGTAATCAGGTTCGCAACCAAACCACTCCACCCTGTTTGATGGGAAGCGCCTAATCCTTTTCCGGTATTTCCGTGGAAATACTCATAGAATAAAACATATGGATTGAAATGAGGATCATGCTGCAATTTATCGTTGTTACCATAAACTGGACGTTCCCCGTTTTCATCTTTTTTAAAAATCTTTAAAAGACGATTTGCTAATTCGGTACCCACCTCTTTCAGGGTCATATATTTTCCCGAAGCCGTGGGATATTCTATTTTAAAATCATCGGTATAGAAGAAATGGAACTTACGCAATCCCTCAATGATCAGAAAATTCATTTGTATCCAGATAGGTCCCCGCCAGTTGGAGTTGCCTCCATACATACCACTGTTACTTTCTCCCGGGACATAAAAAATCGGCTCCGAATCATGCTCCCAATCCAATTTGTAAGGACTGGTCTCATATTTTCTGGAAAGAGAACGAATACCATAAGGGCTTAGAAATTCTGTTTCATCGAGAGCCCGGTTAAGCAAACGCTTCATTCGGTGCCCGCGAAGCAGACTCAATAATCTCTTGTGTTCCGCACTGCCTTCATACCAGCGGGACACTAAAGCTGCCAGATCCGGGCGATGTTCAAGAAACCAGGCCATCCTTGCGGCAAATACAGGGTTTCGGTCAAGGATTTCTTTTGTAATCACTTCCACGGCAAAGAGTGGAATAAGTCCCACCAGACTGCGTAGTTTTACTTTGGTTACCGTATTATCTGGCATCCTTACCTGATCGTAGAAAAATTCATCCTCTTCATCCCAAAGTCCGTGATTCCCTTCACCCATATTTGCCATAGCGCCGGCGATATACATAAAATGTTCAAAGAACTTGGTGGTCATTCCGGTATACGCCTTATTGTAGGTAGCCAGTTCAAGCGCAATATGCAACATATTAAGTGCATAAATGGCCATCCAGCTGGTGGCATCCGCCTGCTCCATAATGGCATTTTTCGGCATGGGGGTACTGCGGTCAAATACGCTGATGTTGTCTAATCCTAAGAATCCGCCTTCGAATATATTCTTTGATTCAGTGTCTTTCCGGTTGACCCACCAGGTGAAATTGATCAATAATTTTTGGAAGACTTCTTCCAGGAATAAATAGTCCTTCTTGCCGTTTATGGCGGCATCCTGACGAAAAACACGGATAACCGCCCCTGCGTGAACGGGAGGATTAACATCCGAAAAAGCCCATTCGTAGGCAGGAAAAGCCCCGTCGGGGTTCATGTACCATTCTCTGGTAAACAGTAGCAGTTGTTGTTTTGCAAAATCAGGATCAATCATGGCAAGGGTCACACAATGGAAGGCAAGATCCCAGGCCGCATACCAGGGAAATTCCCATTTGTCCGGTACAGAAATGATATCCATATTGGTAACATGTGTCCAATGAACATTCCGTAAATGCCATCTTTCCCTGGGAGGGGGTGGAAATCCGGGATCTCCTTCCAGCCATCTCTCAACCATGTAATAATAAAACTGCTTGTTCCATAACATCCCGGCAAAAGCCTGACGTTGTATATCACGTTCTTCTTCATCTGCTATATTTTTTTGTACCTCTGCGTAAAAGGCATCGGCTTCAGCTTTCCGCCTCTCAAATAACAGATCAAAATCTGAAAAAGGTTGTTCCCAATCTTTATCAGTCAACCGAAGTTTAATAATGGCTGATTTGCCGGCTTCGATGGTAAGCGATTCATTTATTGCCACCTTAGTCCCCTCATTTGATGGATTGATTGTGTCCAGTCCATGAATCAGATAATCATTGATCCCGTCTTTGGGATAGAGAGAAAGGTTGGCACTCTTATATAATTTCTGATTATTGGTTTCATTGTCGCAGAACCAGGCTTCCCCATTTTGGTAATGGAGGTATTTTACCGGTAATTGTTCGTGATTAATACCGATGCAGTGATTACCTGATAGGGAAAGGGAGGGTTTGTAATCATTTTCTCCCCAACTCCAGGTATTTCTGAACCAGAGGGTAGGTAGCACATGCAGACTTGCCGTATCTTTTCCCCGGTTATGGATCGTAATCCGGATCAGGATATCCTCTTTATCCGCTTTTGCATATTCCACAAACACGTCAAAATACCGGTCGTCATCGAAAATGCCGGTATCCATCAGTTCAAATTCCTCAGCTGCCTTACTGCGACTTTTGTTTTCTGATACCAGCCAGTCATACGGAAATTCCTGTTGCGGATATTTATACAGCATTTTCATGTAGGAATGGGTAGGCGTGGCATCCAGGTAGTAATACATTTCTTTTACATCTTCTCCATGATTTCCTTCATCATTACTTAATCCAAACAGTCGTTCTTTGATAATCTTATCTCTTTTATTCCATAGGGCTACCCCAAAGCATAATAATTGAAATTCATCACATATCCCTGCAATAGCTTCTTCTCCCCATCTCCAGACCTTGCTTCTGGCCATGTCGTGAGTAGTGTAATTCCAGGCATCGCCATTGGCGCTATAGTCCTCTCTTACTGTTCCCCATTGACGGGCAGACACATAAGACCCCCAATGTTTCCAGTCCGCATCCTTTAATCTTTCTTTTTCTATATTCATTTTTCAGCTCCATTTGGTCATTAAAAATCTCCTCAAATTACAAAATGAAATCCCGCCGTAATTATTTTTTTAATCATGGCAGCGGAGGTAAGAGCCTTAGGTATTAGAGACGCAATACCGGTTTTGGCTTTAACCGAACCAGTGGAAATTAACGACTTCTTAGTTTTGTAGCTTCTTAAAATTCGTGTAGGTTTGCCAATCTTATAAAAGACAGTACTAATATGAACTTCAACAAGATTAATAATATTACCGGTTGGATGGTCTTTGTTCTTTCCAGTATCGTATATATTCTCACTTCAGAAGCCGGAGGAAGTCTATGGGATTGCGGTGAATTTGTGAGCAGTTGTTTTAAGCTGCAAATTCCGCATCCGCCCGGAGCTCCATTATTTGTAATCATTGGACGTATTTTTATAGTGTTGTTTGGTGATAATGGGTTAACCGCTGCCAAAGCCGTTAATACCATGAGTGCCTTGACAACCGGTTTAACCATTTTATTTCTATTTTGGACGATTACCCATTTTGCCCGTAAGATTTATCAAAAAAGACGGGCAGAACTGAATGGGGAAAGGATGTTTACAATTATGGCTGCCGGAGTTGTAGGAGCAATGGCCTTTGCTTTTACCGACTCTTTGTGGTATAGTGCAGTAGAAGGCGAGGTGTATGCTTTTTCTTCTTTTTTGACCGCTTTGGTTTTTTGGATGATTCTGAAATGGGAACATAATGCAGATGAGCCGGGGGCAGATCGCTGGATTGTGCTTTTGTTTTTTATTATCGGTTTATCCATTGGAATTCACCTGTTGAATCTGCTTGCTATACCCGCAATTGTGATGGTATATTATTTCCGTCGCTATAAAACTACACCCTGGGGTATATTCTGGGCTTTTATTATTGGATGTATTATTACGGGTTTTATTCAGAAGTTTGTGATTCAGTACACCATAACCGGATCGGGTATATTTGACCGCTGGTTTGTAAATGGTTTGGGCTTGCCTTTCTTTTCGGGTTTTATTACCTATTTTATCCTGCTGGCAGCTATGATTGTAATAGGTATCCGTAAAGCGGATAAATTAATCAATAATTATACGGGTTTTGCTGTCTGGTTATCGGTATTTATTTTCCTTTTTTCTTTCCCTTTTATCACCTCTTTTGTAACCTTCCTCCTGTTTGTAGCGGGTACCGTTATTGCCGTATATGCACTATATCATGCCCGTACTAAAGTTTTGGATTTTTTAAAGTTAGGACTCTGGTCTTTTGCGTTTATTCTAATGGGTTATTCTACCTATTTCACTACCATGATTCGTTCTGCTGCCAATCCTGCTATAGATATGTATAATGTAGATAATCCTATGAGTTTAGTGGGGTATGTGGGGCGGGAGCAATATGGTGATTTTCCTTTAATTTATGGACAAACTTTTGCGGCAGATATCAGAAGAAATCCGGATGGAACACCGATGGTGAAGGAGAAAGGGTATCGTTGGCAAAAGGGGGATAAGAAATATATCAATATTGGAAAGAATTTTGAATATGAGTATGAGCCTGCTGATATGATGTTTTTGCCCCGTGTATGGGACGCCAGTAACGATCAGGGACATGCCAATTACTACCGGAGCTGGTTAGGGCTTGATAAAGATGAAAAACCCACCTATATTGATAATGTAAGATGGGCAATAGGATATCAGATTGGATGGATGTATCTGCGTTATTTTGGATGGAATTTTATAGGAAAACAAAATGATTTGCAGGGGACGGGGAATGTGAGAGACGGAAATACATTAACGGGAATATCTTTCGTTGATAATCTGTTTTTAGGCGATCAGTCAAAAATTCCTGATAGCATTAAATACAACAAGGCGCATAATACGCTTTTTGCCTTGCCTTTTCTTTTGGGACTAATAGGGCTGTTTTATCATTACCGCCAGCACCGGGAAGACTTTTTAGTCAGTTTCTTATTATTCTTTTTCACCGGTTTTGCCATTGTATTTTATCTGAATGCCGCTGGTCCGCAACCGCGTGAACGGGATTACGTGTTTGCAGGGTCATTTTATGCTTTTGCCATTTGGATAGGACTGGGCGTAATGATGGTAAAGCAGTGGTTTGAAAAAGTGATGAATCCGAAACTTGCAGGATTTACTGCTGGGTTGATTTGTATTGTGGCTGTTCCCGTTATCACAGGTTTCCAGGAGTGGGATGATCATGACAGGAGTAAAAAAGAATTAGCACGTGATCTGGCTAAAAACTACCTGGAGAGTTGCGCCCCCAATGCCGTGTTGTTTACTTTTGGTGACAATGATACTTATCCTTTGTGGTATGCTCAGGAGGTGGAAGGCATCCGTCCGGATATCCGGGTTGTGAATTATAGTTTGTTGGGCATTGACTGGTACATCAATCAACTGCGGTATAAGATAAATGACAGCGACCCGGTAGATTTATTATGGGGGGCTGAAAAGACTGAAGGCGACAAACGAAATGTGGTTTATTTTGAGGCAAAGCCTAATATTCCTCAAAATCAATATGTATATCTAAGCGATGTGCTTACTAAGATCATTGGCAGCGATGATCCTGCATATACATTAAGTTATGGTGAGGACAATACTTTTAATACTTTTCCAGTCAGAAAGTTCAGTGTGCCGGTGGATACCACCCTGGTTCGTAATAATGGCACCGTTAATGCAGATGACAGCGTATTGGAAGAGCTGAGATTTGATTTGCCGCAGGGGAAAAATGCGCTGATGAAAAATGATCTGGCGGTTTTAAATATTATTGCTGCCAACAATTGGAAGCGTCCCGTTTATTTTACTGCACCGTTTAATGAGTTAGGTTTTTCTCAGTATCTAAGGATGGATGGTCTCAGTTACCGGTTGGTTCCGGTTATGCCTGCTCAGGATAATTCCGGAAATGTAAACCTTGAGGTGGCTTACAGTAATATGATGAACAAGTTTGCATTTGGGAATGCTAATTTGCCCGGTGTTTATTTTGATGAAGAGAATCGTCGTCATTTGCTTACCATCAGGCAGGCTTTTGCTAATGTTGCTGAAAGCCTGGCAAAGGCAGGACGAAAAGAAGAAGCAAAAAAACTGCTTGAAAAGTGTGATAAAGGAATGGACAAAGGTAATATGCCTTATGGTATGGTGAGCCGGGGTAATCAGCATAATATTATAAGCATTTCGGTAATGGAGGCGGCTTATGAAGCCGATTTCAGAGAGATGGGTGACCGGGTGTTGAAGGATATCAAGAAAGATATTGATCAGCAATTGAATTATTATGCGGCTTTAGGTAAAATGTCGGTACAGGAAATGATGCAACATTTACAGGATCCTGATGGACTCAGTGCCAAACAGCGAACCTTGTTTAGTGAAATTGATCAAACTTTCAGAGTGCAGAATTACCTCTCTTTCGTTGAAGGAAAATATAATGAACCTGTAGCAGAACCCGTATCGGCTGATTCCGTTAAGCCGGCAATTGATACCGTCAAAATTGATAGTATAATATCGGGATCTGATTCAGATGCAACAAAAAAGTAAAAGTATTTTAGGCAGATATGTTGGCAGGATTGCAGGATGTGACCTTTGAATTTGGTGCGAGAACTATTGTAAAAGATGCTACCTGGCATATTCAACCCGGTGAAAGAATAGGCCTTATAGGGTATAATGGTACCGGAAAATCTACCTTATTGAAGGTAATGGTGGGAGAGTACCTGCCTTCCACCGGAACGGTGGAAAGAGGTAAAGGAGTAAGCATTGGTTATTTACATCAGGACTTGCTGAGTTTTGATACCGGCGAGTCTATATTGCAGGTTGCGCTTAATGCTTTTGAAAGAGTATTATTGTTAGAACAGGAAATTGAGCGATTAGGTAAGCGTCTTGAAATAGAACATGAAAATGAAGCCTTGCTTCATGAGTATTCCGATAAACTGCATGAAATGGATTTGGTGGATGGATACAATATTCATCACAAAACTGAAGAAGTACTGCAGGGTTTGGGATTTGCTAATGCTGATCTCCAACGACCCTATAAAGAGTTTAGCGGTGGCTGGCGTATGCGGGTGTTGCTGGCGAAGATGATTTTGCAACAGCCCGATTTGTTGTTATTGGATGAACCTACCAACCATCTTGATCTGCCTTCTATAGAATGGCTGGAAAAATATCTTCAGCATTATAAAGGCTCTGTAGTGATTGTAAGTCACGACAAATTCTTTCTGAACCGGATGGTAACGAAAATCGTAGAATTGTATCAGCAGCAGTTGCATTTTTACAACGGGAATTACGATTTCTATGAAACAGAGAAGGTGCTGCGTATAGAAATGCAGCAACGGGCCTTCGAAAACCAACAGGAGTATATCCGGCAGCAGGAGCGATTTATAGAACGCTTCAGAGCTAAAGCTACCAAGGCGGCAGCTGCGCAAAGCGCCATCAAACGGTTGGACAAGCTGGAGCGTATAGAGGATGTGTCAGTAGATCGGCCGGAAATTAAGATCAATTTTCAGGTAGATACGATACCGGGAAAGATTATTTGTACCTTGAAACATATCAGCAAGAGTTTTGGCGATATTAAGATATTAGACAATGCCGATGCGGAAATTAACCGGGGTGATAAGATAGCATTGATTGGTGCTAATGGAAAAGGAAAATCTACCCTTTTGCGGATTATTGCAGGCACGGAATCGTTCAGGGGAGACAGGGTATGGGGGCATAATGTTGAGGAGAGTTTTTATGCGCAACATCAATTGGAGGCGCTGAATCTGCAGTACAACATTCTGGAAGAGATGAAAAATTGCGGTAGTCAAAAAACAGAACAGGAATTGAGAAATCTGTTGGGTTGTTTTTTATTCAGCGGGGATGATACCGATAAAAAGATAAAGGTATTAAGCGGAGGTGAAAAAGCCAGGGTGGCCCTGGCAAAAACGATCGTGAGTAAGGCTAATTTTCTTATTTTGGATGAACCTACCAACCATCTCGATCTGCTTTCTATTGATTTATTGATTGAGGCCTTAAATCGTTATCAGGGCAGCGTTATTATGGTAAGCCACGACAGACATTTTATATCCAGAGCGGCAAACCGGATATGGGAGATTGAAGATCATAAGATCAGGGATTTTGCTGGCGGGTATGAAGAGTGGATGGAATGGAAGGCAAGAAAAGCCCAGAAGATGAATGGGACAAATGATGATCAGGTAAAATCTGTTGTTGCTAAACCAGAACCGCCAAAAGAGGAAAGCCGGTATCAGAAATCTGCAAGTAAATCGCAAAGTGGCAATGCAATTGATAAGGAGTTGAAAAAAGAGATTCAGAAGCAACAGAAGCGTTTACAGGAATTAGAAGAAAAATTAACTACCCTTGTCAGCAGAAAAAATGAATTATCTGCACAATTATCCTCTCCGGAAATATATGCAGATAAAAATAAGTTTCTGGAAGTGGAAACGAACTATAAGAAAGCAGAACATTTGTGGTCTGATGTCAATAAGGATTATGAATCGGTTTTTGAAAAACTGATAGCGTTGGAAGAGAAAGGGAAATAATAAAACCGCTCCGGAATTAGCGAAGCGGTTTTATTGTATAACACAGGATCAAGCTATTTTAGCCACCAGGGTTGAGAACTGCATGATAGTCAAGATATCTCGTTTTTATATTGATAACTTACTTCATAAAAAACCCTGCTCAACAATATACTGCCCTTTTTGCTTAATCCCTAATTATTGGTCCCACCATACTTTTTCATTATAGGTATCGGATGACCAGCCTTGGGCGGATACTGCTGAGGTTCGATTTGAATTATTTAGCGTTTGCTCATTCCTGGGATATGCAAACCTTACCGGAATTTTGCCATCGTTTATATTGTCAATACCGGCTACAAGTGCTGGGATGTTGGTTCTTCTCCAGTCAAACCATGCTTCAAGCCCGCCAAAGAAAAGAGCAATCCATTTTTGGGTGCCTATCAAGGTCAGGGCATCAGTATCGTTATAAGCCACACCTGCTTGAGTGAGGTAATTTGCGGGCATAGTGCTTTGGAAATAATTAAAAGATGCTTTTATCCCTTCTTCATAGTGCCATTGGGCTGTGCTCCCGGTATTTATCCACCCCTTTTTTACGGCTTCAGATAATATAAACTGAAGTTCCGGATAAGCCATTATATAACCCTTTGCAACTTTTAAACCAGTTTCTGTTATTGCATCTAAGAAAAAGTAATTTCCAACTCTTGATACGTTATTGGGTCCTCCGTTATAAGCGAGTGCGTCTACTTCATTTAATCCATTGGGTACTCCAACGTAAGTGCCTGTACCATCGGTTTTTTGAGCAAAAATTTCAATTCTCGTGTCTCCTAAGTTGGTCAGTTTGTCCCCAAGAGTTTTACTTAAACGAAACTCATCAAAAGAACCAGAGCGAGTCGTGTGCAAAGGAAATTGATTTGGAGAGACGGTCAAATAAGTAAGGGCGCCATTGTCATTATTACTTGTAATAATCGGCGCTTCGGCATTGTTTAGGATAGACTGCATATCAGCGGCCACTGATCTTTTGTTAGAAATCCGCATTAAATAACGAAGTCGCAATGAATTTGCAAGTTTCTTCCATTTTAATAAATCGCCGTTGTATAAAATATCTCCTACTAACGTACCCGAGTTGTTATCAAAAGAAGCATTAGCAGCTGCCAGGTCATTTAAGATGCCTTGATAGATTGATTCCTGTGAATCATATTTGGGAGATAAGTTTCCATTTACCCCTTGGATAGCTTCTGAAAAGGGTACATCTCCGTAAGCGTCTGTTAATAACGAGTACATCCAGGATTTCATTGTTAATCCCACGGCTTTATAATTCGGCAAATTTTTTTTGTCGCCTAATTCTATCAAACGCTCCACGTCCTTCATGGTTGAGTACATAGAGTTGAATAATCCGCTTCTGTCACCCCATGCGTACCGGTCTTCTGACACGAATTGGATTTTTGCAGTATGTTGAATTACAATATTTCCTATGCCCCATGATTGGTTTACTATTTCATTACAGATGCTCCTTATAATATTGGGCAACAACAAGTTTGGGGTTACATCGTTGATAGCATTGGGATTGGTATTTTTTTCCTGAAAGCCTTTTGTACAGGAGTTTATCAATAAACACCCTACACTGAATGCTAATATATAAATCTTACCTTTTTTCATACTTGAAATTTTTAATGGGTTTTAGAAATTGAAGCCCAAATTCAGCCCGAAACTTCGGGTAGTTGGCATACCTACTGACTCTACGCCAGGTATAATTGTTCCTCCGGATAATGCCGCTGTTTCAGGATCAATATGAGGTACTTTGCTCCAGACGGCAAGATTCCGGCCAACTATTGATAGATTCAGAGTTTTAGCTTTAATTCGGGAAAGGAATCTCGGTGCAAAAGAGTAGCCAAATCTCAGTTCCCTGAATTTAATATAGTCAGCATTGAAAATGCCGCCCTGTTCAATGTCACGATTACCAGTACGAGATTGATGATACTCTCGTGCGGTTAATTTAATATCGTTTATTCTATAACTGCCATCACTGTTTTGGATAACACCCTTACCGATAATACCGTTGCCAGCCTTACTCAAATCATAGCCATCCTCTCTTCCTTCCAGGGTCTCTATTAACTGACCGGCTTCTAAACCCACAACCCAGGTTTCTGAAAATATCTGACCACCATACCGTGCATCAACCAAAAAGCTGAGATTGAAATTTTTATAGGAAAAAGAGTTGATAATGCCCGCTAACCATTTAGGATTGTAATTTCCAACTTTAACAAGCTCATTTGTCCCGAGGAAGCGACCTTCGTTGTTAAATATTTGTTGTCCATAATAGGGGCTGTTCGGATCATCTACTTTTTTAAATCCAATTGAATACATATCCCCCATTTTTTGGCCTACTGTGGCATTAATGTATATCCCATGGCGATTAGCCATATTATAGGTTGTAACGTTTCCGTCAAACTCCAATACTTTACTCTTATTCGAAGACCAGTTTATGGTTACGTCCCATTTGAAATTCTGGTTCTCTATTGGACGTCCTGTAAGCATTAATTCATAACCGTAATTTCTGATTTTACCTGCATTTACAACGCGGCTGGAAGCTCCCGATGTTACGCTTACAGGAACGCTGGGGAGAATTTGGTTACGTGTATTGATATCATAATAAGAGAAATCAACGCCAAGTCTGTTGTTAAAGAAGCGCCAATCTAACCCTGCTTCGTATGATGTGCTAATTTCCGGTTTAAGATTATAGTTTAACAGGTTGCTTGGTAAATAGTAAGCGGGCATTCCGGCCCATGGATCAGAAACGCCGTAGGTGAAAGAAAAACGGTAGGGATCTGTGTCATTGCCAACTTGTGCAATGCTGGTTCTTAACTTCGCAAAGCTTATCCAACTTGGTAACTCGAAGATATCGCTGAGTACTGTACTTAATGATGCCGAAGGATAAAAGTAGGAGTTCACAGTTTTTCCCAAAGTATCAACTTTGGCAGGAAGCGTTAAGCTGCTCGACCAATCATTACGGGCTGTGACGTCTAAAAACAGAAAATTATCATATGCTAATTGTAGAGCGCCATAAATACTATTAATTATTTTGTTTCCGTCATATACTGAATGTACGAGTGCTACTTTATTGTTGTTGAGGCTGTAAATACCAGGAATTAACAACTCAGGGGCAGTCACCTCATAATTATTCATCCTACTAATTTGTTTATTGCCGCCAACATTAAGCCCAAAGCTAAATTTATCTGTTATGTTTTTATTAACAGAAACTAAAAAGTCCATGTTGGTCTCACTATTACGAACCCGTTCTTCCCTGTAGCTGCCGTACCTGAAACGCATCGTGCTAAAAGCCCTTTTTCGTTTTCTTAATTCACTATTAAGGTCAGTCCCACCCCGAAGTTGGATATTAATCCAGTCAGCGATCTCGTATCTCAACGTAATATTTCCAAAAATCCTGTCTGCATCCTGACCATTTGTATTCTCATAAAGATTAAAGTATGGATTATCGTGATAATTATAATTGAAGTTAAACTGCTGGCGGTCCTCCATGCCGGATATCCAATAATTTTTTAGACTATTTAAATCAACACTCTGAGGCATCCATACATTCAATAAATAGACCACATTCTCTGTTCCGTAGGATAAATTGGGTCTGTTGTTACTATGGGTGTTGATGTAATTTGCCGTTGCTCTCACGGAAAATTTAGGAGTAAAATGATATCCCGAATTAAAGGCAAATGTATTTCTTTTAATATCTGTATTTGGAATAATTCCTTTTTGGTCTAACAAAGTATATGACAGTCTAAAATCTCCTTTTTCATTTCCGGCTGTTAGAGCAATATTCGTGTTATTAGTAATGCCTGTTTCATAAAATTTATGCAAATCATTTCCAGGGATAAAAGGAATAGGCGTGATGGTACCTCTTGCTGCCATATCGGCTGCTGAGCCAAGCAGCCCATCGTCAACTAACGAGATATCACCACCTCTATAACCGTTTGATGTGGGTGAGTTAAGTTGGGCGATCATACTTCCATCCATCTTAGGCCCCCAACTCTCGTCAACGCCGTCATTAACACCGCCGGCCTTTCCGTCATAAAAAGAAAACAATCCATTATTGCCTTGACCATATACCTTTTGAAGCTTTGGTAATATCAGCGGTTTTTCCAAAGTAAATCCGGTATTAACTGAAACGCCTATGCCCTGGCCGTTTTTACCTGATTTGGTGGTTATGACGATAGCTCCGTTAGCTGCGCGTGAGCCATAAAGAGCAGTAGCATTTGCTCCCTTTAGAACAGTAATGGTTTCAATATCGTCCGGATTAATCATAGCAGATCCATTTCCGTAATCTATTTCCTGGTAGGACCTCCCTGTAGATCCGGTAAGGTCATTTGTTATTGGCACGCCATCTACAATAAATAAAGGTTGATTTTTGTTGATATCAAGCGACTTATCACCGCGAATTGTTACACGTGCTGACCCTCCAACGCCACTGGGTGAAGTCATCACTTGTACCCCTGCTACCTTCCCAGCTAGTCCACTTACAAAATTGGTTTCTCTTGCTTTATCCATTTCAGACCCTTTGACTTCCTGCACCGCATAGCCTAATCGTTTGGTTTCTCTTTTTACTCCTAAGGCTGTCACTACTACTTCACTTAGTGCAGTACTTACGTCTTCAAGCTGTATTAGTAGATTGTTGCTATTATTTACTTTTTCTTCATGAGTCTTAAATCCGATTCCCGAGAAGACCAGTATGTCTCCCGGTTGTGTTTCAATTGTGAACTCACCTAATATGTTGGTAGAAGTACCCTTGGTAGTTGATTTGATAGAAATGCTAATACCTGCTAAGGGGTTTTGGTCTTTTTGGGACACTACTTTACCTGAAGTCTTTTGTTGTGCGATAACAGCAAGAGGTAAATATCCAATTGCTATTAATACCGACAATATTCGCCAATTTTTGATCATAAACATCATTTTTAGTGATTATGAAATTTAAAAAGGTTGAAATAATATTTCGTATTGAACATGAAAAAGTCCATCAAGTTATTAATTTGGTAGTAATTAATAAAAAAAAGATGAATTTTTCTAAAAGCTGGTGTTGTCCCATTTTGACCAGCGCAATACCACTGTAATTTTTCCGTTAATACAACAGAACCCCGTTTTAAAACGATTATCCTTACTCCGTACATCCCCTCTGAAAACTTCAATTTGAAGAATTGTAATCCGACCCTGTAATTTTCAACCTTTAAAAAACAGTGTCTATGAAAAAGTTAATTACGCTGAAGGATGCAGAGATCGTGCAGACCTATATTATGGCCTGGGCTTTTTTTTCCACTATGACCGTATTTGCTCTGTTATTCGTTTAACCTTACCGGATCTAAAAAATCATTGAGGTGAAGCAGCAATGCTTCACCTTTTTCCGTGTTATACACCACTCTGACGTTTTGCAATAGGTCTCTTTCCCAGTACCGGCCGGTGAACAAAAATTCAATTTTATTTTGTTTCCGCTTAATAATCTTTTAGTAATTTCCTTTTTTAATGCGGTTTGGTTTTTGCCTATAGTGTTAATCTGATATCTTGCAGTGAACTGTAATCTTTGAGTTTAACAGGTTATTATGGCAGAGGGGACAGGAGATTTAATAATCAAATTATTGTTATGAAAGCTGGGGTACGTTTTCAGTTGTCATTTATGATGTTTCTTGAGTTTTTTGTCTGGGGCGCCTGGTATAGCGCCATAGCTGTTTATATGTCTGCCAATGGCATGAAAAATCTTACCCATTGGCCTTTTACGGCTAATGCCCTGGCGGCAATCATAGCGCCTTTTTTTATAGGTCTCATTGCAGACCGCTATTTTGCGACACAAAAAATTTTGGGTGTTTTGCATTTACTGGGTGCTTTTTTTATGTTTATTACTCCTTCGCTTTCAGGCAATCCAATAGCCTTCATTTTATCTCTGATAGCTTATAATATTTGTTATATGCCCACTATGAGTCTTGCTAACACGCTATCGTTTTATCAGATGACGCAGCAGGAAAAGGAATTTCCGGTTATCAGGGTTTTTGGAACGATAGGCTGGATTGTAGCCGGACTGACGGTTAGTTTTGTCCTGGCATCCTTTGTTTCTGATGGCGTACCGCCTGAAGCTACCCCGCTCCCCTTATATCTTACCGCTGCAGGAAGCCTTTTATTAGGTCTGTACAGCTTTACATTACCCCATACGCCGCCTCCCGCTGCAGGCAAAAAAGTGAGCGCCAGAACAATTATGGGTGTAGATGCATTTAAAAAATTAGGGAGTCGTTCTTTTTACATTTTTTTATTCAGCTCTCTTTTAATTTGTATCCCCCTTGCTTTGTATTATAACTACACACAGCTATTTCTGGAAAATGCGCATTTTAAAAATATAGCGGCAACGCAAACTATCGGTCAAACCTCTGAAATGATTTTTATGCTTCTGATGCCTTTTTTCTTCAGGAGGCTGGGTGTTAAATGGATGCTTGGGGTGGGTATGCTGGCCTGGGTAGTCCGGTATAGTTTGTTTGCCTTCGGCGCACCCGACACTATTACCTGGATGATTTTAACTGGAATAGCATTACATGGTATTTGTTATGATTTCTTTTTTGTTACCGGGCAGATATACATGGACAAAAAAGCAGGTATTGAAATTCGTGCACAGGCGCAGGGGCTGATCGTCCTGGTAACCTATGGCATTGGTATGCTGATAGGAGCGCAGATTGCTGGTGTTTTATACAATAGCTTTCTGAAGGATGAAGCCTCCTTAACCCTGCTGGAATGGCAGCGTTTCTGGTGGATACCGGCAGCTTTTGCCGGCTTGGTACTGCTGTTTTTTATCACTACATTTAAGGATAAGATAAAATAACCAATCCTGAAGAGTTGAAATAATACTGGTTCTTCTGTCTGAATCATGCTGTTTTATTATTGACATTTCGTATTAACCTTATAAATAAATACATATTATGCAAAAAATTGCAATGCTGGGTACAGGCTTTATTGGAAGATTTTATGCTGATTCTCTTCAGGGGTATCGCAACAAAGACAAGATTGTAACGGTTTACTCCCGAAGGGAAGAGAGTGCCAAAAAATTTGCGCAGGATTACAGGGTTCATTTTTGGACCACGGAAATGGAAGAGGCTATTGCAAGGCCTGAAGTGGATGTGGTTTGTATTTCTTTGCCCAATCATCTGCACGAAGAAGCCGTATTGCTATGTTGTAAACACGGTAAATCTGTAGTTACTACCAAACCATTGGGCAGAAATGGCGAGGAGGCAAGACGGATGTTGGATGCTGTGGAAAAAGCCGGAATATTTAATGGGTACCTGGAGGATTTGGTTTATACCCCTAAATTTATCAAGGCTTTGGAAAGCGTCAAAAATGGTGCACTTGGCAGGATATTATGGGCCAAATCGAGAGAAACACACCCGGGTCCCCATAGCGACTGGTTTTGGGACATGGAGCTGGCGGGCGGTGGATGTATATTGGATCTGGGATGCCATTGTGTGGAGATTACAAGAAGCTATATTGGCAAAGATATACGACCTGTAGAGGTGATGTGCTGGGCCGATACGCAGGTAAAACCTATTGAGGCCGAAGACCATAGTATAGGATTGGTTAAATATGAAAATGGCGCCATTGGACAATTTGAGGTAAGCTGGACCTTTCGTGGCGGGCTTGATCTCCGGGATGAGGTTATGGGTACAGAAGGTACTATCTGGACCAATAGTTTCTTGCGTACCGGTTTCGAAATGTTTACTACAGGCAAAGGCGCAGATTATGTTTCGGAAAAAGCTGAAACAAATACGGGATGGCTCTTTCCGGTAGGTGATGAATTAAATGAATTAGGGTATAATCACATGTTTATGGATATGTTTAATGCACTTGAAAAAGGAGAAGCGCCCAGAGAAACATTTTATGATGGTTATGTGGTTAATTGCATTTTAGATGCAGCATATCGGTCGGCTAAAACTAAGCAGTGGGAGCAGGTAAAGCTGGATATCTGGAGAGGACGGACAGGAGTAACGAAAGACAGCCATCTCACAGAATACGATAAGGATCATTATCTGGTGAAGGAGGAGGTTACTCACTATGGAGCAAAAAAATTAATTTTAAAAGAAAAGGAATCCGGAAAAATTATTCAGAAGATATTGGATGCGTAAATCCAGATTAAATGAAAATAATTTGTGTCCTTTTGGCAGCAGTATGTTTTGCAATCTGCGCTTCGGGTCAAAAAATACAACCCATACACCATGAGAAATGGGCGGAAGTGGAGCAACACATAAAAGATAGCTGGCTGAATTATGTTGGAAAATCAGAACGGCTTCCCTTTCCTTATTCCTATGCTTTAGAGCCCGGAACTCTTTTTTATTGGGATCTGTACTTCATCAATGAAGGATTGATGAGGCAGGGTTTCATGGAACAGGCGAAAAATAATATAGATAATTTCATTTATGAAATGGAGATGCTCGGTTTTATTCCGAATGCTTTAGGCTGGGGACAGAACAGGAGTCAGACGCCTTATTTTTCGATGATGGTACGTAGTTACTATAATAAAAACGAGGAGAAAAATAAGGAGTGGTTGCTCAGGGCATATAAAGCTATAGTTGCAGAGTATGAGTTTTGGACGAATACCAATGGAAACACCATCGAAAATCATATCGCATCAACCACCGGACTGCAGCATTTTTCAAATCATGCCGATACGGCTCGGCTGTTAGATTTCTATGATCATGCACTTCCCGGCAGGGTACCCCGACCTGAAAACGCTTCGTTGGGAGAGAAGTTATTCATCGCCTCAAATCGGATAGCCGAAGCGGAAGTGATGGATTTTACCACACGATTTGAGGGTCGCTGTCTGAACTTTGCAGCTGTTGATCTGAACGCTAACCTTTGGCAATATGAAATGGACCTGGTATTTTTTGAGCGGGAACTTGGGGTAAGTGATGGGAAGCGGTGGGAGGCAAGAGCTCATAAACGAAAAGTGCTGATCAATAAGTATCTCTGGAGTGAAGAGCGTGGGATGTTCATATACTATGATTTTGTGAATGAGCGTCATAGTAAAGTGGCATCTGTAGCAACGCTAATGCCTTTATTTTGGGGCTTTGCAACAACGGGTAAGGGCTTTCTGCTGTGCTGGTATTCTGTGATTCGTCCAGCCCGGAACATATGCCCAAGATTGTTGCTAATGTTGAAGATATATTATTTTGTTCATCTGTGATTCGTCTGCTGGAACTAAGGCTGATTAGCGATTTGCTGTTGATGTTTTATTCTTAAACCAGTATAGCGGAAAACCCAGGTTGTACGCACACAATTTCCTATAAGGTGTAAAGAACAGAAAAGTTTGCTACTCTATTATTAATTGTTGAATAGTCTCTATTGTCGGCATTTGTCAATCCATAATTATATTTCAAAGTTAAGTCCACTTTTTTTTGAATCGAATAACCAATTATTGGACTGACACCAAAGTCAAATGTGTTATAATGTTTACTGTTAAAAGAAGTGTTTTGATAATTGTCGATCTTGGAAGAAATTTTTATTCCGATTGTCGGCCCAAGCCCAAAATAAAATTTCTTAACATTATACTGGAAAAATACAGGGATCTCTATTTGTTGAATCTTGTCATTATAATACCCACTTGACTCTCCTGAGATTGTACCGTCTGGATTAATAACGAAATCAGTCCTTGTGTATTCGGTCTTTGAACCCAAAGTAGAAAAATTTAATTCTGTTGCTAAACTAAATTTTTGGTTCAATTCATGTTTTAAGAACGCTCCTAATTGAAAACCAGGTAAGAGTTTTGTTTCAATTTTCTCAGAAGAGTATCCCGGCGGATTTATTTTTTTTTGTTGGTTTGAAATGTTAACGCCTGCTTTTAAACCATAATGCGTTTGTCCAACTAAAATACTTGAAAAAAGCAAATTGAAAATAAGCAATACTATTTTGGGTTTCATGAAATCCATACGAAGTCTGGTTTGATAATCAATTTATGGTGAGAGTCTATTGTTGCGTACAACGTCCGGCGGCCTTTAGATTTGCATTATTGATTCATTAAAAATACTACTACTATTATTACTT
>CAZFGP010000012.1:0-11790 GCA_964518685.1 uncultured Terrimonas sp.
GTTTTTGAATACGGTGTGAAATTATTTTCTTCAAATCAGTTAATGCTGATTCAAGAACTGATGCAGGGATGATATTTTTAGGCAGTGTATAAAGCATAACTATTACAAGTTACAAATTATTTTTTTGGAGGCACGGGTTCCACGCAATCTAAATCCACATTAACAAAAAACGGATCAAGTGCATCACTTTTTGCTTTAGCAGCAGCCTTTCGTTTAATACCATCAGCATCATTTAAATCCTGCAAATATGGTTGTAACCCATCTTTGCAACCAGTATAAGTTATTGGCAGCGTCACTTTTCCATTATACGTTTCAAAAGCTTTTACATGCTTTTGTTCATGAGGGGCAAGCACACCATCAATTGCATCTTTCACTCTTTTTTGCTGGCATGGGGTTAAACCTTCCGGCATATCAGGCAACATAACGCTTGTTGTAACGGTGTAAGTAATTTCAAACGATCCGGTAACCGTCATGCATTCAGATGCAGAACAATCCTTACACTCTTTTGCCGGAATTGCTTTTAAATTTTTTGTTTGCCCGACACCGCCATCAAAATCAGCATCAGTTTTACCATCAAAGCGAACCGATTTACCATATGCTGATTCAGATGCAGGATGTCCATAAGTTGTAATATCCGGTAATGAAACAGGTGCAACTATATCTTCTTCCTTTTTCTCGGTTACACGCTGAAGTTTTTTGTCGTCTTCTTTCTTGTCTTGTTGCCGTTGTACCTTTTTATCCTCCTCTTCGCATTTTTCATACTTACGCTGAATAACTCGTGAAGGTTGAAAAAAAGTTTCATGTGAAGCTTCCCCAAAAAAAGAATGCTCCTGTTTTGATTCTTTGTTTGCATTAGCTGCTTCATGTGAAGCAGTGCGGCGGCACATGCGGCGGTAGATGGAAGGTTTCATGATTTTAATTGTTTATACTTCATAGCTATTTGGTGTTTGCGAAATATTTACAGGTATTGGATGGTTGACTAATGTTAAACCTCCGGACAATGGTTGTCCGTCCATCTGCAACTCCTGTACATCACAAATAAATTGTTGCGGAACATATTGTTCTGCTTCTACAATTCCCGCACGAAGGGTATCACCTCTTGATAAAAAATAATTATGCATTAATCCATTATATACTCTTGTATAGTCAGCCCTAACTTTATATTTAAATATCCTGTCGTTATCAATTCCGGTTTTAATCAAACTTTCTACCTGTGTTTCATGCAATCCATTCGCTGAGCCAGTTATGGGTGATAAATTATCAAAGGTATTTCCAGGACCATGCAGGTTATCATTTAACAAATGTCCAAGCACATAATATCTGGCGCTACCATTTTTCCTCTTGTTTAAATTATTCATATGCCCAACAGTTCGCAAAGAATTATTAACCCCTGATCCTCCAGGCCCATCTTTAGTTAACACATCAACTTCCATTGAGCTTGCAAAACCATTTATTTGTGGACCATATTTTATTTCAGAAGTTTCAGGCAAAACAAATGCGAGTGATTTGAGATGAAAATGGTCACCGATAATGGTAAGTAAAGATGTTACTCCTGTCAAAGCACTTTCATAATCTGAAGGTGTTTTAAATTCTTCTGAATGATTTTCGCTTACCAATCGTTCCGTTAAAGGATCAAGTTCTTTTTGCATTAAGTCGGTAATTTTAGTCCTCATTTCATCCCACGGTTGTCCATGTTTATCTTTTATTTCGTTAAGAGCGTTTTGAGCTAATTGCCGCAGTAACGCTCTTCTACCTGACGCCATTTCTATAACCGGAGTAGCTGACCTGAATGATAAATAAACTGTGTGACCCTCACCATTCATGTTTAATGTTTTACTAGCATTTGACTGGTTTGCATCATCAGGGTTTGCTGATGGAGATGTACCTGCAAGCCTTTCAACAATTGTTACCAGTTTATCAATTACCCATGTTAATCCCTTATCTACTTTATCACGAATTAATTCAAGTGCATCTTTCAAGCGTTCACTCAAATTCAATCCTACCTGGTTAGCAAGGAACCCTATTACAATTGGGATACCTCTTGCCAAAGCCCGTTCAAGAAAATCAGCCGCTTTCTTTGTGGAACCATGAGCAATTTGTAATGTACCCTCAACAAAAGAATTTACAATCTCAAGCATCTTACGAAGATATTTAAGAAACGATTGAATTGCTTTATATAAAGCAATAGCACTGTTTACAACCGCCATTATACCTGTGGGATCTAACATACTTATCAGTTTCGCTGTTATCTTATTAATAATCTGATTCATAACAAAACTCTTTACAGCTTCAAGCACCATATCCCACACATTAGATAGTTGCTCTTTAATTTTTTCCACAATCACCGTCATGAAGCCACGTTCCTGAACATCTTTCATAAACTGATATGCTTCTCCTGCAGCATTTGCAACACGTTCAGCCATTTCAACTATTCTTTTTATCTTATCGGCTTTGGGCTTACCAATTCGATCTTCCAGCTTCTTCCAAATCTTCTCCATTGTAATATCCAGAACAGCCAATAGCCATTTGATAATGCCCTTGACTGAAAAATCTGTTGGTATCGGAATACCTGCATCCTGAACTTCTCCAAGGAACCATTCTTTTAACCCATTCCATAAATGTGTAAGAATATTATCAAAAAACTGCATGAAGCCTTCCTTAACTGCTTTGAGTAAATTTTTAAGAAAAGCAACAGGATCCCTCTTTATCAATTCAAACGCCTGCAATGCTTTCACCATAATGTTATTAATGAGATCGAACGGGAAGTTCATCACCATCAATATGGCTTCAATAACAATCTTTACAATTTCAATTACAAATGCAATCAACCTTCCGATTGGTCCACCAAATTGGGCAAGTATCCGCCTAAAGCAACCCATCGGATCCATGAGATCATGGATTGAAAATGAATTCCACAAATCAATGAACAATTGAACAACGGTTGCCGGAGTCATGTTCAACCGTTCCACAGCCGCGGTTATTTTGGCAACGGTTCTGTCAATAGCGCCGCTTTCTTTCAACTGGTTGTACTGTTCTTCGCCGCCTTCCATTAAACTGAAGAATCCTTTAATCACATTCTCCATTGTAAACGGAACCACTTCATCCGTAAACGGATCTTTACCAATAATAACAGTCACCAATGCATATCCTCTTACTGTTCTTGCCCACGCACTTAACCGCTGCATCAGCACTTCTTTCACCAGCTTTAGAATTTCTCTTCCTACACGGATTACAAAATCAAATACACGCCTGATTGGTTCAGCAAAAATTTCATAGATACTTCTGAAAGTTTCCACCGGATCCATCAATGCCTCGATGGTTACCATATCCCATATCCGGCTGAAGTTCAAAACAATGCTGCCGTATAAATCACCAAACACAGCAATACCTTCATCAATATAGCCAACTACTTTCTGGAAAGTTCCGGTTTCCTGCATCTTAGTGCGTTGCTGAATTCCCTCTTCACCTCCCAGCTCAAGCAGTGCATTCAGAATATTTGTTCCATTACGGTCAACCTGTTGTTTTGTAACCGGATCTTCACCAAGGATAACGGTAAGCAACGGGTAAGCCGTTGTGTTTTCTTTAATGAAATCAACAATTTTCTGCAACAGGAACTGCTTTACCATTTCCAGCAATTCCACAGCAGCATTCATTGCAAAATCAATAATACGTCTGATGAAACGCAACACAATACTTGCACCATCCGATAATACCCGCATGGGCGAAGTGAAATCAACAATATCCAAACCATTCCAGAACAGATCAAAATCGCTGAACAGATCATTGACAATTGTTTCAAGATTGGCAATCTGTCCATCAATCCATTCTGCAGCTGCATCTAGCTGATGTTGTTCATTCAGCTTCTGGTACAACAATTCACCGCCTGGCATAATATCAAATGCCGCTTCAAGAAAATTATGTCCATTGCGTTCAATAGCTTCTCCTGTTATCGGGTCTCTGCCCAACACCACTCTTAATGCACGGTAACCGGGTATATGCAAGGCCACATCTCTTGCTTTGCGTAACAGGCAAATTGATGTTGCATCAGGATCGGTAATTTGGACACAACCAAGCAGTGCACCCAGACTTGTATAAGAAAGTGCATCATCAATCACTGAACACTGAACACTTTCTTCACTTCTGCATTGCACCGGTGGACCACGTTCATGTATTGAATGAACATCAACATGAGCATGATCATTATTTATCAAAGAACTGTTTTCGTTATCCTGTTTCGTTTGAACTGAAGTTGCTGATGATTCTGTTTCAGTATCTGCATATTCGGTTGCATCAGCATAACTTTCAGCCTTCTTTTTCTGTAACTGGTTTACGGCACCTGCATTCAGTTTTTCTTCATCGTTCTTATCTTCTTCTTTTTTCTGCAATTCATTTTCATCAACGTTGCGTTGTACTGCAGTTTGCTGATTCTGCAGCGAACCTTTCGCATCAACATTCCAGCAACTTAATTCATGTTTTGGCTGAACAGCAGTTTCTTCTGTTGCTTCGCCTTCGTCCCGTTTTGTATCAACATGCAAAACATTTTTTCGTAATTCAGCAAGCGTTTTAGGTTCTGCATTTGCGGCAGGCGATTCGCCATTACCCAAACTACCCTGCAAAATTCTTAACGGATCAAAGAATGCTGTCCACGCACTCATTGGATGATCGGTCGTTTGCACCTGTCCACCCAAATTATCTTCACCGGCAGTATTACCATTAACCGTTCTTACAGTTCCGGCATTTACACTTTCAACAATTGCAAAATGCGAATAGGCATTTCTGTAAGCAATATCACCCGGCAATGGTGTTGATCCCGGTAATCGTGCTGCTTCAGGTTTAATCATACTTTCACCCAGTTTCCATTTCGGCATCGGCACACCGCTTTTATTTAAAGCCCAGAACACAAAAATGCCACACCAGCTTGGCATTGCATCTCTTAAACCGGTTGTTGTTTTAGGAATAGCATTAGCTGCAGTAACCGTTGTTTTATCAACGATCATTCCTTTCGTTTCCCGCTTCTTTTTAATATCCTGTTCAGCAACTGCACCTTGCACACTTATGCCACTGCCACTCACAATCATCTCTTCACCAAAAGTTGTTTTGAAAATATCAAGCAAATGCTCCCATCCCGTGCGGCTGCCATCTGCCTGAGGCTTGTTGGCATCAATTTTTCCTTCCACGGTTTTTGCTTTCTCAACAGCATGTATCAATTGTGAAGGTACAGCAGATCCTCTGCGTTGAATACTATTTTTGGGGGCTATGATTTTGGAGGAGACAGCAGAAGAAGCGGCACTATTAGCCCCCTGCTGAATGGTATGCGTTAATTCATGGGCAAGTAAAAAACCACCTGCTTCGGAATGAGGAGAAAATTTTCCGGAGTTGAAATAAATATCATTACCATACGTGAAAGCCTGTGCATGAATTTGACTGCTCAAACTTTCCGCATAACTGCCTGTGTGAATACGTACGCCGCTGAAATCTGTATTGAAGCGGCTTTCCATAAATTGCTTTGTGTTTGATGACAAAGGACTTCCTGCTCCTTTTGAAGAAGAAAGATTTTGCTCAAACGAGCCTTGCATGTGGCTTGCGGGCGGCCCCCTTCCACTGCACCGGATAACGTCGGAATGAAAAAGAGAAAGCTCTTTACGATTGATATTGTATTCTGCCGGAGAATCATCAAATGCCTCATCAGCAAAAGACGATGAGCCGTCTTCGCTTCGCTGAATCATCCGAAAAAGTTTCGTCTGGGGTCTTTCTTCTCCTTCACAGGACTCGCATTTAGTTTGCACCACAACTGAAGGAGTTTCTTTGTCTTCATCTCTTCTTATTTCATCCTCTTCTTTCCTCTGCAATTCTTTATCCTGTTCTTCCCTGATAGACCTAACCGGCTCAGGCATCCGCATCACCTGCTCAGCTACTGCATCGGCTTCTCTTTCCTGCGGATCGTCAGGGCTGCTTACGGATAGCTTTGCCTGTATGATAGGAGAAAAAAAAGACTGATTTTCGGCCGATCCAAAAAAACTTTCCTCACCTGCTTTACGAAAGAAGGTAGTCTCCGGCTGCTGTTGCTGTTGCTGCCGCTGCACATTTACATTCTTTGTTTTTTCTGCAGATGCAAACACCTTTGGTTAAAGTTTAAAGTTGTTCGTTGTTCGTTGTAAAAAATTATATGGTTTAATATTAACAACTACATTTACTCATTATTTGTATTCTACAAACCCTCTGTTGATTTTTAAAATCTTTCTTTGTACCCTGAATACGCCAATACCATTGCTGCTACCGCTGTCATTACTGTTGCCTTCAATAGTATGTATAAAGCCGCCTTCAACCCTTTCCACCAAACCGGTATGGCCCGAACTTCCTCCTGTATTCAAAATAAAAATATGACCGGGTTTGACCAATAACGGTTTATTTGCAGCATCTGCCTCTTTGATCTTTTTACCCCTGGTCTTATTCCAGTGGGTCATTACGTGACCGGTTTTGTACAGTGGGTTGGTTCGTTTCAGATGATTGCAGGCTTCATCAAAACACCAATATACAAATGCAGCACACCAGAAGTTACCGGGAGGTAAGTCCACGCTGGCAAGGTACCGGTTTACCTGGGGCCCCATATTACTACCAGGAGGAGTTTCCATAATCCCCACTTGAGTAGCCGCTACGCTAAGCACCTCTCTCAATAAATTATTGGGAGCATCCTCCCTAATTTCCATATTTTCTGCTCCAAAAAGCACAGCCCAGGTTAATGATCCCACCTTCCCATCCACTTCCAAAGGATTACCTATCTGATCCCTGTGGGTAGCCTGAAACAGTTTGACCGCACTCTTTGTTTTTGCACCAAAGACCCCACTTCCGGTAAGATCACCGATATTTAGCTCCATTAGCCTTTTTTGAATGGCCCTTACTATTGTTGCATTATTCTCGCCTTCTTTAATAACCCTGTTTGGATATTTCATGAATGTGTTTTTAGTTTTTAAAAGAGAAGAAACTCAATTTTCATTTCGCCATAGAGAAACCTGGATGTGTTTTTGAATATAACTCATTACACTTCTAAAAAGCCCACTCCGTTTTCAACAAAGCATCCATCCACGGCAATTTGATTATTGAATAACTCCATGGCAGGTGTTCGAGCAACATATCATAAGATCGCTGTTCCACCTGTAGTAACCAGTCTCTGCCATCATAACTTAATTTTCCATTCCGTACAAGAAAAGATTCCCTCAGCCCGTTTACAGATGTATTTTTCAGGATGCCCCAATATTCAATTACCGATGTTAATAAAGCACCTGCCTCGTTCCGCAGATCAGCATGTAGCTGAAAAGCGGAAGCATCTGCAACCTGGTTCAACTCCATTCCGCAAAGGATTTTTGACAGGGGCAGTTCAAATTCATTCATTTTTTCAATCCCCGTGGCTAGAAAATGAGTTAAACAAATAGCTTTATCCAGATCTGTAATTTTATGATCAACTGCAAGTTTTGTCTTTTTGAATAATGCGGGCAGAAATGCGGCGATCAAAACAAGCCCGGCATCAGATATATAAATTTCATTATCGAATTTTTTATCAGCATCTACTCGTATTTCTTTTCCTTCAACAGCAGTTACAGATTTCGCTTTTGGCTTTCCTCCCCCTTTTAGTCTATTCTGAACAGCATCCGGAAGCTCAGTTTGTATCCGCTTAAATAAATCAGATTGAAGATCAAAGGAGATAAAACTTTCCATTATATTCACCTGAGGGTTAGCAGCAGATTCCCTTATAAATAATTGCATTATATCATCCTTCACCTTAGCTAAATTGCCTTCAGCAATAACACTCTGCAGGTAAACCTGATAAACCATCTGTTTTAATTGATTCAGAAGGTTGGTTACCGCATATTTCATAAGCAGCAGTACATCATGCAACAATTGTTGTTGTGAAACAGAATTATTTTTCCGTAGTAACGAAAGCAGATGAACTGATGATCGAAACGGAATAATTTGTGAAAGGCGTTGTGCTGCTGAAGCAGAAGAGGATAATATATCTTTGAGACGGGTTGCAAACTCTTTATCAGCAGCAGAAATAAGATGCTGAATTTCTTCTTCCCACTGTGAAGACGACATTCCCGAAATCTCCCATGACAAATAACCTTTCTGCAGATAAAACAGGAACAAATCTCTGAACTGTTGATCATGACTTTTCTTCTGCAAACTTCCTGACTGAACAGCAACAAAATTTAACAAATTCAGTTTGTCTTTAAATTGCCTGCCTATTTTTTGAGTTGCCTGCTCTTTCCAGTCATCTGCTTTTAAATCAATTTCAATTTCAAGCTGATCAACATAAATTACCTCATCATTTGAAGTAAAACTGTTCAGCGTCTGTTCCAGTACGGGTGAAAATTCATCAAACCATTCTTTTACCTCAAGCTGAAATACAAAACCATCTGCGTTTCCATTATAACGGAAATCAAGAACTGTTTGTTTGATGATATGTTTTGAAGCTATGCTCACTGTACAATCGTCCTGATAATACTTAAAATTGTTTTTAAGGTATTGAGATATTTTGGTTTGGTTGCTGATTCCCCATTCGAATCCACACGGACTATTTCTTGTTCGATATCATCACCTATTGCCTGGATCATACTATTTTCAGCAGCACTAAACACAACTGTTGCAGCAATATCGCTCCATTCTTTTACATGAGAATTAATGGTACTGAACACCCTGTTCATCGGCACTTTTGCTACATCAAAATCTTCGGGCTGTATACAAACAATGTACATGGAAACCTGCGTAAGTATGCGGTACATGGCCAATGCAAGTAAGCGGATATCTTTCCGGTTGATGATCAGATTTTGTAATTCGCTCATCCAATTTACAAATGTTTCCGGAACAAAATTTGGAAAGAAGTTGAGCTGAACAGCAACCGATTGATTAGCGATACCCTCCAGCTCTTTAAAAAACTCCTTCACATTTCCGTACGAAGCAAAACCATTTGCACTAATAAATGTGGAGAATCGCGGCGCATCAACTTCTTTAAGATTTTTGAACAGCTGAATTATATCAAAAACAGGGCCGCAAGCTTTTTGAGGCTTTACGTCTGTAACCTTTACACTTACAACAACAGTATCCACATCGCTTGCACCTTTATCATCTGTAACTTTTAATGAAAACTTATACTCACCAGTCGTTACACCTGTTACAGTTGTTATGGACTTGGTTGCATCAGTGATAACAGGGGTGTTTGGTCCTCTTTCAACATTCCATTGAAAACTCAACACACTTCCTTCGGGATCTACCGAGTTGCTACCGTTTAATGTAATCGTCCTGTTTGTTAAAGGGACTGTGACTGATTGATCAGACCCTGCATCAGCTTTCGGTGGTTTATTTGCTGGAGGAGCAACAGTAATCATAACTTTATCGCCGCCGGTGGCTCCTTTGTTATCCGTTACTGTTAATTCAAACTTATACACTCCCGGCTGTAAACCATTCACAACAGTTTGTACTAATGAAGGTGAAACAATATTTGCTGCATTACCACTAACCTGTGCCCACTTAAATGCAACAATGGTTCCGTCTTCATCTTTTGAATTACTGCCATCAAGTATAACATATGTGTTCTCGTTTAACTCAATTATCTGATCATTACCTGCATCAGCAACGGGTGGTTTATTCTCAGGCGGCGGCGCCGGATTAACCGTTACCTGTATGGTATCTCTTGCAATGGATCCTTTATCATCTGTTACACTTAATTCAAAAATGTAAATACCTTCTTCCATATCTTTCACATCCGTTTGTGAACTGTTTGGCGTAACAAAGGATGAATTTGTTCCTGAAAGTTTCGCCCATTGAAAGAATGTAATACTCCCATCAGGATCGGTTGATGCTGAACCATTCAACCTAACTGTGTTTGCCGGCAATGTAATAACCTGATCGGGGCCGGCATTCGCAATTGGACCCTGGTTAGGTGCTGGTTCTGTTACGGTTTCATTGACGATGTATTGCACAGGCGGACAATCAGAACAACACCTGTATGGTAAATAAAAATCAGCAAAAACAGTTCCTTCTTTTAATTCATCTATAACTGTTCCTTTTGCTTCTTTCAATACAACTTTTATTCTTGTATCATCATCAGTTTTAAATTCGCGGTAATCTTCATAACCGGCTGCTACCACCAACAATGTATATGGTATTATACTTCCGGAAAATTTGAAAACACCCCTCGAATTAGTTGTCGCGGCTTCACCTGTTTCTTCAACAAGTACCAGTACACCTGCAATTGGCGAACCTTCGCTATCAACAACAATACCTGCAATTAATGTTTCTTTTTCAATTGCAGTTTTTTTATTTTTTCTATACCTGAATTCATTTTCTGAAGCGCCTATCCAGGAACTTTCTTCATATTTACGCCTATTATCAATATTGGAGACAGTTCCTTTTTTCCTGCTGTGATAAACAATAATAAATGTACCGCCCATTGGCACACCTGCTTTGTGCTGTATACCCGGATGAAGTTTTGTAAAATATCCAAACTGCCTGAGCATTGTGAGCTTTTTATACCGTTCTGTATAATCATTCTTCAACGATAGCAGTGCACTGCACTTGCAGTTGTAAATCAGCACATCCAGATGATCAAGAAAATCTTCCACTAAAAGAATAGCAGACAGCAAACGCAACAAAGCATTAGCGCTTGTGGTAAGCGATGAAAGCAAATTAGTTGTACCTGCTGTAGTATCTTTTGCTGTCAGGGAAGAATAAGAAGAAACGGCTTTTGCTCCCCCTGTAAACATAACGAACAATGATTTCAGACTTTTTCCATACTCAGCCAGTTTATCAGCGGTTGCACAGTAAACTTTTGCATCAAAGTCAGCAAGATCTTCCTTCAACAAAGTAGAAAGACGGATAATACCCAACGGAATTTTAAAGAAGTTGAGCAATGCAAGATAGATAACCGATTGCTGCCCACCTAAATTATCAGGAATTTCATCGTTGTTAATATCCTGCACATTTATTCCAAATGCCTGAAAGAAACTTTCGGTGGTTAATGTTTCATCTGTTAATCCTTTATGGAAGAGATATTCGATCATTAATCCCAGAGATTTATCTTTCAGCACATAGCCATCCTTATTGCAAACATCAAACAAACCTACCTGCGATGCTTCGCCGGCAACAACCTGCTTTTTGATGAATGCACTCATTAGGCCAAACGTAAAATCAAAATAATAACCCAGCTCTTTACACAAAGAACAAAGCATTTCGTTACGCAGGCTGTCATACATAGATTCAAGGTCCTGGAAATAACAAAGCATTTCCATCGCATCAACGGATGTATCAATACTTTTTACATAACTCAGGCTTCTGGCTAAAGTTGACGTTACTTCCGTACTTAAAGCTACAATATCAATGGGTAAACGGTTTTTTGTAACCTGGTTTTTTACCTGCCTCACCACATGCCTGTAAGGCTTGCCCACAATTCCTTCAATACGAAGAAAATTATAAGGTTCTAAATCGTAGTTTAGAGGTGATGTTACAAATTCATCTGATGCATTGTATTTCACAGCATGGTAAGAAAGATTACGTTTGGCATCGTTGAGTAATGTGCGCCTGTAATCCCATTCAAGATAAAGTGGCTCCGTTCCACTGTTAACATTATAATAATACGGAATGGCTTTGTTTGATAAGGGCACATCCCATAAGATACTTGGAGTAATACGGAGAAAACTATCTTCTTTTGTATTAACACCCTGCACAGTTGGCAAAAAGAAATGATCAATCATCAGCACCATGCGCTTAAACAGGTTGCGTAATTCATTCAGCATTCCC
>CAZFGP010000012.1:11890-44203 GCA_964518685.1 uncultured Terrimonas sp.
TTATAAAGAAAACTGAATTTTGATGAAAGATTATTAAACGGATTAAGGGAATAACCCGGCGCCACAACTGAACCAAAAACGGTATAAATATTTTTTAATGTTGTTTCAACCTGGTCACAAAATGATTTATCCAGCAGCTTAAGATAGCTTTCAATAACATCCTCACTATAAACCGCTGATGTATTTGGAACATCCCAACGTTTCATGCGTAATTCAGGCAAAGAGGTATAAGTATTCACACCAAAACTACCACCTGTTACTCCCATCAGCAACTGCGCATCATCTTTTGACACAGCCATTGGTAAAAATGAAACGGACACATGTGTTCCTTTATCATCGCATGAATTGGGATTACAGTTTTTATTTTCTTCTTCCTTCAGTTCAACAAATAAAAGAATGACTCTATCTTTCAAAAATCCGGGATCAATATCATGCAGGTCAGGATCAACTGCAGGCTGGCGCAGTTCCCACATTTTCATTGCCACTTGATTACCACTGCCGTCAGTATTATAAAACCTGTCGTAAACATGTGGAGTATCTACTTTATATTCTTTATACTGCGTGTATGTGTTTGAGTCAACTGTAATTAAATAACCCTGTGAAGTAACACCACAACCTCTTGTAATTTTTACTTCTGTCTGTGCGTTGTTTACCTGTAATTGCAAACCACAAACAATTCCAATACCAATGAGATTGGTTCTTGTCATTCTGTTTTGCTCATCCAGGTATCCAAACAACTGGTTCAGATCATCTGACGTAAGCAACTGATCAGGAACAAACTTCGGAAACTCAACTTGAACCGGAAGCATAACGTTAAGGTTTTATGTTACCCGCTTTAGACGGAATGATTATATAATGGTGTTATCAAGAAATACCCTATTGCCGTCAACGCCATCCACACAATCGTGCAGTTTTGCATCAGGATATACACTTTTCAATTGTTCAAATACTTCAAGCAATGCTGATAATTTATTATGCAGCAATAATACATCAGGTTCTGGTTTTGCCAATTCTGAGAGCCATTCACAATAAACTTTTTCAAACTGCATTAACTGATTATTTGAAACCCAGCAGATTTTTACTCCGAGATGTGCAGGAACTTCCTTACGGATTGTTTGTTCGGCAAAACGTCTGAATTCAATCTCGCTATTGGCAATTCCTGTTTCGCCACTCAGCACAACCGTTATACGGAAAGAATAAGGATCTTCTTCACCGCAAGAATTGCAATCAGGCGGAATACAAATCGTCAATAATGGATCGCCGTTGGGAAACTGCAATGAGGGAATATTCCTCGGCCGCAATAACAAATGTTCAACAACGAACACTTTATCGGCCGCCAGCAATTTTTTCCCAAAAACAATAATCTGATTCTTTGCGGTTTGCGCAAGTGCTTTTGTTGCAAAATGCTGTTTTCTTGTAGCGATAACTTCGCCTGTTGTATCCGTAAGATTCAGCACCCATTTCCTAACCTTCTTCACTTCATATCGTGATGCATCAGTTATAAACTGCTTTACCACATTAATTTCAGCCCTTGCTTTCAGTTCACTTGCATTCAATGATGCATCTGTATATTTTGTACTGCTGCTTAATTGGATGTTTCCTTTTTCATCTTTCAACCGCCACCTGCGTTCAAAAGAAATTCCATCTTCATCTTTTTCCTCATACAGTTCAAAGAAACCTGCAAATGAATCCATTCCAAGTAAACGCTGAATACGCATCTGCAGACCTGCAATATTTTCATTATTGCATACATGCGAAGGGTCGTTGTAATTAATTGCCTTTGCACGGTTGGCACTCATGAATGGAAAGTCCTGCAGAAAATGAACTTTGTCTTTAATAAGTTTTGAATCCGCAAATGCCTTGTTTGTACTGTATGCATACAGCATCAATGCATATTCATTAAAGTTTTCTGCAAAACGTGACAGCAAATGATCAAGGAGGCGGTTTCGCCTGTCGAAAAATTCATCCTGCGATTCAATTAATGAATGAAGAAGTGAATCAGTCATTCCATTATTCAGCTCCTCAAAATCATTTATTTCAACTTCGTTCAGCAGGCGGCTGAAATAAGTTTTTTCGACAGATGTATCAATTGCAAATAATTCCCTGATATTGGCTAACTGTTCGAGGTAATTCACCAGCAGTTGCTCATAAAATATGAGATAAGCCTTCAGTTGCTTTGCCTGCGACTTTCGTTCAACAGAAGCAGTTGATGGCAAACCATCATACCCAACGCCGTAAGTAAGCGGTAACGAATATTGAACCGGGTAATAATCATTAAGACGATAATACTTACCCTCGGGAACTTTTAAATCATTTTCAAGAACAGAATATTTAGGCTGCACATGTTGACCTTTAATTACCTGCAACGTACCATTCAGTTCAAGTTGATCAGGTAAAAACGGCAAGCCATTTTTATACACTAATATTTTTGAAGCTTCCATGTACAACCTCGGCTGATGATTGTACTGAATCTCCATTACCCATTCTTCACTTTTGATGAGATTCCCATCTGCATCAAATTTTGTGAGTACAAAATTCCTAATATTCTTCACGCCCCGAATATCCATCAGCAGGTTAATAATATCCGATGTATAAATAACCCGTTTGAGGTTTGTTGAATCAAGTTGTTCGTTTTTTATAAAACCATTGCTGAGTTTTGGCCCTTCAAATATTACATCAACTGGCACAGCTTCGTCCATCAATTGTTTCAATGAATAAAATTTTATATCCGGACTGAAATACTGATCAATCCGGTAATAAGCTTCTGCAAGTATGGCTTCGATATCAGTCCATGGCTCCACTTCCATGTCAGTACAAACACCAATATCCTCCACGGCAATGGCTTTGATGCTGCAATAATCTTCACATAAATTGCGGTGATTGTGCAAACTCTCCTTTGTCATCTTCATCACTTCATCCGCCCGATGAATAAGTGAAAGCCATTTGGCGAAAATTCCGGAAGCAGAAGCATCTTCTATTGCCAGTTTGATATCCTTAAGTTGAATCTGCTTACGATCTGCATCCTTTCTGAACCAAACACGCATTGCAACATCCGGGAAAATAATTGTTTCAGTTGCAGCAAGCGTCTGATCAGGTTTATATGTCACTTCTACTGTTGCATACACTGCACGACGCAACACATTTGCAACCTGGCTGAACGGTACATCAAGATTACCATTCCTGTTGCCTGAAATAAACTTAACCACAACCTTCTCAATTTCACTATTAGGATTTCTGATCTTGTTATACAAAGCCTGCTGATCTTCTAACCGCTGCCACGCCGGCAAACGCATTTCAATCATTGCAGTGGAAAAACCATCAGTTACAGGAAAAGTGAAATTATATTTTACTTTTCCGCTATTGAGATCACCCGCATTTTCTTCATTCTCAAATTCAACCAAAACATCAAAAAAACCTTTGATGATGACAGCATGTTCTGTTTGCTCATATTGCAGTTTACTTGCACTGCACTTTGCATAAATGAGTAAATCGTTACAGGCACATTCTTTGCACTGTAGCCAGGCGTTTTTGAGCCCGTCAATATCAATGAGCAGTTTACGGTAGTCAGCATTTGTCCATGGATTAATGGTTAATATTTCTCTTGCGGTAAAAAACCCCTGCCTGTCCGGATTTGCCTTCGGAACTTTTGTCTCAGGTTCTGCAATCAGGTCTTTTAGGTCAATTGATGTACGATAGCCAAGATCAGTTATAGCATAACTTAGCAACTCAAGAATTGTAATACCCGGATCATGAATGTTGTAATCAGTCCAGATACTACTGCTCAGCTGTTCAATATATTCCAATCCCTTTTTTCGCAGCAAATCATAATTACTACTGTCAGTAAGGAGCGGAGTTTTTTGTATGGTAATACCTTCCCGCATGAATCATTTCTTTGCATTGTTCCTTTCTGCAATCATTGTACATTCGTATTGTTCCTGAGCCGGCTGTGTTTTTATTTCTTCAATTTCATGTTTTGCGGCTGGCACTGAAACAAGAATGCTTTTTGCTGTTGTTCCTACAATGTGATCATTATCCGGTTTGATAATATTCTTTTTATCATCGTAATGACATAAGACCACATCTGTAATAAAATCAACATAAAGTCTTTCTTCAATAAAATTGATGAGTACTGATTTGAAAACATCGCCTCCAAAACTAAAATCGTCTTTTGAATAAGCCCAGGGAGAAAGAAAAGCTGTAATCTCTTCCTTCAGTTTATTTGAATAAATGGTAAAATCATTATAGTCTTTTGCGAGCATCAGCCTAAATTTTAATTGTACTTCTTCAAAAATCGGGTTCACCACATGCAGATGTACCTGACAACTGATACGCTTCTTTAAAAAACTTTCAATTGATTTCAATGTAGCCTGGTCGGTATAGGGTTTTAACGGATTGATATCATTTCTCCGTTGCAGATCAGGAATGGTTAAGATGGTTACATGACCGGGCACTACTTCGTTGTATTCAGCATCCTGGCTTTTGGTATGATTTAAACATTTTACTCTTTGAATCAACGGGAATGCCTCAAGAATCAGATGTTCATAATCCCAGATGGTAATTGCTCTTGCCTTATGACGCAGGCGTTCACTTACACGTACATAAAATGAATCGCTGCTTTCCTTTGCCCGTCCTCCAAAAGAAGAATAAGGCTGAGTAATTTTTTTAACAGCAGCAACCGGTTCTATTAATTTCGTTATTGTTGCAGGTCGCAATGCAGTATTTAAAAAGTCAGCAGCATTCAGGTTGTCGTTAAATGTTGCAACAGCGGCCTGGGCATTTATTGATAATAATTTGCAAACTGCTTCTGATTTTTCTGCAACAGATGCCTTGATCCACAAATAACCTGATGGGAGAATGCTATTTACTGTTGTAGCTTCTGCCGGAATAATAAAACGGATGATGCCTGATTGAATCAGCTGCATGGTGGCATCGCTTATTTCCCGTTTTCGAAAATCAATCCACTGGTTATTGCTGAGAAAACTCCATTGAATATGTTCCTGAGGTTTACTGATGGCAGGGTCTGCACTGCCATCCAACACCTGGAATAAAACATTCACAGCCTGCTTACCCAAAAGGTTTTCAAAACCAATATAAAATTCTGCCTCATGCAGCACGGTTTTATTATCAGCTTCATTTGTGTGCCTGAATTGCGGAAAAAGGAAATGAAAACTTTGCCTGGATAAAAAAGCATGCTGCTCAGCATCACCAAAAGGATATATATGAAAAAGGCTTATCAGTTTTTGATCATACTCTGTTTCGGTTGAGCCATTAATATTCACCACATCACTATAAGCCGAATAGCTGATGTAAAACGATTGAATGACTGGAGTGTAAGGTTCAATTGGCTCGGGATTTGATGTAATCTCATTTGCGAGTTTAATCAGGTATTCAGATAGATCTTTCTGATATCCTTTGTGCCCAAACCCTTCCGTCAACTGCAATGCCATAAATCCGTTTGATGAACTGAGATCATAAGTATTATAGTCATACGTAGGATCTACTAATACAGTTTCATCAGCAATCATTCCTGGCGAAATAAATGTTGTTTCATTAATGCCAAGAGGGAACAATTCTGTTTCTGTAACCCAATCCCTCCAAACACCTTTGGAAAGGTATTTTATGGCAACCTTTGGAAACAATCCTCCATCGGGTTGCGTACCATAACTTATATCAACGTTATTAAACTCTGTGATTCCCTTCCATTCAATGTTGTAATTCAGTATGACGTTTTTCTTGGAGAGTATTTCTTTATTTCCAATTACCAACCTGTTTCCGGCAACAGGCATTGTACCAAAAGGCTGAAATGCTATTGAACCATCAATTATTCCGTTATCAGATGAAAGCAGCAGATTCTTTATACCGGTTTTTGAATAACTGTTTATACTTCCCACTTCTACAGCCACTTCCATTTTCTGAATCCGCACATCTCTCAGCAAATTGTATTCGTAAGGAACAGTTTCATCATTCAGCAACACAATTTTCATCACAGGTACCTTTACATTCAACGTACCTCCATGTACTTTTGCAGAATAATTTGTTACAGCAGGTTCATCGCCTGTTAATGTAAACGAAAACTCAACACAGGGTTCTGTTCCTTTATTAAGATGATTATTATTTGCAACACTCATTGTTGAGGCAACTTTATACCATTCTTTTTCTGTTGTGAGATAAACTGCATAATGCCTATCCAGTAAAGCTGCATTGTTGTCTGTTGCAAGCCGAAGCATAATTAAGCGTTCTCCTTCCTGCAAAACCAGATAATGACTGGCAACAGCAAAGCCAATTTCAGCAAGCGGCATTTTTATATCAAGCACCTCGCCGTTTGCATACATCTTTTTCGTAAACGGATGCCACGCTTTGCTTTCTGTTGTCAATTCAGCACCTGCACCATCGTCTGAATTTATCACAGGCGCCGCAAACATTCTACCGTCGAAAGATGAGCCAGGCATATCATCATCAGCCGCATTTCCTATATAAACAGCACGTAAGTTTTTTACAGCCGCTTTATTAAAGCTTGTTTCATTTGCCAATCCATACAGCACATCTTTCTTTTCGCTGTCTTTCCCTGCTTTAAACAAACTATCTTTTAGCAGAATAAATTCCTTTACAGGTTTTGCCAGTTCAGCAAGCACATGCACACTGTTAGGCTGTGCAGCTTTCTGTTTTAACTGCAACACCTCTTTATAATAAAAATCCAGATGCCGTTGGGTAATTGTATTCAGATCGTTTTGTGCAAACCTGAACAAGCGCAGAAATGCAAGGAACAAAGCATAATGAGCCGGATGTGTATTTCTGTTTTCCAGGCTTTGCAGTAATTCATTTTCTGCATCAGCAACCAGTTTACTATAAGCCATCAAAAACTGGTCAAATACTCCGGCAAATAAATTATGATTGGCAGCATGACTCATCTTCATGCATTGTAGCCATTGTGCTTCTGTAAAATCAGTTGTTACATTGTAAAGACTTTTGAAATTAGAATCAAGAGCGTCATCACCAAAAATGCTCTCATCTTTCTTAATATAGTTATCAACATAATCTTTCCATGAAGTGGCAGAAGAAAATCCAAACCACAAATTACTTAACCCGTTTCCACTGATAAACTCCTGAATTTCCTGTACAGGCGATCCAAGAATTTTCCAACCATCAACATTTCCCGGCTTCAGATAAGCCATATGCTTTGCAGCATTGTAATAACGCAGCATGCGTTGCAAAGCAGGCGAAAGATTTGTTTTAATTAAATTCTCAATTCTTATTTTCAGGTTCACATCGGTGGGCAGTAAACGATAAAACTCATCCAGAGCCGCACTGAAACTCATCAACGCACTGAACAGTTCATCCAGTTGTCTCTCAGCTGCTGTAAGTTGATCTGCATAATTACCTCCTTTCAAAAAAGCAAAACGTTGTATAATGCTACGTTTGTATGCATCTGTATCCTGCACTGCAATTGTCCCAAGTATTGCCGATACATCACTACTGAAAAAAGGAACCCAGTTGCCCGATTTTGCTCCATTCACTTCATAATAATGCAGGTACTGTGCAAACTCTTTGGCGAAAACAACCCAGTCAGCAAATGTTTTTTCATCCACATTTACATAGTCTTTCCGAAAACCGGGCAGCAACCTTTCTTTTTGCGCTGTTCCGTTTCGCTGTAATGGATTCTTTTTATCGCTGCATTTTGCCATATCAGTTTCCTAAAGGATGATTGCCGGTTGATAAATCAAGTTCGGTTCCTTCATTGAGGTAGAAGGGAAAAACAAAATTGTACCTTGAGTTAGTGGAAGGCACAACATATTCAATTTCCACAATCACTTCACCTTCCAGTTCATTCTGTGTATTCAGTTCAATTTTCTTTGCATCAATTCTTGGTTCAAAAAAAAGAATAGCTGTTTTTATACGGTCAATGATAATTGTTTTTGTAGCTGTGTCAAGGCTTTCAAACAGCAGATCTTCCAAATTACACCCATAACGTGGCTGCATCAAACGTTCACCAATGCTCGTTGTTAAAAGTATCTGCAAACTTTTTTCAATATCATCTATCTTCTCCGTCATCTGCACTTCTTTCAACTGCCTGTTGAATGCAGGAGGGAAACTCCATCCTCTTCCTAAAAAATTATTTTGCTGATTGAATGTCATAAATCTTAATTAATCATTACTGTTGCACAACCTGCAACAATTGCTCCGCCATGCGCTGTATTGTCGCCCATTCTTGCAGCAGGCATTCCACCAATCATTACGGTTGATGATCCTGCAATGATGCTGTCGGGTGGACCTGTACATGTAAGCATATCACCCACTCTTGCGGCCGGCTGCCCGCCAATCATAACAGTCGGGCATCCCGGAGGAAGAACAGGGCCACCCACATGGGGTACAGTGCCGTTTACTAACGGACAAGTATGCATGTCTCCAACTCTTGCTGCCATCGACATGTGAAACTTTTTCTTGTTATAAAAATCTGAAGCCATTTTTTGTACCCAACTTCAGTAATTCCTTTCATCATTTGTTGTGTCACTCACTTGTACAGCATTGCACATTTCGTCTTTTCTAATCAAGTGAAACTTCAGGAAGCAATCCTCACTTCCAAATTTTCTACACATTACACATTCCAACTGAACAAATACTCCTATCCTAATTCGCTTCTTTCCATTCACCATTGACCATTCACTCCCTCAATTCAAGTTCACCATACTTCCTTTTACATTTGTTGTTCCACCACTCGAAATTTCAGCGCCACTTCCTCCTTCCACTTTGGTTTGTGATCCTCCTTTCAGATTTGCATTACTTCCTGCTTCCATTTTCATATCCGATGCTGCCTTTATTTTTATGTCCTTGATACTTTCAATGGTAATTCCATCTTCATTCATTATAATTTTGTTGCCGCTCATATCTTCCAGGTGAATTATTTTCTGATCTTCATCAATCTGCACTTTATGTCCCCCTGGTGTTTCTATGTTGATGCTTTTTTTATCATCATTAAAAATTATTTTCATTTTGCTTCTGCTCTGGTAACCTTTTTCATTGTTATCATCAGCGGCTGCAAGATGTGCAGGCTTTGCACTGCTGTTGAGCATACCTAATACCACTCCATGTCGCGGATCGTTATTAATAAAACCAACAATCACTTCATCATTTATTTCAGGTAAAAAAAACATTCCGCGTTCATCACCTGCATCCAACGAACTGACCCTGCACCATGCACCTTCATCATCTTTATGAATTACCGGAATACGAACCATAATCCGGTTTTCTCCATCAGGGTCATTTTCGAGTTTGGTAACAACACCAATCTGCAATCCTTCAATAGCAGGCAACATTGCTCCTGCCATTGGTTGCTGCACCTCAAAACTTTGAGCAAACCATTCAGGGTTAATTCCAAACTGAATATTGGTTTGCCAGTTTCCATTTTCATATTGCTGACGCACTGCAGTAACAAATAATTTCCCTTCAAACCGTTCACCTGCACCTTTCAGTTCAATTATTTGCCCGGGAAGTATGGCAGCAGTTCCATCAATCTTTACCTGCCCACGAATTCTTGCCAACCGGTCTTTCAGCATTTTTGCATTCACCCATTCTTTCAGTTCAGGTTCCTCAATTTTTCCGCCGTGGTATAATACAAACTCACCATCGCCTAACACATCAGCCAATGTTGATCCATCAAGATTTCCAGCAGACGGCACAGATGGTTCTTCTGCTTCAACATCATTGAGCAATTCCTGATCAGTGTAATTCCACATTGTTCCTTTTACTGTCTTGTATTGCAGCCGTGCATCAATCTCTGCATCCAATTCATGTACAGTTGCTCCGTACTGAACAGTAAGTGCGGGCTCAGCAGAAAACTCAGGCTTCTTTACCGATAGTTTTCCATCGCTTGCAATGCACAACAAACCATTTACATCTGCACGGCACAACATAAAATCCCAATCGGTTGAATTGTATTGAACCAATTGCTTATGTTCTACTGTTGTACTGCTTATCTCTTTATCCAAACCATAATTGTCAATGAGCTGTTCAAACACATCACTGTCTTTCATTTCTTTGAAATAATTACTTTTACATTTTGCAGCCATCTTTGCAGCCTTGTCCTTACACTCAATAATCAGTAATGAATTATTCGTTCTTGTTTTAATAGCATGCTTCACCACAATTCCTTTGAACACTGTTTCTTCACTGCTGCGATAACCAAGTTTTATTTCAATTTCTTTTCCTGGCTCAAAGTCGGAAGCATTGCTGACTTCAAAACTTTGTTTTGCCGGATCACCATCCACAATAATTATTGTTGCCGATGGAATACGGTTCACTTCTTTGCTTACAATAATGGAAAGAACATTGTACGTTCTTGGCACTTCATTGCCGGCCGACAAGATTGTTGATGTAATAACCGTCTTTGGCTGATCGGATGGTATGATTCTTTTTTGGGGCATTTATTTTTTAATTTTTTCAATAGGTGGAAAAAATAATTCATCACCTGGCTGCAGCTCCCTGAAGTTGCTGAGCTCATTTGCTTTTGCTATCTGCCAGTAATATTTTGAATGACCGTAAATGCGGTAACACATCAGCGGGAGTGTATCTCCTTTTTTCACTGTGCGGTAATGTGTAAGATCGGGACTGCTGTTCCGTTCTTCCGCAACTCTTCGTTCTTCTTCTTTTAATTCCCGGATGGATACTTTACAAATTGCCCGGATTGGTTTTCCATTGGGATTAAACAATTTGTAAGCAATGTTGAGCAACACACAAATTCCCTTCATTAAAGAAGTGCCCCACACAAACTTGAAAAATCTGGGTTGATGAATATCTCCATCATAACCCATTAAAAACTGTTTAAAGTTTTCAATGTCCTGCGCAATATCAGTTCGCGGATTCTTATCAATGATACCGGTATTGTCAAACAAAATTTCAAACGATAACTCTTCCGGTGGTTTTAACCTGAATCTTGGCTGGCTTCCGCTTGTACCCTGTCCCTGTCCGTTTTCAAATTCCATTTTGATTTCCTGCGTATAATTTTCAGGATTCATCATAACAGTAAACGGTTCGTCCACCTGGTTTTCACAACCGGGGTCATTATAAGCATATATCTTCAGTTTTTCAAATTGACCTTCGGGCATATCAGCGTTCCTTTTTTGATCCAATAATACGTAATACTTCTTCCACCGCTTCACGCACAACAGATTTCCGTTCTTCATTTTCATCATTCCCTGCTGACGAACCTGCACCGGATGCAGTTCTATTCTGATCCTGGTTAACCGTTGCTTTTATGACAAGCTCCCGTATTTCAATTGGCATAAAATTTATTTTACGTTGAAATATTTATACACAAGGTCAAGCGTTTCAATCACTACACTGTTTTCCTGAGCATTCAGATCGCTTATGCTCCATTTCTTTGGCCACGCGTCAATCACTTCCCATCGTTTCAATGGTTCATGTTTTTCGTTGAGCAGAATTATATTTACCTGCGCCGGTTTAAACTCTCTGTTTACAAAAGCTTTCATACACCATTCAATAACTTTTGAATCGGTGAGCATTCCACGTTTCAATGAAAGATCAGCACACTTTGTACGAAGCGGCAGCTTGTGTTCAAAACGATTTTCACCCCCCTCTTTAAAGCTTTCAGTGTCGTATTCAATAGCCAAACCTGAAACAGATTGAAAGCGGATGTCATTATCGTTTCCAATTCCAACAAACTCAACCTTGAAATGAAAACCAACAGGAGGATAATATCCACCGGGCGAAATTGCCATAGTGAAACTTTTAATTGTTAGCAATTGGATGTACGAAGTACGCCAACTTTAAATCCGTCACCTGAACTTCTTCTTTCACCATTGACTATTTACAATTGACCATTCACTCAATTGAGAATATTCAATCCTTCGTGAGCCAGCTCAAGCGTTTCGATAGCCACCTCATTTCCGTCGCTCTTTAAGTCGCTGGCCTGTACTTTTACGGGGAAAGCATTTTTTGCCTTCCAGGTCATCACAGGAGCATGAGTTTCATTAAGGAGGCTGATAATAATATCCCTGCGTTCAGCTACAGTTAAACTTATTGTATTCATCCATTTGAAGAAATCACTATCACCCTGGATCGCACCGCGCTTTAAGGTAATATTGCTGAACTTATGCATCCCCGGCATTTTAATTTTTGCATATTCAGGACTACTGCCTTCCCGGTATTCAATTGCCTCTACCTGTATATCCAAACCGGTTACCTCGGTAAAACCGATTCGTTCGCCTCCCCATTGTACCTGAAAATGAAATTTTGGAAGTGGATAGGTTGCCATGATAAAATGTTTTTAGTTTGTTGTTTTTAGTTTGTTGTTAGAACATCATATTCCGCACATCAGCTCTCTGCCATTTTATGTGAGAACTTGAGAATGATAAATTCAGCCGGACGAACAACTGCCATTCCAATTTCAACAATCATTCTTCCTTCAAGAATATCAAGTGCCGTCATTGTTTTACCAAGGCCAACAGCTACATAAAATGCATGTTCGGGCTTAGCCCCCTGTAAAGCGCCCTGTCGCCACAACACCGATAAAAAGTTTTCAATCATGCCCTGCACTTTCACCCAGGTGTTGGCATCGTTGGGTTCAAACACAAATGGTTCGGTTGATTTTTTGCAGCTCTCTTCAACCATATTAAAGAAACGACGGACACTTACATATCTCCATTCATTATCATTTCCGGCAAGTGTTCTTGCTCCCCAAACCAATGTTCCTTTACCTGTAAACGAGCGGATCGCATTAATGGATTTTCCCGCAACGGCATCTACATTTAGGTTAGACTGCTCTTCGGCAGTGATCTGTACGGCTGGTCCCAAAACCGAATTGAGACTTTCATTAGCAGGAGCTTTCCAAACGCCTCTTGCATTATCCACCCTTGCATACACGCCTGCAATAGCCCCGCTTGGCGGGACCCTGTTCCATTCCCTTTTGATATTGGAGACTATATTGCTGATCACCGGATGTTTTTCAAATAACGCGTCCTGTGTTGCTTTTTTATAAGCAGTAGCCGCAGCCAGTACAGTATCAGCATACGCCGAGAGTTTATCAAATGCTTTTTGCAAATCAAGAGCAATCAGCCGTCCCACAACCGGATGATTAGCTGGAACTGCTGAATCCCCATAATCTTTTGGTGAAGCCGGAAGTACAATCGTTGAAATCGCTCCTCCTAACCAGGTTGCATCAATAGACGGATAAACTGAATTCACCGCAGCATCGGCTATTCCCGTCAGCTTTCTTGTATCCTCATTTCTATCAACGAGGATAAAGTCTTTCGCCGCGCCTCTCCACAATGCTTCTGACCCAGCATAAGAATTCACATCACCACGTAAGGCGGAAGGGTTATTTAATGTTACGTTGAGCTTTTGAAATTCCAGCAATGAAAGCCTGCAGAAATTCAACAGTATCGCCATTGCAGCTTTTGCATTGGCAGAAGTTGTAGCAACATCCACAGCTATTTTTATTTCCCTGAATTTATCTTTTAAGGATGGTGCTGCTGTAACCGCCGCAAGATTTAGGTTCCCATTTGTTTTATCAGCTTTTTTAATCGCTGTTAAAACAGTATTTACTTTTTCGATTTCATTAAACGCACTGTTTGTATCAGCTACCAGCTGATTTATAGCAGGGTCAGAAGAAACCATTCCAAGATCAATTGGCGCTCCCCCACCTGATGGAGTCACAGCGTCTTTGAAAGATGTAAACTCCACTTCACGCGGATAGGTTGCATAAACCCACGGCGTATAAGCGGCTGCGTATTTTAGATTATTAATACCAATGCTGTTCCGGAAATTGTCTACCCCGGTTTTCTGTCCGCCCGTAACATTTTCTTTAACGTCAAACAAGCCTACTCTATCCTGGAGTTTAGCGCATTGCTCCAGCACCATTTGCTGCAGGGAATAAAATCCGGGATCATCGCTGCCATCAGTAACCATATTAACGGCATCAGGAAACAAAATAATAGTGGGTTCATCGGCCTTCTCAAGCGCCTTAACCCCACCTCTCAATCCTGTACCCATCTTTTCATCCCCTGCAACGGGAGCAGTTCCGAACTTCCCTACGGAAACTATATAGCAATCGCCCCCGCCATTGTCATAAAACAGACGTAGGCTATCATACATAAAATAACGTTGCGTATTGCTCATGCCCACCCCGGTAACAGCATAATTATTGGCAGTATCCACTTTTACCGCAATAGAAGCCGGATTGACATCCCCACCGTAAAACTGGATAAACTCCACCAGTGAGCTGATGCGCACAGGTTTCCCGGTTAAACTTTCACCGCTCCTTTCGGCCTTTTCCGTATATCCGATAAATGCCGGGATGGCGGTTTCGACCTGCGCTACAGAAGGCGGTAACTTGGGAATTTCTTCGATGTAAACTCCCGGAGTCTTATAAACGGTTGCCATAACGTTAAGTTTTTATTGATGAATAGTTTAATAATTTAAATAGATGTTGCAATAATAATCAGTCCCGTCCCTCGTCAGCATACCGGATGCATTAATATCTGGATTGGGCGCTAATGGCGGCTCCGAACCCACCGGATTAAAAAGAGACAACTTAATTTCATAAGGCTTCTCCAATAAGGGTATGGGTTGCTGCGAAATAAATACATCAGCGGGATTAGCATTGCCGTTAAAGGAAAACAAAGGAGTGCCGTTAATAGACTGAATGCCCTTACCAGGAACAACATATTTCCAGTACGCAATCCTGTTGGCAAAACGGATTGAATAGGTTAACCAAAGAGTTTTTGAGGCAATCACCCGGTCTTTAGTTTTTCCGGCTGCATCAAAAAAAGCAAAATCGTTTCCATCAGGCAAATGATTATATAAATCAATGACGCCAAACATATTCTGGTAAACGGCCGCATTGCTTACATACACTAACATCTCCTTACCATTAATATCCAGCTTGTATTTGGCTTCAGGTAATGCAGAAAAATCAACCGCCACTTCCGATACAGCAGATTCATGATGTAGTATTTGCTGCTGCACCCGTACATCAAACATATTATTGAGGGGATTAAAACCAAATACAGAGATATTTACTAAAGCGGCTGCTGGCAATACAGCAAAGTTTTTTCGCTGAGGAACAAACTGCAGCATATCTTTTGCAGCAGCATATTGATTTTTATTACGACTGATCCAGAAACCGGGATCAGGAGGAAGATGGCCGATACTATTCTTTATACATTCATAAATCACTGCAGATGCTTTCACAACATCGCCTGGATAATAAGTTTTGCCTCCATCATATCCATCAATTTTTTCTGTGAGATAGAGAACATCATTACCTGCATCCGTTACTTTATTCTGATGAATGTTGGTGAAATAAAAACGCCTTGTTGATAATGCTGCAAGCTCAAGACCTGATACGGTCATAAACAAAGGCTGCATCAGTTCCAAATAAAAAGTAAACCGGTCGGTTGGTTTAGGATAGATGAATGATTTTCCATTTTCATCAGCTCTAATCAGCACCACCAATTTATTACCAACAGTTTTATATAATGCTTTGCAGTCACGAAGCAGTTGTTCTGTTTCTTTATTGGGAATAAACCGGAAGTCATTGCATTTTCCATCTTTATAAAAATCATGCAACACTTCCACCATGAATAATATCCTGAATGCATTCGTCATGATACCGGCAATTTCATTTTATCATTTATCTGAACTTGTCTTATAAATCCACTTTCACTGATCACAACATTTTCATCAATGGTTATCTGTCTAATTTTATACATCACCGAAGGGAAATATTTCCCACCCAACACACTCCACAAATGATTGGTTTGTTCAAAATTCATGTTATACAAATCAACCACCAGTTTATGAATACGGCTATCGAGCGATGGATGGGTAATGGGTGTAAACACCTGCTGATGTTGAAAAAACTGAATGACTGCTCCTAGTAAATTCAATGAATCATAATAGTTTTTCCTGTTCATTGCAAAAAGAACATAAAGATTCAGATAGAGAGGCGGGTTCTTATATATTGTTGTCAGATCAGTTCTCTTATAGTTTTCCTGCTGCTTGACCACCCGGTCTTCTTCAACATTCACTAAACTCAAAACAGCTTTATCATTTATATCAGGCGTTATTGTTGCATTTGTCTCTGATGCAAGAGATATATTACTAACCACCAGCCTCGGTTGTGAAAGCGTTGGATTGCTGATTGTCAGATTCAAATACTTGTTCACTTCCTCACAAATGAACTTGATTGATTCACTGATCATAAAAAAATAAAAAAAATGAAACTCAAAATAAGGAACGGAGAAATAATATAGTTCCGAAGGGATCGGTTAAACCGGGAAACAAGATTAATCAAACAAATCCGATTATGCAATACCCGAAAAGAATATTTTTTTGCACATAATCAGGGAACCATGACATCATAATAAAAGACGTAAGGGTCTCTATTTACCTGGAAACTCTTTATAAAAACAGAAAGATAATTTTTGTGCAAGACAAACATTTCTATTTCTTAACCATCTCAATAAACACCTCTGAACCTGCTCTTGGAGCAATACTGTTATAACACGGTTCTATCTTCTTTATATTGAAGGGGGGCTCGAAGATGGATTGATACTCCGCAATACTGCCTCCGAAGGGAGGTCCGGGCTTTTCAAAATTTGTATTAAACAATATCCCTACCAGTTTACCTTTTTCGTTTAGAACAGACGCGGCTACCCGGGCGTATTCCTTACGCCTTTGCGGAAGATGAGCGCAGAAGAAAGTCTGTTCCAGCATCAGGTCATATTTGCCCTGATGTTGAAAAAAATCTTCGCAAAGAATTTTTATCTGAGGGATATTGAGGAACTTCTCTCTTAATTTTTCCACTGCTTTGGGAGCTATATCCATAACCGAAATATTGGTAAACCCGTGATCTGCCAGCCAGGCAGCCTCATAGGCATTGCCACAGCCGGGAATCAAAATTGCCGCATCCTTGTTATCATATTGTAACATATAAGTTGTAATGGGCGGAGAGGCCTGCCCCATATCCCATCCGGTTTCACCTTTCTCCCAACGCTCATTCCAGAAAGCAACACCCAACAAGTCATTCTGATCTTTATGTTCCTCTTTGCCGCTCATACTTTCAAATATTAATTTCAGCTTATGAAACCATCTTCTGCTATTCGGCGGGGTAGAAAAATTTTATTTAGTTATTCCCGACATTGAGATGCTTCCGGATAACATTTTCCAATTCTTTTCCGTGAAGATTGATTGCAGCAATCTTTCCTTGTTCATTTACCAACACATTAAATGGAAGTTCTTCGATATTATAATCTTTGGCAGCCTGACTTCTCCAAAACTTTAAGTCACTTATCTGCGGCCAGTCTATTTTATATTTTTGAATTCCCTTCTCCCAATCCTCTTTTTTCCGATCTAAGGATACGCCTAATATTTCAAACCTGCGATCTTTACCGAAACCTGCGTATTTTCTGTACAAGGCTTTCAATTCAGGCTGCTCTTTTACACACGGAGCACACCATGTTGCCCAGAAATCTACCAGTACCAATTTTCCTTTAAAGGATGAAAGTGAAATTATTTTACCATCAGGTGCCGCCATCGTTATTTCCGGCGCAGAATAGCCAATTTTAAGTGCAGCTGCATTTTGAGCCTTTGTTCCGAAAGTAGCAAAACTAACGATGAATAAAAAAATAAATCTTCTCATTCTAATCAATTGTGGGATACCCCTTATCTAACCAATCGGCTTTAATATTTTTGGGTATATCGAGCAATCTGGCATTATTAAATCCCATTTCATTTAACACCCGGAAAGCAGGTCGTACATTAGGACAACGTGAAAATGGACAACAACCACAATAAATTACTATCGTTTTGTCTTTTGGAACATCTTTTAAATAATTCTTCAGCTTGTCAATATTCTTTTTCTCCCCGCCAGGGCCGATATCCACTGAACCTTTTATTACTGCATCCGGACCAATGGTCAGGATAAGCATATCCTTAGCTTTGTTATTTTGAATAGCCAATGCCAGATCGGCCGTTGGCATTAACTGATCCGGCTTCCATGGCTCCTTGCTTAGCTGGGCGCAGGATTGATTACTAAATACCCCGATAAACAGAATTAAAATAGAAAAAATAAGTCTCATAAATTTTTCATTCAGCTACAAAGATAAAGCCATATTTCCATTTACACCTGGATTGTTGATTTTTCACAGACCCTCAATGGCGATCTATTGAAAAATGTCCTTTGCAAAAGGTTCGGGTATTTTTTTGTTCCCCGCTGCAGTATGTACATGGAGCATTCGTTGCGTCGCACTCTTCATCGCCTTCTACGTTATTCAGCAAAATAAAGATACCGACCTTCTCTGTTTGTAATTATATCATCAAAAGCAAAAGTCTTTTGAAAAGGTAAAAGAATAGCCTTAGCGTTTTACCCTTCACTCCATCACTCTCCCACTCTTCCACCTCTCACTCTCTCACTCTCTCACTCTCTCACCCCATCACCGATCACACTCTCTCACCCCCCTATCAACACCGTAGGATATCCCGCAACTATGGAACCTCCGTGGACCGTGGAATCACCCATGCGGGCAGCAGGTTTATTACCGATCATTACGGTAGCCGAGCCCATGGAAATGGTATCCGGCGGGCCAACACAAATACACATATCACCCATAACCGCAGCAGGCTGACCACCTATTAGCACGGTTGGAGCGCCCGGTCCGGTAATGGGGCCGCCAACATGAGGCACCGGAGGCGAGCCGGGAGTCACCATCGGACACATATGCATATCTCCTATTCTGGCTGCCGGTTTTCCCATCATTGTTGATTTTGAGAATGGATGAATCGGTTAAACCTAACTCCTAAAAATAGTGACTTTTTTGTAAAAATTAAAATATTTTGCTAACTTACTTTCCCGCCCGATACTCTAAACGCTAAACAAAAAACAATAAACATCAAACTCAAAGATGCCGGTCGAAGAATTATCCCATAAATATTTTTTACGCGACCGTGTTCGGGCAAGAATGCTAAAGCACGCCGCCGAACTCTGGGGGTTTTCGGAATCCGAAATGGATGACTTTGACCCTCTGGTGAACCTCCTTATAGAAGCCTGTGCCGTTGAATTTGAAAGGACTTCCGATGAAATCAGCAAGGCACAAAACAGGACTCTGGAGCGTCTTGCGAATTTGTTATATCCCGGCACCGTTACCGTGAGCCCGGCTTATGGCCTTCTGCAGGTGCGATCGTCCGAACCCGAATCGGTATTATATAAGGACGTACAATTTATGTATAAATCCTCCGGCTCCGACAAAAAAAGGGATGAACAAAATCTTGAATTGTTTTTTTCTCCTTCCAATGCAATGAAAGTGGTAGACGGAGCAATCAGGTATATATCCTCCTCTCATGAGTTGTTTGAAATGGGAGAGGGTATTCAAAAATTTTCCATCGCCTCCTCCTCAAAGAAAGATACAGAGCACCAGCATACCCTTTGGCTGGGTATTGAATTGAATGAGGAAGTGGAAAGCCTGAAGGATATCTCTTTCTTTTTTAATTGGCCAAACCAGCGTACCATCAGCGACTGGCTGCCCTATTTGCCCCATACCCACTGGTTTGTAACGGAAAGAAGTTTGCAACATTCACCGGGACTGAAAATCGTTAATCCAAAACAGGATGCTTCTGCACAACTGGCGGCCGGATTCGATGCTATGCAAAATATCGAACGAGAGGTTTACGAAATTCATAATCCGCATTATATTACCATCACTCAGCCTGAAACCCTTGAAGAACTGAACGCTGAAAGAATTCCTTATCCCAAAGTCTTTGAGCAGTTTTTTCTTAATCAGGAACTTAAAGAATTAAAGGAACCTCTCTTATGGCTAATAGTACGGTTCCCTTCTGTAATACCGCCGGAAGCACTGGAGTCCATCTTCTGCAGCCTGAATGCCGTACCGGTTTTAAACAGAAAGCTAAATAAAATAACCTATAAATTGGGGCAGAGTCTGAATATCGTTCCCCTTGAAACAGACGGCACTTTCCTATCTGTCAGAGAAATTACAAATAGCAACGAGCAACCGGTGAAACTGATCCCCTTTGCGAATTCCGAAAGCCTGCCCCCTGAAACTTATACCCTGCGTTACGGCATCAACAGGTTTGATCATCGTGATTCCAGCGACGCGCTCAATAGCCTTTCAGAACTGATAAAGGAAGAGAGTTCTTATTTCTCCTCTCTTGGGGAAGACTTCCTGATGCAGCATATCAGGGAATTAAACCAGGTGCTTGCAAGGATAGAAGAAAAAATTAAGTTGCAGGACAGAACCCAGTCGCCCTATCCTTTTTTAATGATCCGTCCGCAAAAAGAAGGCGTTAATGTAACCATAGAATTTTGGAGTTGTAAAGGCGATAGGGCCAATAGAATTCCCGTTGGCGCCAAACTTAGCCCCTATCGAAACAGCAACACAAAGTCCAACAGTGTCTTTTTTATTACCTCTACTTATGGCGGAAAGAATAAATACAGCGATTCAGAAAAAATTGACCGCTATAAAACTGCTTTGCTAACCCACAACAGAATAGTAACCCTGCAGGATCTTCAGATGTTTGTGCAGACAGAACTGGGTAAGAGCGCCAAAAGCATTACTTATAAAAAGGCCTTCTTAAAAGGAAATACCATTTCGGCAGGCTTTGTGCAAACAATGGTTATCACTATTACTCCGGAAGCCGATAGTTTTTCTGACGAAGAGTGGAGCCAACAGCTCACTCAACTGAAATTAAAAATAGAAAAGCAATCGGCTAATAATATACCCTTTCACCTGGCGCTTACTACATCATAATACAGAAAATGAAAGATCAGGATGCTATATATAATCGTATTATTCAGTTAGGTGCAGATATCAGACTTGAGATAATATTAGCCGAATTGCTTGCAGACAGTTTGAGTTTGAAGGATGTAATAGTATCTAATAACAGTTTGTTTTCCAGAACTTTTCACCGGGATATTGAAAAAACAGAACAGGTTGAGCTACACGCATCAAAGAAGAAAAAATTTTGTTTCGTTGTAAACAGAGAAGGCCTTTATGATCGTCTGCCGGAAGATCTTTTCCATCAGCCTTCGGATACCCAAAAAAATCTCGACAAGGAAAAACTGCTGAAGGAAATCAGGTTCCAGAATGAAATCGAAAAATCGGCCCGGCAATTCTTTCAACCTCTTGAGCAGGAATTCTACCGGCTCCGGCTGAAGCTGGAAATGGAAGAACGAAAATTTCTGTTTGAAACCAACGGCGATCTGAATACCGAACTGATTGATGAACTCTGGAATTTGCCGGACATTTTTGACGCCCCTCAAAAGAGCAGCTTAGGTTTACTAATGCCCCTGTTGAACAAAATAGCAGGCGATACGGGCTTTCTCAGTTTCCTGATGAGTTTAATCAGTGGTGATCGGGTTGAAGTATCTCAATCTGCTCCAGGAAGACACAAGGTAGATGACGCACCCCTTCTTGGAAACAGTAGGCTGGGAATAGATACGGTTTTGGACGGCGAACTGGAAAGCTGCATTCCTTCCTATCTGGTTAGAATATTTCCGGAAAAAACAGATCGGCTTACCGATTATCTGCCCGGAGGAGAAAAAATGAAAATGAATGAATTTTTTTGTACTTTGCTTTTGCCGCTGGAAAATGATATTAATTTCGAACTGGATCTGTCCAGCGCTTCCCTGTCATTTGTTCTTGAAAATGAAAAGGATAGCGTGGGCAGGTTAAATTATTCTACTGTTATTTAAACGTTACGATATGTTTGACGATCTCAACTATTTCGCGGTAAACTGGATGGATGGAATGAAAATTTCAAGACTCCATTTTGATCAAAGCAATCAATACCTCCAGGAACAATTAAGGGATTTGGCGGCCCAACGTCTTACTAATTATAATTTTGGCTTACTGCCGGCAAAAAATTCTTTCGAAATTAATGTAGCCTGCAGTTCCGATCTGCAGATTAATATAGAGTTGAATACCTGCAAAGCGATAACACCCAATGGTTCCAGAATACAATTACTCCCCGCTGACCATATAAAACTTAATACTAGATACAGGGAATTAGCGGAAAAGTTTAATTTGAATAACTCGGGATCGCAAACACTGCTGATTGTTTTAACCATCAACATTTTCAATAGAATACCCGTTGGGGAGCCCTTAGCAAATGAAAACCCGCCACGACATCCTTTTTCTAAACCGGAAATTAAACTGGACCTGATTCCTGAAGAACAGATTAATCCCGAATACCTCGGATCAAGTTTGATCTTAGGAATGATTCATTATAGAAATGGAGAATTAATTCATCAAAAAGACTATATCCCTGCCTGCAGCTCCGTAGCTTCCTCACCGGAACTTGAACAATGGCGGCGGCATTTCAAACAACAGCTTGAGGACTGGGAACAGTACTGTATTAAAATTATTCAAAAGATAAATTCAAAAACTCAGAAACAACAATCCAATTCACTTTCTGCCGGTATTATGGAACTGAGTCAAAATGTGCTGAAACATTTGTCTGCTCAAAAGTTATACAATCAATGGATACTGAACCAGGAAGCACCCGTTCATCTCTTTGTATTTTTACTCAGCCCTGTTCAATATTTCAATACCCTGCTGGTTGGTTATGCCGAAAGAGAAAAAGAGGAGATGCTCAACTATTTTGCCGAGTGGACGGAAGTACAGGCGGGGAGTATTGAAAAAACCACAGCTAAATCACTGCAGTTGCAATATAACCATTACAACCTGCAACAGGTTTTTTCCGAGATGGAACAAGCATATCAGTTATATCTCCAGATCTTCCAGAAATTATCCATGCTGGAGTTCATTGGCAAAAAGAAAGGACAAAATATTTTTGTAGTAGAACAGGAAATGAACGAAACCAAAACACAGCATCCATCCCAGGAAAAACCGAATACCCGTTGGAGTCCTTTATCCTGAAAACTTCTGACATAGGATATTTTAAAAAACATAAAATCATATTATGGATGCAATAAATAAAGATGCAAGGGTTTCAGCCATCCAAAAATTTATCGGCGTTTATGCGGGATCCCTTCTGGTAGTAGTTATCATTTCTTATTTTTTGTTTACTGTACCTGCGGGAATCTTCAAAGAAAAGGTGGAATTATATAAAACTACCGAAAAAGAACAGGCGAGTCTGATGACAAAAATTGATGGAGCTACCACAGGACTGAATAAATTGGTTCAAACTGACAAAGAGTATCTTAGCAGTAGAAACGATATTGAGAAAGGAAACCTGCAAACCCAATTAGACCAGTATCAAAAAGACATCAGCAATTTTATTTCGGATGTTCAAAGAGACAGCATGAATTTGATTTCTCCTCTTGCAAAGAGAAATTCCTATAACTATATCACGGCTTATACTACTATTCTGTCGTACCGGAATACAATAGCCCAACTGCAAAATAGTTTGCTCGCAAGAGGAGGTGATGCCAACGAATTGATTAAGGTGCAGGCAGCATTGCAGGCTTGCAATACACAACTTGAAATAGCCAAACTCACTGCCGCAGCCAATGCCCGTCCTGCCGCTCCTGCCGGCGGCGGAGGTGGCGGTACTAATAACGCAAAAGAAGCACAATTGCAGGCACAACTTCAAAGAACGCAGGAAGATCTTGAGACCTGTAAAAAGGAAAAACTGGCGCTGCAATCGGCCCGGCCCTCTGCCGGTACTGCCGCCAATTTATCTGATGTACAAAAAGCCTCTTTACTTTTTGAAACAGGAGAGGAACTTTATAATAAAGCACAAAAAACTAAAAATCTGATTGAAAAAAGAGGAATTCTCTCTTCCGCAAAAGATATTTTTGAAAAGTCAGGACCTAATTACCCCGATGTCGCTAAAGTAAAGAATTTGCTTAAAAAAATTGAAGATGAACTGAAAAAGCTCTACAATATGGGCTGATTATTCTCATACTAAATATTAATATATGGCTTTCAATGATGAATTACGACGAGCCATCTCCATCGCTCAATCTTTAGCGAAAGAATACAGCAATGAGGCATTTGGCGCAGGTCATTTAATGCTTGCTCTGCTGCATAATGAAGTAGGACTTGCCTCCTGGCTGGCAGCTATAAAAAAAGATATCAACTTCATGCGTGAATGGGCTGAAATTAGAATTGAGAGTTATCCGAAATCGGTAAAAGTTGCCAGCACTCCGGCTGCCGACACCCAGGCAGCCGCTGCTATAGAATTGGGAGATTTGGTGGCTATGCAACTCAATCATGATTTTACCGATCCGGTCAGCTTATTTGCTGCATTGCTCAAGCCCGGAGTGGCTTTTACCCCCGATCAGTTGAAATCTTTTCCCGCAACCCAAAAAGAAATTATGGATGCTGCAGTCAGTGAAGATACCATTCTGCAATCCATAAAACCCGGGAAGACAGCTAAGACCTCTAATATCCCGGGTCCAGAAAATGTAAATGCCAATGCTTTGTATAAGTACTGCATTGATAAAACCGCCCTGGCGGAAGAAGGCAAACTGGATCCGATTATTGGGCGGGATAAGGAATTACGGATGATGATAGAGGTGCTGGGTAGAAGAACAAAGCCAAATGTGATAATCGTGGGTGAACCCGGCGTGGGTAAAACGGCCCTCTTAGAAGGCTTCGCCCAGGCAATCGTGCAGAGGAAAGTGCCTAAGATATTGGAAAATGCCCGCCTCCTGGAACTGGATACCGGAGCACTGGTGGCAGGCGCCTCCTATAAAGGGGAGGTGGAAGATCGTATAAAAAGTATCATTAAAGAAATCAAGCAATTTGAAAAGTCCATATTATTTATAGACGAAATCCATTTGTTACTTGACAGCAGAGGCTCCATTGGCACCGGAGTGGTCAACCTGCTGAAGCCCGAACTCGCCAGGGGGGAACTCACCCTTATAGGGGCAACCACCAATGAAGAATACAGAAAGTACATTGAATCGGATGAAGCCTTCAGCAGGCGTTTTGAGGTGATTAGAGTGGAAGAGCCGGATTTTGAAACAGCGGTCAATATGCTTAAAAATGTGGCGCCATTATATGAACTACACCACGGATTAAAAATAGACAACGAAGCCTTACAGGATGCAGTGGCGCTCTCAAAGAGATACGCAAAAGATCGGAGATTGCCCGATTCAGCGGTAGATCTGATAGACCGGACCATGGCTGCCATTAAAATAATGGGAGATACTTCTCTGAAAGAACTGGAAGATGTAGAAAGAAATTTATCTGCCATCACCGAAAGCGAAGACCGTGATGAAATTCTTGATAAATTAAGATGGTGCTATAAAGAATTACGGGATAAGATCAGCCCAATTCTTTTTAATAAACTGGACGAAGAGGAGGAGATGAAGAATCTGGATATAGAAGTGGCGACTGTTTTATCGGACCACATGAAATTGTCTATAAATCGTTTAAAAGAATTTGCCGGAGAAAAAAGAGATAGCGTGACAAAGAATGATGTCGCCGCAATCATTTCCTACAAAACGGGGATCCCCCTGGGCAAAATCCAGGGTAAAGAGCGGGAAAAACTGTTGTCCGTAGAAGAGGTGCTTAAGAAAAGGGTTATCGGACAAGATCATGCCATCAAGGCGGTTTCGGAAGCTATTCTGGAATCCAGGTCTGGGCTCATTAAGGCAGGACAGCCCATTGGCTCTTTCTTTTTATTAGGACCTACCGGAACAGGAAAAACGGAACTGGCAAAATCGTTGGCTGATTTTCTTTTTAATGACGAATCCTTTCTGATAAGGTTCGATATGTCGGAATTTAAAGAAGAACATTCGGCAGCGCTGCTGTATGGCGCTCCTCCCGGTTATGTGGGCTATGAAGAAGGCGGCATGCTGGTAAATAAAATAAGAGAGAAACCCTACTCGGTGGTATTATTTGATGAAATAGAAAAAGCACATCCTTCCGTTTTTGATATCTTCCTCCAGATACTGGATGAAGGTAAATTGCACGACCGCCTGGGCAAGGAAGGTGATTTTTCCAATGCCATTATTTTATTTACTTCTAATATTGGTAGTGACTATATTGTAGAACGTTTTGGAAAGGGGGAAATTCCTTCTTCTACAGATATGATGGAGATTATGTCGCGGCACTTCAGACCAGAGTTTTTGGCCCGGCTTACGGAGATTGTTCCTTTTGCTCCTATCTCCGAAGAAAACGCAGTCCGTATTTTTAACATCCATCTGAAAAGTCTGACCGACCCTTTAACCAAGCAGGGCATTTCTTTATCTATTTCTGATGATGCCCGGCGAAATCTCACTTTATCGGGTTTCACACCAAAGTATGGCGCCCGACAAATCAAGGGTGTGATTCGAAATCAACTCAGGAGACCCATTTCAAGGAAAATAATTTCGGGGGTAATTGGGAAAGGCTCTGTAATTAATCTAACCTTAAAAAACGATAATGAACTGGAATGGGATTTTTCTAATGAAAAATAAAAAAGGTATAAAGTGTTGAAAAATCCAAAATTTATATATATATTTAATCCCGAAAAGACGAGGAATTAATACCGGGAACCCCACAAAATAATGTTGTTTAAGCTCACCCAAAATGAACAACGTGTAAAAAAAGCTTTTAAATTCTAATATTTTAATTTAGGTATGTTACGCTGAATAGCAATTAATTTTCTGAAACAATATTCAGAACCTAAATTCAAATTAGCGTAGAATAATCTTTGATCATTATTATTTTAAAACCTTAAAGGCTATGTTTAATTACGACATTGGCGGTCAGGAAAGAAAAGGCGAAGTTAATGAAGGCATTGCTGATATACCGCAAAACCGTACTTTACTAATTGAAAAGCTTACAAGCGACCCTCCACTTTCTCCCCAGATCATTCCCGACCTGAAAAATGTGAGCGAAGTGTTTGCTTTTTTCAACCCGGCCAAGGAAGTGGAATTTGAAACCGAGGAGGGTTCCTCCCGTTCCGAGGAACTTCATTTTGCTAGTCTTGCTGATTTTGGGAAGCAGGGCATTACCAGGCAAAGCGCCTATCTTAATGAGCTTAACCAGCAATGCAATGATCTTCAAAAATTTGTAAAGCAGCTCAAATCGAACAAAATCCTGAAGACGCTGTTAGAGAACCCGGAGGCAAAAACGGCTTATATGTCCTGCATTAGGGCGCTTATGAACGAAATGGAACAATCCGCTTAAAATTTACAAAAAAAATTCTGAGATATGGCAAATGAGGAAAAACAGGAGCAGCAGCAACAGACCCGGGAAAAGGAACAGGTACGGGAACTTACTTTAGACCAGGGCTTAGCTGAATTAACAAAATATGGAGGTTTTGGAATTATTGAAACCACGATTGACGGAGCGCAAAATTTGAATCCGGAGAAAAAAGCCAGGAAAAAAATCTTTCTCTCGGAAGATACCAAAAAACAGGAAAGGGAAGATCTGAAGAAAAGATTTGAGATGATTCTGGAACTTCTCGGTTCGGCCGATTCAGTAGTATCGCTTATCGAAAATGCACAAGCTAAATCAGATACCGCACAAAATTTGTTGAATAAAAACCTCAAGAACGCACTTGAGGCAACCAGAGATTTAGAGCGTTCTTACCGCTCAGTCAATAACTTCTTCAGAAACACAGAACAGGACAAAGCTAAAGGAGTGTATATTATGAATGCCGAAATGGAACAATTGACCGATTTGGATAATACGGTATTCATGGATGCGGTTTCGGAGGAATTACAGAAAAACTACGACCGTCTTGATCTGCGCGACAACTATTCAATTTTGAGCATTCCGGGATATCTCGGATCTAAAAAAGTGGTGGATGCCTGGGCCAGAATAGCCAGCAAGAACAAGGTAATGCTGGTTACGGATTTTGAACACCTCGATGGCGCCGATGATGTTGTGGATTTGTTTGAATCCGCAAATCTAACCGGCGGAGATGCTTATTTATCGAATGTGATGATGGCTTGTAACTGGCTGGTAGGCAGAGGCAAAACCCAGGAAGTGGGAGAGGAAGAGGATTTGTTTGTTCCACCGTCAACGGCGCTTGCTGGTAAAGTATACAGCACCTTAATGTCGCAGGTAGCCGCAGGGAGAAAATATGGAGCATTGAATGAAGTGGACGGAGTAAGGTTCCCACTTAAAAAAAGCGAAATCGCCCAATTGGAAAAATTAGGACTGGTGCCTATGGTGAACGAGTATGGCAAAGTGATGCCGTTCTCTGCCAAAACTTTATTCAACGGCGACAATATCGGGCTGCAAACCTATTCTGTGGTACGCGTTTTCGACTATGTAACAAAAGTATTGATTGACTTTTTGAACCGAAGAGCTTTTGAAAATTTTAATGTCAATACCAGGATGGACTTGCAGAAACAAATTGTAAAATTTCTGGATAGCATAACGGGTCCGGGTAAACTGATAGAAAAATTTAAGATTTTAAAATTTGAGCAGGATCCGAAACAAAAAGACAGAATCTTTCTGGATATCCACATGACCCCCTACTTTCCTGCTAAGAACTTCCTCATCAAACTGGACGGACAAAAAGGCGATGACCCTGATTCGGCAGAATGGCAGGCAGAATATGCCCAAAATTAAAACCTCAATGCTTCGTGAATTAAACCTGACGCTTTTCAAAATAGTATAAAGAAAATTTGAAAAGTGGTGCCTTTGAAGACTTTTTAATTCTTAAAACTAAAATTTTATCAAATGGCAACAGTATTGGTACACGATACCCGGCTGCTGGGCTCCACACCGGGATCTTTAGCTGACTTCACGCTTAGAGTAAATGCCCGTTATCCCATTTCCGGAATGGTTGAAAGTGTAAAAAACGGGGTCGCTGAAAATGTGTCGCGCTTGTTGATCATGTGTCACGGATACGAATCTACCGACACCGGCAGTGCCTGTATTCCCTTATCCCTGGGGTTTGGATTACAACTGTGTCAGGAGGACCTGACCTTGCGAAACACGGGTATTATGTTTGGCCTTAGAGATTGTGTTCAGAACATTATACTCTATGCTTGCGGTCCGGCGAATACTGCTCCGTTTGCGGTAGGAACACACGGCGATGGAAGACAGTTTTGCAGTGAACTGGCTGCATATACTAATGCAAATGTATATGCCAGTGACGCAACACAATATTATAACAATGTCAGATACGATCCCAAGAGGCTGGTATGTGAAAGTATTCCCATTGATTTTGGACGATGGGAAGGGAATGTATATCGGTTTTCCCCCGATGGAAGGGTGACACTCGTGGAAAGTAATCCCAAATAGTCCGGATAAAATCAGAGCTTAGTTTCTTCATAAATATACAGCAAAAAATATGTCTTTTAAATCTGAATTAACGATTGACGGAAAAACATTTAGCATAAGAAGATTCCTTACTACAATCGTAAGGAATACAGATGCAAAAGGAAGGCCCTCTTCAATGCCTGCATGGGCGATTCTGATTCGCTTAGATGCATTCGACGATACTACGTTAACAGGGTGGATGGTTGACCCCTCCAGGCAAATGGATGGGAAGATAACGATCTATAAAATAGATCAAGACGCCAAATTGAAGGAAATTGAATTCAAAAAAGCTTATTGTACCTATATGAGTGACATTTTTAAAGCGGATGTTTCGTATGCCACCTGTGAAATACATATTCATGGAAAGGATATTCAGATTAATAGCGCCTCATTAGAGGGAAACTGGCCGGGATAAATTCAAAATGAAGAATTAAATAAAAAACTACAGAAATGTCATTTAAGGCAACGATTGATGTTGGAGGTAAGTCTTTTGAACTGATACATTGTGAATCCGTGCTGGAACAAAAATCAGATAATCAGGGGCGACCTGTTTCTGGTGTCCATGGGGGTTATATCTGGATTGTTGTGGAAGGAACGGATGATGATACGTTTGGTTCATGGATAACAGATCCTACAAAGAAACAGGACGGCACTATTATTTTTTATCGGATTGATCAGGATTCTAAATTCAAGGAAATAGAATTTAAAGGGGCTTATCTGACGCTGATGATAGAAAGCTATATTAGCGAGGAAGATTTATCGGATTTGTCGAGGCGTGAGTATATACGTTCAACCACGCCGGAAATCCAGCAGGCTTACGATCTTATGAATGAAGTGCAAAACCGTACCGGTATAAGTTATGTGATAGTGGGTAAGTTGTCTGCAGAAAAAATAAAAATTGACGGGGTTGATCATGATAATAAATGGTAAGTATTAAATCTAAGTAATCCGATGGCGCAACAGGTAAAAGCAAATATAGAACTGGAGAATGGGAAAAAACTCACGCATTATCAAAGCCTTGATATTAAACAGGGGCTCTTCGGTCATCACAGTTTTGAAATTGCCGTTCCCCTGGAAATGCTGGAGAATAAAGACGAAATCTTTTTCAACAAATCACATGAAGAGGTTTGTGGAAAACAAATTACGGTTTCCTTCGAACCTGTTCTAAAGGAAGGCAATTACGATTTTCAATTTAAAGGCATCATTACCGAATTACGTTTGTCGAACCTTTCAGACATGTCCAATGTGTTTATTCTGAAAGGATATAGTCCTACCATTTTACTGGAAGACTGCACCATAAGGAGAACCTTTCTGGAAAAAAACATGCAACAGATCTTTGACGGAATTTTAGGCGTCTACCCGGGAAATATCATTAAGAAGAAACTGTCTCCGAGATTTAAAAACAATATTAAGTACTCTGTGCAGTATGACGAAACTAACTTTGATTTTCTGAACCGGATAGCGGCTGAATATGGAGAATGGTTTTTCTATAACGGAAAAGAGATTATTCTGGGCGACCCGGCTTCGGGTAAAGAAATTGACTTTTTGGTAGACGGAATACAGTCCTTTGAGATGTCTATTTCTCTGATACCTGCCAAATTCAAGATGAATGCCTATGATTATACGAAAGATCAGGTTTACAAAGGAGAATCATCTTCACAACAGGTGGAAGGATTAAGCCGGTTTGGGAAATTTGCATTGGAGGAATCAGAAAATCTTTTCAACCAGGAGGCTTTGGTAACTGCCGGCAAGCCGGTTTATAATCAAAACGAATTGGATAATCTGATAAAATTCAGAAGGTCTGCCATCGCCAGTAATATGATTGTTTTTAATGGACGGGGAGAGACGCCAGACATCTTCCTAGGCAGTGTAATAAACGTTAGTGGTATCAGACCGGATAAAGGAGGACATTCTCAAAAAGAAAGTTTTGGGAAGTACAGGGTTACCGAACTCACTCACATAGTGGATGGGAGTGGAAATTATTCCAATACATTTCAGGCGGTTCCGGAAACGGCTAAATTCCCTCCGGTTAATCCTTATATAAATCATCCTGTTGGCGAGCCGGAATTGGCTACGGTAATTGACAATAATGACCCGGATAAAATGAGTCGTGTAAAAGTACAGTTTAACTGGCCCGGCGAGGATAACGAATCCGACTGGATCAGGGTGGGTAATTTCTATAGCGGAGGAGACGACCGTAAAGGCATGCAGTTTATCCCCGAAAAAGATGCTCAGGTGGTGGTCGGGTACGAGTTGAATAAGCCCGAACACCCTTTTGTCATTACCAGTCTCTATCCTAAAAAAGAGGGCATGCGGGTTTACAAGGGGAATAACGATGAAAAATTAATTCATACTAAAGCCGGCAATCTTATTGAACTGAGTGACAAAAAGAATGAAAATAAAATCCGGATTACTAACGTAAATAATGAAGAAACCAATGTAACACTAGAATTTAAAGAGAACGGACAGGTAACAATACAAACCAAAGGTAAGATACTGATAGTTGCAGATGACAGTATGGAAATCTCGGCAAAACAAAAACTCTTATTAAAGTCTCAAAGTATTGAGATTAACGCGGACAGCGGATTGAGTCTTCAGGGAGGGCAAGATGTCTCCATAAAAGGCGTACAGATGGATATTAAGGCCGACTCCTCGGTTACGCTTAAGGGTGGCGCCAGTGCAACGGTAACCAGCCCCAACACGGAAGTGAATGGCGATGGCGCTACAACTATCAAAGGAGGATTAGTAAAAATAAATTAAGTAGCCGAATACAGAAAAGAAGAATTAATGAAGAGCCCGGTGAATTTAAAAAGAAAAATTAAACTTTTTTGTTCATATTTTATAACTGTTAAAAATTAATGTTATGGCATCTTTTGCAGCAATCTTCAATTTTGAAGGTACCGAGTACAACGTAATGAGTTGTGTTTATACTTTTGGGCAATCTACAGATGAAAAAGGTCGTCCCTCTTCCGATGTAATGGGGGGTACAATTAATCTTCAGATAGCAGCTCCCGAAGAGTCGGCTATTTTAGGATGGATGATTGATCCTTATGCAAAAAAAAAGCGGTTCTATCACTTTCAAAAGAATTGATCAGGATTCCACCCT
>CAZFGP010000013.1:0-43997 GCA_964518685.1 uncultured Terrimonas sp.
TCCCCGGTTTTATGCACACATTGTGGTGAGGATTGTGTTGCTAATGAGATTCTGGCCAACGAGAAACCTTTTTGCTGTGAGGGGTGCAGAATAGTATATGATATCATTAACCAAAGTGGTTTGTGCAGCTATTACAACCTTAATAATACCCCCGGAATTAACCAGTCCGTGAAGATACGCGACGATAAATTTACATTCCTTAACGATGAAGGCATTGCTGCCCGATTGATTAGTTTTAAAGATGAAAAACAGATCCATATTACCTTCTATCTACCTCAGATGCATTGCAGCTCGTGTTTGTACCTGCTTGAAAATCTTCCGAAATTAAACAAAGGTATTATCTCTTCGCAGGTAAATTTCACCCGAAAAGAAGCAGAGGTGATTTTTCTATATAACGAGATATCTCTGCGTAAAGTGGCGGAATTATTAACTTCTATAGGATATGAACCTTATATCAGTCTGAACGATCTTTCACAAGCGCGGCCCGTTGTTGATAAGAGCATGGTTTTTCAGTTGGGCATTGCCGGCTTTTGCTTCAGCAATATCATGTTGTTAAGTTTTCCCGAATATCTCGGTGTAGACACCAGCGAAGAAGGCTTACGGAATATCTTCAGATGGGCCAACCTGGTATTATCGCTTCCCGTTTTTTTCTATTCTGCCCTGCCATTTTATCAGTCATCATGGAAGAGTCTGAATCGTCGTTTTCTGAACATTGATGTACCCATAGCCCTTGCCGTTATCATTACGTTTGTAAGGAGTGTATGGGAGATCGTTTCCGGTTCAGGCGGCGGATATTTTGATTCTATGAGTGGTATCGTGTTTTTTATGCTGGCCGGGCGCCTGCTACAGGATAAAACGTACCGGCAATTGTCGTTTGAAAGAGATTATTCTTCTTATTTTCCTATAGCTGTTTCGGTATTGAAAAACCAGAAAGAAACGCCTACTTTACTTCCTGAAATCAGGATCAATGATACCCTGCTGATTCATAATGAAGAATTAATTCCTGCTGATGGGATATTAGTGAAAGGAAGAGCATTTATTGATTATAGTTTTGTTACTGGAGAGTCGGCGCCAGTACGGAAAGAAGTGGGCGAAATGATATATGCCGGTGGTAAACAAACTGGGGGTAATATAGAAATACTTACAGTTAAGGAGGTTGCCCAGAGCTATCTCACCCAATTATGGAACCGTAGTGACCGGGCTCCGGAAAAGGCCAATTCTTTTGTACATCAGATAAGCAAATATTTTACATTAGTGGTTTTTACTATTGCCACTTTCACTACCATTTATTGGCAGTTTCATGATCCGTCCAAAATTTGGACTGCAGTGACCGCAGTATTTATTATAGCATGCCCCTGTGCACTCTTATTAGCCAATAGTTTCACCAACGGACATATCCTGCGTATTTTAGGACGCAACGGTTTTTACTTGCGCAAGGCAGGGATTATAGAAGATATCTCTAAAATAACACATATTGTTTTTGATAAAACAGGTACCCTTACCTGCCCTGGCGAACAGGATATATTTTATAAAGGAGATCCGCTCTCTTTGATGCAAAGAAAGCAGGTGGCTGCATTGGCATCCTGCTCCAACCATCCGCTTAGCAAGGCATTGGTAAAGCATCTGTCGTTGACAACGGAAAAACTTTCTGTTCAGGGCTTCGTTGAAAGAGCCGGGGAAGGAGTTGAAGGTTTTGTAAATGACACCTGGATAAAGATTGGTTCCCCCGCAAACAACTCTTCCTTAAAAGGGAAAAATGGCACGAGAGTGTATATCACTATCGAAAATAAAACCATCGGATACTTTGGATTTAAGAATCGCTACCGCGATTTTATACCCTCTTTAATAACCCAATTACAAAGAACTTTTTCTCTGTCTATTGTCTCCGGGGATAATGCCTCTGAAGAAAAGAACCTACGGAGTCTCACGGGAGAAAAATCCGTTTTATTGTTCCATCAAAAGCCGGAAGATAAGCTTAATTATATTCGTTCACTGCAGGAGAAGGGAGAAAGAGTAATGATGATAGGTGATGGTTTAAATGATGCCGGGGCTTTGCAACAAAGCAATACCGGAATAGCCGTAAGTGAACAAACCAATAATTTTACTCCGGCCAGCGATGGTATTATTGCTGCCGGACAACTTCGTCAACTGAGTCGGTTTGTCACCCTGTGCCGCATCAACCGGAGGATAGTTTTAGCCAGTTTCCTGCTGTCCATTGTATACAATATCATCGGATTGTACTTTGCGATTCAGGGAACCCTTTCCCCGCTAATTGCCGCTATTTTAATGCCCTCAAGTTCTTTAAGTATTGTTTTACTCACTTTTGGGGCCAGCCATTGGGCGGCTGCAAAGATGAGGCTGAAAAACTAAGCGCTTAAACCACCAATCTGCAATAATTTTAAAAATCATTAAGGTGTTTGTATTACATTTCAAAACCTGGCTTCCATTTGTTTTTCTGACAATACCATGACAAGAGTCATCTTCTTCCTTGATAATCCTTATAGCATTTAGAATCTGCTAAAGATATTTTTACATATCATTATTTAAAGATGAGCGTAATTATTGTACTATTAATAGCCAGTATTTCGGTAGCTCTGCTTTTTTTGATTGCTTTTTTATGGAGTGTAAAGACCGGGCAATTCGAAGATACCTATTCTCCGTCCTCCAGAATATTATTTGATGATAAATCCTACCCGGAAGAAACAATTAAATCCTAATAAACAGTACCGGATATGCAAATTGAGAAATTTTATTATGACAATAAGATCGTAAAGGCTTTTGGTTATGCCACTGTGATTTTTGCGGTGGTAGGTATGCTTGCGGGACTTTGGGCCGCTATTCAAATTTATGCACCTGCCGCCAGTCTAAATCTTGCTCCAACCACGTTTGGCCGCATTCGTCCTTTACATACCAATGCCATTATTTTTGCTTTTGTTGGGAACTGTATTTTTACGGGAGTCTATTACTCTCTGCAAAGGCTGTGTAAAAGTCGTATGTACAGCGACAGGCTGAGCTGGATTCATTTTTGGGGCTGGCAGTTAATCATTGCTGCAGCTGCAATTACGCTATTGATGGGCTATACTACCGGTAAAGAGTATGCCGAACTGGAATGGCCTATTGATATTGCTATTACACTTATTTGGGTGGTTTTTGGAATCAACATGTTCGGCACAATCCTCAAAAGAAGAGAAAAACATTTATATGTTGCCATTTGGTTTTATATAGCCACATGGGTTACGGTAGCCATGCTGCATATTGTTAATTCAATTGAGATTCCGGTAACTTTTATGAAAAGCTACAGTTGGTATGCGGGTGTACAGGATGCCCTGGTACAATGGTGGTATGGTCATAATGCCGTTGCATTTTTTCTCACCACACCTATCCTTGGGCTGATGTATTATTTTCTGCCAAAGGCCGCTAACCGGCCGGTATATTCTTACCGGCTCTCCATCATCCATTTCTGGTCGCTTATTTTTATTTATATATGGGCGGGGCCGCACCATTTGCTGTATACGGCGCTTCCCGATTGGGCGCAATCATTGGGTACCGTGTTTTCTCTTATGCTTATTTTTCCATCATGGGGAGGTATGTTGAATGGTTTGTTTACGCTGCGTGGTGCCTGGGATAAGGTTCGTGAAGACCCCGTATTAAAATTCATAGTGGTAGCCATTACCTGTTATGGTATGGCTACGCTGGAGGGACCTTTACTTAGTTTAAAGAATGTAAGTGCAATTGCTCATTATACCGACTGGATTGTTGCGCATGTGCATATCGGCGGGCTGGGCTGGAATGGTTTTATGGCTTTTGCCATATTATATTATCTGGTTCCTAAAATGTGGGGTACTACTTTGTATTCGAAGAAATTAGCCACTAATCACTTCTGGATGGGGACGATAGGCATCATACTTTATGCGGTACCCTTGTATTGGGCTGGTTTTACACAATCTCTGATGTGGAAAACCTTCACTCCCGAAGGGCAGCTTAAATTTCAGTTCCTGGAGTCGGTTACCAACATTGTTCCTATGTATGTAACCCGTAGTGTGGGCGGCGGCTTATATCTTATTGGTGCGTTGCTGATGTGTTACAATCTGACAAAGACGATTGCCAGTGGCAGATTTATAGCCAATGAAGAAGCGGAAGCTCCTGCCCGGATTCAGCCAGCCAAACTGGGAAAAGAATACTGGCACAGGTGGATAGAACGGCGCCCGGTAGCATTACTTGTGGTGAGTTTAATAGTGGTAGTCATAGGGGGAGTTGTGGAAATGCTACCCACCTTTCTGGTAAAGTCTAATGTACCAACAATCGCCAGCGTGAAACCATATACACCCCTTGAACTGCAGGGGCGTGATATTTATGTAAGAGAAGGCTGTTATACCTGCCATTCGCAGATGATACGCCCTTTCCGTGATGAGGTGGCTCGTTACGGTGAATATTCCAAAGCAGGAGAGTTTGTTTATGATCACCCCTTTCAATGGGGCAGTAAACGAACCGGGCCTGATCTTGCCCGCATAGGTGGTAAATATCCCGATAGCTGGCATTATAATCATATGGACGACCCTACATCCATGTCGCCGGGATCAGTAATGCCCGCATATCCCTGGCTGTTAGATCATGATTTAGATACCACCGTCACCCCGGCTAAAATACGCGCCATGCAAAAACTGGGCGTACCCTATCCGGAGGGTTATGATCAAATAGCTAACAAAGAACTCAACGCCCAGGCTGAAGCCATCGCCGCAAGACTCAAAAAAGATAATGTGGAAACACCATCAGGTAAAGAAATTATTGCCCTAATTGCTTATCTGCAACGAATTGGCACTGATATTAAACTGGAGGAGAAAGTAAATACTGCAATGCAATAAACTAAAATTAAAGAAAACGAGATGAAATTTATTCATTACCTGGAACAGACTACCGGCGTAGACACATTAGGACTGGTGTCTCTTCTGATCTTCTTTATTTTTTTTGTGATCATGGTTGTTTGGGTGACTTCAACAGACACTAAAAAGATTGAAGAAATAAGCAGAATTCCATTAGATAACACGGACCAATAAAATAAATAGTATGTTGTTAAAAAATGCCGGAAGATATTTTTCTTTTGTTTTGAAGCCTGTCTTAATATTTGTTTTCATGCTGGGGGCAGGAATTGCATCCGTTTTTGCAGCAGGAGCGCCATCTGCTTCCGCAATCAATAATGTATTGGCCTGGACCCTGATAATTCTGATATTAATTTTGTTGGTGGCTATTTTTTTGTTGGGCCATATCCTGCTTGGATTAGCGGAGGCAGTCCATCAAAAAAGGAAAAAAGAAAAGAGCAAACCTACTCTTACAGCTGCTGTCGTTACCGGACTGTTTCTATTTCTCTCTCTTTCCGGAATGGCGCAGGAAAATCAGGAAACTCTGCAGTCGGCAGTTGCTATGCAAAAAACATATGGAGGACTGTCGGCATCTGCCTTTTATTCTATGATTACAATAATTTTTGTCGAACTATTGATTATCCTGACACTGTTATTTAATATCAAATCACTTTTAAAAGAGCAGCAAGGTGTTGCTAAAGAAGCGTCCGTGTACCGAAAAGGATCATTCCGGCTTTGGTGGAACCGGTTAAACCGGTTTAAGCCGGTAGAACAGGAAGCCGATTTGGAACTGGATCACGAATATGACGGCATCCGGGAACTGGATAACCGACTTCCCCCCTGGTGGCTGTACGGTTTTTACATCACGATCGTTATCGGGGTCATCTATCTATGGAGATACCATGTTGCCTATAGTGCGCCGTTAAGCGAAAAAGAATACGAAATTTCAGTAAAAAAGGCCGATGCAGACGTGAAGGCTTATCTGGCAAAGAAAGGAGAAACTGTAGATGAAAATACCGTTGTCGCTTCGAAAGATCCCCAAGAGCTGGCAGAAGGGAAAAAAATTTATACCGCTTCCTGTGTGGCTTGCCATAAAGCAGATGGCGGCGGAATGGTAGGCCCTAACCTCACAGACGACTACTGGTTGCACGGCGGGGATATAAAAAGTATTTTTAAAACCATTAAATACGGGGTTAATGCCATGCCACAGTGGCAAACCAGTTATTCCAATAAACAAATAGCCCAGGTATCCAGCTATATATTATCTCTACATGGCACCCATCCTCCGGATGCCAAAGAGGAAGAAGGGCAATTTCACAAGAACGAATAGGACAAAAACCAATGAAGGTGAATCATCAAATTAAGTTATACAATTCAGGGTTAATGGAATGGAACAACAAAAAAACATAACGAACCAACCCAGGGTGACTTCTTTTAGGGACAGAATTGCCACAGTGGATGAAAAGGGGAAAAGAAAATGGGTATATGCTCATAAAACAAAGGGGAGGTTGTTTAACATCCGGACCTGGGTAAGCTGGGGATTTTTTGCATTATTCTTTATACTTCCTTTTCTAAAATATAAGGGACGACCGTTATTTCTTTTTAATGTTCCGGAAGCTAAATTCATTTTATTTGGAAAGGTATTTTGGCCTCAGGATTTTTTCATCTTCGGCCTGACTATGATCACCGGAATTGTATTTATTATTCTTTTTACCGCGGCCTTCGGCCGGCTGTTCTGCGGTTGGGTATGCCCGCAAACCGTTTTCATGGAGATGCTTTTCCGGAAGATAGAATTTGCCATAGAGGGAGATGCGCCAGCTCAAAAACTATTGGATAAAGGTCCCTGGAACGGGAATAAAATCACAAAAAAAGTTACTAAACACCTGATTTTTTTCTCGCTTGCTTTTTTAGTCTCCAACTTCTTCCTCGCTTATATTATAGGGATGGATGAATTGCTGAAGATCATCCGGGAGCCGGCATCTCAGCATATTGCAGGTTTATCTTCCATAGTTATTTTCTCAGGGGTGTTTTATGGAGTGTTCGCTTATTTCCGGGAACAGGCGTGTACGGTGGTTTGCCCTTACGGGCGATTGCAGGGTGTTTTACTGGACCGCAACTCAATGATCGTGGCTTACGATTATAAGAGAGGAGAACCAAGAGGAAAATACAAAAAACCTAAGCTAACAGAATTATCTCCGGTATTAGGCGACTGCATTGACTGTTTTCAGTGCGTGAAGGTTTGTCCTACAGGAATAGATATTCGTAACGGCACCCAGATGGAATGTGTAGGCTGCACATCATGTATAGACGCCTGTGATAAGATGATGGATGCTACAGGGCGTGAAAGAGGATTAATCCGGTATGCCTCTGAAAATGGCATTGCAGAAGGGAAAAAATTAAAGTTCACCGGCAGAATGCAGTTTTACAGTATTCTGCTGGTGGCGCTAACGGGGGTATTGTCCGCCTTGTTAGTGTCGCGTAAAGATGTGGATGGTACTATTATGCGTGCAGGCGGAATGTTGTATCAGGAAAGAGGCACAGACAGTGTATCCAATTTGTATAACATTAAAGTGATCAACAAAACAGTGCATGATGTGCCCTTGACATTAAGGCTCGAAAATGCACCGGGTACTATCATTGAAGCCGAAGGAAAGGGCATGTTGGTACAAAGAGAAGGGCAGGGGAAGTCATCTTTTTTTATCATTCTTCCCCGCAATGTGCTTGAAACCAGAAAAACAAAACTTAAGGTGGGGTTGTATGAAGGAGAAAAAAAGATCACTACGCTTAACACCACATTTATGGGCCCTATAAGCCGTTAGGTACAGATAATTATTAAAATTAAAAATAGCAGATTATGAATTGGGGATATAAACTGATGCTCGTAATTCTAATTTTTGCAGGACTGATGGGTTTTATGGTGTTCCGGGCTTTGCATACCGATTTTCAGCTGGTGGAGAAGGCCTATTATAAAAGCGAGCTGCAATATCAACGGGTTATAGATGGCAACAAAAGAGCGAACACGCTTAGCAGCAGCGTACAAATTTTTAAGTCTGGCGCCCAGCTTATTATACAGTTGCCTGAAGAAATGAGAAACCGAAAACTGGAAGGCTCCCTATGGTTTTACTGTGCTTACAATGAAAAGATGGATCGCCGTTTCCCACTGAAAACAGGGACAGACGCAATGCAGATTTTAAATCTCTCTGACTTTACCGCCGGCAGCTATACCCTGAAAATAGAATGGGTCAGCAATCATGAGTATTATTACAGTGAGGAACAATTAACCATTTAAATATGTGGCAATTCATCAGCGGAGGGTTGATTCTTGGGTTTTTCAGTAGTATGCATTGCGTGGGCATGTGTGGTCCGCTGGCAATGGCTTTGCCTGTTCATCACTTGCCGGATGCCACACGTTTTATGGCTTTACTATTGCATCATTTAGGCCGTATCATTACCTATGTGATCCTGGGCATGATCTTTGGCCTCGCCGGGAAACATATTTATATTGCAGGCTTCCAGCAATGGTTTTCTGTCGCAATGGGAATACTGGTTTTGGCACTATTGATTCAGCATTATTATTTCAAAAGAAACGTTCAGCCTGTTTTCATGCAGGCTTTTCATAGAACAGTGCAAACCACAATCATAACTCTAATAAAATCTCCTAAAAGTATATTCACTTTTCCACTTTTAGGTATGGCTAATGGACTTTTACCCTGCGGGATGGTATATGTAGCTGTGGCTGCTGCACTAACCAGTTCCTCGATAGATCAGGGCGTTGCATTTATGGTTATGTTCGGACTGGGTACATTACCAGCAATGATGGCGATTAGTTATCTCGGCACTTCCCTTAAACCAGGGGTTCGGCAGGGTATGCGAAAACTAATACCTTTTGTAATTGGCTTAATGGCTGTAGTGCTGATATTGAGAGGGATGAATCTGGGGATACCTTTTTTAAGTCCGATACTTCAAGATACTCAGGGTGCAGCCGTGGAATGTCACAAGCAATTTTAATTCAATCTCTCCGGCCGGCACTTTATCGGGGAATTACAACAATAATAAACCGCCGTAAAAACTATCTCCTACAACGGTTTACAAGTGCCCAAGACTGGATTCGAACCAGCACGCCGAAAAACCGGCGCTACCACCTCAAAGTAGTGCGTCTACCAATTTCGCCACCTGGGCATTGCATCTTTCAAAGAAGCGCAAATTTAGTACTTTTCCTGAAATCAATATGGGTATCCGGGTCTAATTCTTTGATTTTTTTAGCGCTATTCAAAACGAATGGGTTGATACTTTTCAAACTCATGAAAGGACTGGTTTACCGGCGTCCAGGCCCATTTTATCATTTTCCCGCTGTCATAATCGAGCCGGTAAAAATTAGCCTTCCATACTGTACCCCTTCGGGGTGGAACATTTTCGAGCGGATTAAATAAAATATAGGGGAGAAATACTTCTGCCGACCAGGAAGACAGAGAATCCCCGTTTTCACTGGCTCCATTGGTAAAGACAGCCTTTTTCGTTTTTCTTTTATCCTTATATTGATAGGGAACCCAGCCATTTGCTTTTCCTTTAAGATTAGGCACCAGAAGCACCAATTCCTTATTGAGAGGGCTGATTTCGTATTCGAGGTAAATGGGAGTTCCCGGTGCAGTATGAAAAAAGACCTCAAAAACATCCCCCAAAAACAAGGGATCAAAATCATTTTGATAAGGAGAGGTTATTTTTTTATCTTCTCCCTGAAAGAGTACATAGATGCCGCTTACAGAATACAAAATCTTAAATTGAGTAGCATACTTCGGCCCTGCATCCAATTGTTTCATAGTCACCCATTTTGTTTTTTCCCATTCTTTATCAACTCCTTTTCCGGTAATATCAAAGTCCTCACAATGTTTTACTACCAGAGGAGCGGTGTGTTGAGCCTGCAAAAAACCAAATGAAAGCAATAAGAACAATGTAATGGGGGTTTTCATTTTGTCTGAGTTCAGTGATTGTTATATAATTTATTTTTCAATGATCACCCGTTTCAGGTCCGGAATATTCAAACTGTTGGCTAAAAAATTCTTCACCCACGGTTGGGAAAGACGGATCACCATATCATACCATAGAGGCACAATTGGAGCATCAGCTATAATCATATTGTCCATTTGCCTGTACAGTTCGAATCGTGTGGAGTCATTTTCTTCCAGCAGGGCCTTTTCATATAACTTATCATATTCCGGATTGTTATAACGGGTATAGTTAGGCGGCGCCGGATTCCTGCTGTAAAAAACACCCAGATAATTTTCTGCATCCGGATAATCTGCCATCCAGCTTCCTCTGAAAAATAAGGCCTGTGATTTAGCAGTTTGTTCAAGCAATACACTTTTTTGTACCACTTCCACCTGTATTTTTATTCCAATATCCTCCAACTGCGTTGCTACGAAACTTCCAAGTTCAGAGTAAAGAGGAATAGTCAGCAATTTGATTACCGGAAGCCCTTTCCCATCCGGGAAACCGGCTTTTTCCAATAAGTGTCCGGCTTTTAGAACATCATAATCGTACCCGATAACTTTGGCGCTGTCGAAAGAAGGCATTCCTGCAGGGATAAACCCATTTACAGCAGGGATACCCAAAGAATTCCGCAGATACATCATCATCTTTTTCCTGTCGAAACCATAATTAATGGCCTGTCGTACAGCCTTAATACCAAGTGGATGGTTTTTCAAAAGAGGGTTATGGGTATCCGAAAGTATGCCCAGATATTCCGTGTTTAGAAAACTATGCTTGGTAAGGATAATTTTACCCTGCCATTCCTTTCTAAGTTCGCCAGCCCTGGTAAAAACCTCATCTTTGAAGGAAGCATCAATGTCATTCACAAAATCCAGTTTCCCCTGGGTAAATTCAAGAAATTCGGTGGCTTTATTGTCGAGAAAAGAAACCCTTATCCCATCTATATATGGCAGACGGTTTCCAACGCTGTCGCGTTCAAAATAATTTTCATTTTTTGCCATCAATAGCATTTGCCCTTCTTCCCAACGGGTAAACCGGAAGGGACCGGTTCCACAGGGCCGACGGCCAAAATCCATACCCAACTTTGTTACCACTTCATGAGGGACTATGGAACAATATGCCATGCTCAGAATGTCTATTATCGGAGGAAAAGGACGGAGAAGCTGAAGTTGAAAGGTGCTATCGTTCAACGCTGAAAATCCGTTTAATGGATCAACCCGGTTATTGAATATCCAGGCCCCCGGAGAAGCTGTAGCAGCGCTGATGATCCGTTGCAGGCTATAGACAACATCGGATGCAACCAGTTTACGCCCTTTACCTTCTGCAAAAGCATCATTGTCGTGAAAAAAAACATCATCTCTAAGAAAGAAGGTATAAGTAAGACCGCTATTGGATACACCCCAGTCTTTGCACAATGAAGGCTTAATCTGAAGATGTTCGTCTACCTCCACCAGCGTGTTAAACAACTGATGAACACCCCAAATTAATGCCTGATTTTTGGCAAAAGCAGGATCAAGAGAACTGATGCCTTCCGGTTGATTATACCGAAATATATTTTTTTCCTGCTGCTTTTTAATAGTACAGGAAAACAAAATGGCGCAACTGATTAGATTCAATAATATTGATGATATCCTGTATTTCAGACCAAGAGTGTACATAATTCGTCCTAAATTTAGCCTTTAAACCTAGTAGTGTGCAAAAGAACCTAACCTTTTTTCTGCTTCTTTTTTTTGTTTTTGTGTTTTTAAATGCTTTTTCCCAGCCCTTAAGTAGGGAACGGAGGTTTACGATTGATGACACCTTGCGCGGCACCAATGGACCGGAACGCGCCTGGTGGGATGTTACTCATTATGGTTTAAAGGTGGGCTTTAACTTTAATCAAAGGAGCATTGTCGGAAAGAATACCATTTCTTTTAAAATCATTGATTCTCCCACTAAGGAAATGCAGATTGATTTGCAGACAGGCTTAGACATTGACAGTATTTTTTTTAATAATCGAAGCCTTGCATACCGAAGGACCGGGAATGCCTTTTTTGTGAAAACTCCGGAAGGGATGGAAATACAATCTGTACAAACTATTGTTGTGTATTATCACGGTATTCCGCGACCGGCCTTACACCCCCCCTGGGATGGAGGGGTAATATGGAGTAAAGATAAGGAGGGCAACCCCTGGATTACCGTAGCCTGCCAGGGATTAGGCGCCAGTGTATGGTATCCCTGCAAAGATTATCAGGGCGATGAGCCGGACAGCGCCTCCTTAAGTATAGTGATACCGGACACATTAACTGCCATTTCCAACGGCAGATTAAAAAGGGTGGAAAAGAATCATGATGGTACAGATACTTACACCTGGATAGTTAACAATCCCATCAATAGTTACAACCTGATACCTTATATAGGAAAATATGCACACTGGCATGAAAACTATAAAGGCGAAAAGGGAAATCTGGATTGCGACTTTTGGGTTATGCCCTATCATTTGGAAAAAGCCAGGGTTCAGTTTACACAGGCAGGTAAGATGTTGGATTGTTTTGAACACTGGTTTGGCCCATTCCCTTTTTATAAAGATGGTTATAAATTAGTGGAAGCGCCTCACCTTGGAATGGAGCACCAAAGCGCTATTGCATATGGAAACGATTTTGAGAATGGTTATAAAGGGACTGACCTGTCCGGTACGGGATGGGGATTGAAATGGGATTTTATTATGGTTCATGAAAGCGCCCATGAGTGGTTTGGCAACAATATCACTACCAAAGACATAGCTGACATGTGGGTGCATGAAGCCTTTGCCAATTATGCAGAAGCCATTTTTACCGGCTGCCTGTATGGAAATAAAGCCGGAGATGAATATATAATTGGAACCCGGAAGCGAATCTTAAATGACAGTCCTGTCCAGGGACCCTACGGAGTGAACCAGGAAGGATCCGGAGACATGTATTATAAAGGGGGTAATATGGTGCACATGATCCGCCAGATTATAAACAACGATTCCTCCTTCCGCATGATGCTTCGCGGAATGAACCAGACTTTTTATCATCAAACCGTTACGGGTAAACAAATAGAAAGTTATATCATTGCAAAATCGGGTATTGATTTTTCTAAGGTTTTCGATCAATATTTACGAACAACGGCGATACCGGTACTGGAATATAAGATAGCCGGAAACCGGCTTAGCTACCGGTGGACGGATTGTGTTAAGGGCTTTAATATGCCGTTGAAAATTTATTGGGGGAAAGATCACTGGATCCGGCCCTCTGAAAAATGGCAAACCATCAAATTCAGAAATGTCAGGGGAGAAGCCTTCCACCTAGACAGGAATTTTTATATCCACTCAAAATTGTTGTAGCATCAGATGAAGAAGCCATTCTTGTTCGCCCTGATCTTAGCCGGAATAGCTGGTACATCCTGGTCATTGTATCGGGATATTCAGATAGAAAAACTTTATCCCAGCGACCTGCGCAATCGGATTGTTGGTTCAAGATTGCAGAAGGACGGTAAAATGCCTTATTTCTATAAATGGAAGCCGGGAGATGGACTACGATATTACGACCCCGCAAATTTCGACACCTTAAAGGTTTCGAGAACCACAACTACGCCTTATTTCAATCAGTTACTGTATCCTATTGCCGATATGGAGCAAAGAACGATCTCCCGCTTCTGGGTCTATCTGCAATATATCTTTTTAATATTGATGGTGGGGATGACGTTCAGTCTGGCACAAACCCCGATTCAGAAAACAATCGTTTTTGCAGTCGCACTTTCTATCCTTTTTACGCAAGCCTGGGTAAAAGTAATTGAAGCCGGACAAATGTATCTTTTTGTTCCCTTATTAGCATTAGCCTGTTATTATTTTCTAAGCAAGCCGAAAAGTATTGCGGCGGCATTTGCAGCAGGACTTTTTGCCGTATCATTGGTCCTGATTCGCCCGAATACGGTTTTTATATTTCTTCCTTTTTTGTTTTTGGCCGGCAAATACAGCGTGCGTTATACCTTAAGTTTTTTTTCTCCCATCATACTTTTGCTTGGCTATAATGTAGGCAATCCACACCAGCGGGCGTTATGGGCCGAATATACCGAGGGGCTCTCTGAACAGTTAAAGGTTCATCAGGATTTGGGCCCAACCAGTCAGCATAATGCAGCAAATCCCCGTTTCTCATCCTGGGAAGGGTGGAATAATGATGAAATTGCCGCAGCGAACGCAAAAACTACTTACGTCAATTATTCTGAAAACGGTAATATTTTTGTGCTGGTCGAACATCTTTTCGGGAAAAAACTGTCTCCTGGCTTTCTGAATATTGCCTCGATATTGATCATCGCTATCCTAACCGGTCTATTTTATCTTTTCAGAAAAAGATCCGGATTGGATCTGTTTAATATCGCCCTGTTAGGATTTAGTTTGTATATGATCTCGGATTTTTTTTCTCCCTTTTACCGCCATCAGTATAATACGGTGCAATGGTTTTTCCCCATATTACTTGCCGCTTCCGGCTACCTGAGCAAGTATCAGTGGTTCTACATCGCGTTACTGACAGGGATTGTGCTCAATACCATCAACACTCCTTTGATTAAAATGGAACATACCATTGGCGAATACATTATTTTGGCCACTTTATTGGGGCTGACATTTGTTTATCATCCCCCCAAGTACACGAAACCGGAATTAAATTATTATTAAGATGAAGAATGCCATTATTATCGGGGCGGGCCCGGCAGGACTAACGGCGGCCTATGAACTGCTGACCAAAACAGATATCATCCCTATCGTTATTGAGCAGGATACGCAGCCAGGCGGTCTTTCAAAAACAATTGATCATCATGGAAATAAAATAGATATCGGGGGGCACCGCTTTTTTTCCAAATCAGAAAAAATAGTTGACTGGTGGTTGCAGTTTCTTCCTCTGGAATCCGAAAGTGCAGATCAGAAGTTCCATATCCGCTACAAAGGCAGTAGCGCATCCTTCCCTTCTAAAAATCCTGCCCTGTTGAAGGGGAAAGGAGGAATGATGCTTCGTCCGCGCAAGTCAAGGATATTTTATAAAGGGCGGTTTTTTAATTACCCTATCCGGCTTGATGGAAGCACTTTACGAAAACTCGGTTTTGGCAAGACTCTCCGGATTGCCGTTACTTATATACAGGCACGGCTATTTCCCAAAAAACAAGAGCATAATCTCGCCGATTTTTACCGGAATCGTTTTGGGAGTGAACTCTACCATACTTTTTTTGAAGCCTATACCCTAAAGGTCTGGGGCGTACCCTGTGAAGAACTTCCTGCTACCTGGGGACGGCAACGGGTTAAAGACCTGAATATCGGCAGGGTGATCCAACACGCTCTACGTTCCCTGTTCAACAATAATAAAACCATCCGGCAGGAAGGCACCAGCACCAGCCTGATTGAGCAGTTCCTCTACCCTCGCTACGGTCCCGGACAGATGTGGGAAACGGTAGCAGAAGTAATAGAAAAACAGGGGGGTAAGATTATCTACAATACCACCGTTATCTCTGTTAATGCCGGTATAAACGGGAGGATACAATCGGTTGAGGTTGCAGATAATGCCACCGGAGAAAAAAGATTATTGGAAGGCGCATATTTTTTCTCTACGATGCCGGTTAAGGAACTGATTGCTAAACTTTGTTATTTGCCCGTTCCCGAAAAAGTAAAGCAGGTGGCAGAATCGCTGGAATACCGCGATTTTTTAATTGTGGGACTTCTGGCTTCCCAACTTAACCTTAAAGAAAACAGGGAGGCTTTTACAGATAACTGGATTTACCTGCAGGATGGACGGATTAAAGCGGGACGGATTCAGTTTTTTCACAACTGGAGTCCTTATATGGTTAGCACCCCCGGAGAACAATGGATCGGGGTGGAGTACTTTTGTACCGAAGCAGATGATTTCTGGCAGCAGGATGATGCTGCTATTGTCGGCGAGGCTATACAGGAAATGGAAAGTATCGGTATCCTTCAAGCGCAGCAGGTGAAGGACAGCCTGGTAGTGAAAGTGAAAAAAGCGTATCCTTCTTATTTTGGAGGATATGAAAACTTTGGTATGGTGCAGCAATATCTGGATAAGTTTGACAATCTTTATTTAGTCGGGCGAAATGGTATGCACCGCTACAACAATACTGACCATAGCATGCTAACAGCAATGGCGGCGGTGGAGAATATTATTTCAGGACGTAGAGATAAGACAAATATTTGGGAGATCAATACCGAAGACCTGTATCACGAAGAACAAAATGGCGGAAACAAGGAATAAGTAAAAAGCACTTATCTGCTGCTTAAGGAAGCAGCGGCAGCAGTTTGATCATCTACGACCCTGCCTGCACAAACCATTTTTCGCTGCCAATAGCTTTGATTGATATTACTGATCATTACTCCTCCCGAAGAGGCGGCATGAACAAAATTTCCATCCTGAAGATAAATGCCTACGTGACTGATACCCCTTCCCCGGGTATTAAAAAAGATCATGTCTCCCTCCCTCATATCTTCTTTTGAGATTTCAGTACAATAAAATTTTTGGTCAAGGGCAGTTCGGGGAATTTGGAGGCCATATATGGAGGACATCAGGGTTTGCGTAAAAGCAGAGCAATCAACACCATTCCTGGTAGCTCCCCCCATCCGGTAAGGGGTACCCCACCAGCTTTCGATAAATTTGTAAAGATCTTTATTGGTCAAACGCTCAACCTCCACATCCATCTTTATAGCATATTTAAATTGCAGAGATCCGGTTTGCTCAATATTTACAGGCGGAAACATGTAAGATCCCGCCAGTTTATGATCATCCGGAAGATGGGGTATTTCCGCTTCATTACGACTGGATTTACGGGAACTGCCTGGAGAAATAGCGATATCATCCAGAAATTCATGAGAATCTTTATGATGTGTGGTATGGGATGGCGAATTGACAGATTTTGCAGCAGACTTTATGCTGCTACAACTGCTGACAAAAAAAGCAACTCCTATCAATATTAAAAAATATCGCAATCCATCCGGTTTTTGAAGTCGCAAAATAGCACACAAAAGCCGATTGGGCAAGCTATTTAATAAATAACTCCAACGCATGTTGTTTGGAATGTGGAAAATGGAAAAAGAATTCCTGGTTTAACTTTACGAAATTTGTCCCATGAGTACATTCTCTCATCTTCATGTGCATACCCAATATTCGTTGTTAGACGGTGCAGCTTCAATCAGTGGCCTTTACGAAAAAGCCATTAAAGACGGAATGCCCGCCTTAGCCATAAGCGACCACGGAAATATGTTTGGCGTTTTCGCTTTCGTTGCGGAAGCATATAAGCACAGGGTAAATCCGGATGATAAAAATAGTCCTTTGAAGATAAAACCCATAGTTGGATGTGAGTTTTATATTACAGAAAACAGACACCGAAAAGTTTTTTCAAAAGAAGAAAAAGATCCTCGTCATCATCAGATATTACTGGCAAAGAATGAAACCGGATACCGGAATCTCAGTAAGTTAACTTCTCTTGGCTTTATAGAAGGGATGTATAGTAAATATCCCCGGATTGATAAAGAACTTATTCATAAATACCATGAAGGATTGCTCGCAACCACCTGCTGCCTGGGCGCTTTGGTACCGCAAACCATCCTGAAGAAAGGAGAAGAGGAGGCGGAAAATGAATTTAAATGGTGGCTGAACATTTTTCAGGAGGACTATTATGTGGAATTACAACGTCATGGCATACCCGAGCAGGAAAAGGTTAATGCGATTTTATTAAAGTTTGCTCAAAAATATAAGGTAAAGGTTATTGCCTCTAACGATTCTCATTATGTGGATCAAAAAGATTTCAATGCACATGACATTCTGCTGTGCATCAACACCGGCGAAAAGCAGTCCACACCACCACTACGTGAATTTTCCGATGACGATATCGCAATAAAGAATAAGCGTTTTGCATTTCCCAACGATCAGTTTTATTTTAAAAACACCCTGGAAATGAAGCAGGTGTTTCAGGATCTTCCTGAGGCTATTGATAATACCGGCGAAATCGTGGATAAAGTTGACCTGCTGGATTTAAAAAGGGATATTTTGCTGCCTAACTTTCCCATACCTAAAGTTTTTCAGGTACACGATGACAATAAACTTAACCAATGGGAGTATCTGAAACATTTAACGTATGAAGGTGCAGCAAAGCGGTATAATCCTTTGACAGCAGAGGTGGAGGAGAGAATTAACTTTGAACTCTTCACCATTAAATCAATGGGCTTTGCAGGCTATTTTTTAATAGTGAGTGATTTTATTAAAGCAGGCCGGGATATGGGGGTCTTTGTGGGACCGGGAAGAGGTTCTGCGGCCGGTTCGGTAGTGGCTTATTGTATCGGGATAACCAATATTGATCCGATAAAATACAATCTCCTTTTTGAAAGATTTCTCAACCCCGATCGAAAAAGTATGCCGGATATTGATACTGATTTCGATGATGAAGGCCGCCAGAAGGTAATCGAATATGTTGTGGACAAATATGGTAAAAACCAGGTAGCACAAATCATTACCTATGGTACGATGGCAGCAAAAATGAGTATCAAGGATGTAGCCCGGGTGATGGATCTTCCCCTGGCTGATTCTAATATGCTGGCAAAACTGATTCCGGAAAAACCGGGAATTTCTCTGAAACGTGTATTACACGCTCCACTTAACGCAAAAGAAGGGAAGGATCCTCTACCCGATAAAGAAGGATTAACCCCCGATGATATTGAAAACGTAAAGCGGATCAGGCAATTTTATGAAGGACAGGATATGCACTCCAGAGTACTTCATGAAGCTGAAATTCTGGAAGGTTCAGTGAGAAATACAGGTATACATGCCGCGGGTATTATTATTGCGCCCAAAGACCTTACAGAATTATTACCTGTGGCTGTTGCAAAGGATTCCGATCTTTGGGTAACTCAAATTGAAGGAAGCGTTATTGAAGAAGCAGGGGTAATAAAGATGGACTTTTTAGGACTAAAGACCCTAAGTATCCTTAAAACGGCTTTACAGCTTATCAAACAAAATCACGGTGTAACTATTAACCTGGATGCACTTCCCCTGGATGACGATATGACTTATCAACTGTATCAGCGGGGTGATACCAATGGCACTTTTCAGTTTGAAAGTCCGGGAATGCAAAAATATCTTAGAGAATTAAAACCTGATAAGTTTGACGATCTCATTGCAATGAATGCCTTATATCGTCCTGGACCATTAGCCTATATTCCCAACTTTATTGATAGAAAACAAGGTCGGGAATCAATTGCCTACGATCTGCCAGAAATGGAAGAAATATTAGCAGATACCTATGGAATTACCGTATATCAGGAACAGGTGATGCTGCTGTCGCAGAAAATAGGCGGTTTCAGCAAAGGAGATGCGGATGTGCTGCGAAAGGCCATGGGAAAGAAGCAAAAAGAGGTCCTGGACAAAATGAAAGCTCAGTTTATTGAAGGCGCTGTTGCAAAGGGGCATAAAAAGCATATTTTGGAAAAAATATGGTCTGACTGGGAAGCTTTTGCACAATATGCTTTTAATAAGTCCCATTCTACCTGCTATGCTTTTGTTGCCTACCAGACAGCTTATTTAAAAGCGCATTATCCATCCGAATATATGGCAGGAGTTTTAAATCATGCCGGCGCCATAGAAAAGATTACTTTTTTTATGGAAGAGTGTAAACGCATGGGACTTAGAGTTTTAGGTCCGGATATTAATGAATCTCAAAAAGGATTTGCAGTAAACGTAAAAGGTGAAATCCGTTTTGGGCTCGGAGGGCTGAAAGGCGTAGGTGAAGCCGCCATAGAAAGTATAATAGACGAGCGCAAAAAAGGATCTTACAAATCCATTTTTGATCTGGTAAAACGAGTTAATCAACGGACAGTAAATAAAAAATCCTTAGAATGTCTGGCTTATTCCGGAGCCTTTGACTGTTTCATGGATATTCACAGAGCTCAATATTTTCATATCCCACAGGGAGATACCTCCACGGGGCTGGAGAAGATTATTAAATTTGGAAATCTCTACCAAAGCCAGTCAGCCGATACCACCAATACCTTGTTTGGCGATCTCGAAATGCCTGAAGTATCACCCCCCAGGCTACCAGACTGTGAACCCTGGAACTTAACAGAAGGTTTGGAACATGAGAAAAACATTACCGGAATTTTCCTTAGCGGACATCCCCTGGATCATTTCAGTTTTGAAATGAAACATTATGGAATTACTTCTATAGCCGGTTTTATAGAGTTTAAAGAAACGCTTTTAAAGCAACACAACCCTTTTCGGGCATTTAGAATTGCAGGTTTGGTTTCAGAAACGCAACATCGTACCAGTAAAAACGGGAAACACTTTGGAATTTTTTCGGTAGAAGATTATTCAGGAAAAACAGAGATTGCACTCTTTGGAGAGGATTATGTCAGGTTTAAGGATCATTTTAATTTAGGAAATTCATTATTTATCTATGGCAATTTTAAACCCAGGTGGAACAGCACCACGGAGTTTGAGTTTAAAATCACAGGAGTGATGCTGTTAGAAACCGTAAAAAGTGTACTGACCCGACAAATTCAAATAGAACTTCATCCGAAAATTTTGAATGAAAAAGTTCTTGACTTTATAGATCATAACCTGAAAGGATATCCCGGCAAATCAAATATCCGTTTTGTTTTGTCCGAGCCAAAATCGAACTTAAAGGTAAATATGTATACTCTGGAAAGAGGTTTTGAAATGAATGACGAAATGACTGAATTTCTGGAATCTAACCCAGATTTAGAGGTAAAAGTTACAACCCCTGAAAAACTCTAAAAAGTCAAATTGTCTTTCAATATACAAAACACAGTGACAGTTCGGCCTATTTAACATTATGGACTTATTTTTGATAGTGTAAAACAGAATTACAAATTCTAAATTAAATTGAATAATTATGCCAGTTGAATTAACAGATGCCAACTTTCAGGAGAAAGTCTTGAATTCCGATAAACTTTCCGTCATAGATTTTTGGGCAGAATGGTGTGGACCCTGTCGCGCTATTGGGCCCATTATTGAAGAATTGAGTAAAGAATATAGTGAAAAAATAAATGTTGGAAAAGTAAATGTTGACCATAATCCGCAATTGTCTGTCAATTATGGAATTACTTCTATACCAGCTATTCTATTTTTAAAAGATGGCAAAGTGATTGATAAATTAATTGGAGCGCAACCTAAGGGAAATTTTGTCAAGAAGATTGAACAACATTTGAGCTAATATTATTAGTGAAAATCTTCAGGCTGTTTGTTTTAAACAGCCTTTTTTTATAAAAAACCGGGCAATAAAAACCAGAGAGCAAATCCAATGGAAAAGCTTAAATAATGAGAAATAACTTTTGATGTATTGCTCTAAATATTCTCTATAACCCGTTGTAGTTTTTCTCTTACCTTAGTGGCAGTACTGATGAGATTGTCATTTTTTACCGCCATCATGGAAGCTACCGGATCAACTGCACTTATTTCTGTCTTCCCATCCTCATTTTCCTGCACAATAACATTACAGGGCAGCATAGCACCAATTTTATTTTCCGACTGCAGCGCTTCATAGGCAAACTGTGGATTGCAGGCGCCTAATATACGGTATTTATTAACGTCCACGTTTAGCTTTTTCCTGAGTGTTTCTTTCACATCAATTTCTGTCAGAACGCCAAAGCCTTCTTTTTTTAGTTCTTCTGTAACTTTAGTAATCGCACTGTCGAAGTCAGTATTAATGATTTTTGAAAAATAATAGCTCATTGCTGAATTTATTTTGATATTAGTAATATTGTAGAACTACAAATATCAAACTATCACCTCAACTTATATGACACTTAGGTTACATACCTCCTTCACCAGATTTCTAAAAATCGCATTTTTTACAACAGAAGAGTCTTTAGTGAAGCAAATTCTATTTTTAAATAGTGGATTGTAACGTTTTGGAGTGTCCACTACTCTAATGTATGAAAAGCAGACATTTAACAAGAATGGTAACGCAATCTGAAAACCTTACTGAGGAAGCAATTATTGAAAGAGTATTAAATGGAGAAAAATCACTGTATGAAATTATTGTAAGACGCCTGAACCCTGATATATATAAAATAGGAAGGTCATACAATTACAGTCATGAAGATACACAAGACCTGATGCAGAATACTTTTATTGATGCCTACAGGAACCTTAATAAATTTGAAGGACGATCTCGTTTTAAAACCTGGATTATCAGAATAATGATGAATAATTGCTATCACATGAGAGAAAAATATGGCAACAAAATGGAATTTTCACAAGAAATAAAAGAAAACTCTATTCCCATGTTTAGTAGTTCGCGTAATGATGGACATAAGGTGGTACACAATCACGAGTTAGCGAAAATTATTGAAAATGCGCTGTCAAGAATACCATTCGATTACAGGATTGTCTTTTCATTGAGAGAGATAAACGGTTTGAATGTAAGTGAAACTTCAGAATTACTGGATATCAGTGAGTCTAACGTAAAGGTAAGATTAAACAGAGCCAAATCCATGCTAAGAGCTCATATAGAAAAAGAATATTCCACTTCAGATCTATTTGAGTTTAACCTGATTTATTGTGATGCTATTGTAGAAAATGTAATGAAAAAAATAAATGAACTCTGATTATTTTATAGTGAACGGAGGAAACGATTACGACTTTAATACAACCCGGGATATTTTAGGAAACAGATCCATAATTAGTCTTTTTGAATACAAATATGGATACAAGAAGACGCTGGTTAAAAAAGGCTCAGTCAGACCGGGATTTTTATCTTATATTCATAGTCAAAATAAGCAAGTATGGCACAAGTTGTAAAAGTAAAATCAGTAGAACACCTGACGCATGATGTATTGAAGATTGTAACAGAAAAACCGGCTGGGATTGCGTATCAGCCGGGACAGGCGGCAGATATTTCTATCAATAAAGCAGGATGGGATAAAGAAATCAGAACCTTTACCTTCGTTTCCCAGGAAGAGGATGACCATCTTGAGTTTAACATCAAAACCTATCCTTCTCACAAAGGGGTAACGAATGAGTTACTTTCTCTTCATGCCGGCGATGAGTTGATTATAGGCGATGTATATGGAGATATACGCTATAAAGGCGAAGGCATTTTTCTGGCAGGTGGGGCAGGTATTACACCTTTCATTGCTATTCTTCAGTATTTAAAGAGGAAAGATAAAATTGGTAACAACAAACTTATTTTTGCCAATAAAACCAAGGGTGATATTATCCGGGAAAAAGAATTCAGGATGCTTTTAGGCGATCATTTCATTAATATTCTTTCTGCTGAAAAAATTCCGGGTTATGAACACGGACTTATGGATGCCGGGTTTATTAAAAGAAATATGGATGCTCACACTAAATATTTCTATTTGTGCGGCCCGCCGCCTATGATGGATGCTGTTGAAAAGCATCTCGCTTCATTAGGAGTAAATCCTGAATTTATTGTGCGGGAAGGCTTTTAAGATGCAAAAAAGTTTTTCTCCGTAAGTTTTTCAAACCTGCCTGATTTTTCGGTTATTCTTATCCGAAAAATCACTCCGGGTATTTTGGAAATATCTTCCTCCTGAAAAGGCCATTGAGAGGTCAGGTGCATAGTTTCACTGCTGACAATAGGTAATTTCCTTTCAGTTAGCATTCTAAGCGCCTCACTTCTTTCTGGTTCTCCGGTTAATTCTTCAAATTCACCCCATAAGATAGCGCTTTGCCAATTAGCAAGGTCTTTGGTATCGTCAACCTGAAAGCAAACTTTTGGGTTTTTTCGCATGATATCTACTTTCATCCCTTCAAAAGAGCGGGCATATAAGTAGTTCCCGTCATAAGCATAACTTATTGGCACAATATAAGTGGTACCTTTGGAGTGACAACCAAGCCTCCCCACTAACTGTAATTGCAAAAGAGTTTCCAGATCTTCTTCACTTAATTTTCCAAACATAAATGTGCTTTTGGCCAAAGGTAAATAATAAACAACGGCAATATAAATGACAGGGATCAATAATTTGCCGAAAAACAAATGACCCTTATCATTTTTGCAGAAGTTGAGTAAACTCATAAGCGTTAATGATACGGATTCTGTTATTTCCCTTCAACTGAATTTACATTTGACAGTAAAACATGGTTATGTATTTGCGAATAACACAGAAGTTTGCGATCAGTGATGTACAAGAGGCGTTTAGCAGTACATTCCCTTTCCTGAAGATTGAGTTTATTAGTCAACCTGAAATTAGAAAACCTTCAGCAGACAATAATTCTCCCTTAGAAATTAATTCATCAGAGCCGGACGAAAATCTGGAAATTACCGGTGAAATGAAAGTGCGGGAATTAGAGAAGGCATTAGATAAATGGTATCCCTTTAATGCCAGAATATTCAGGCGCTCAGGCAATATATGGTTAGAAACAACGATGACCAATGACTGGACCCTGGAACATCAAAACGAACATGGCAGAGAGATTTCCATGGCAGTAAACCGGGAATCAGGCAATTCTATTCATCAGAACCCCTAGGCTATGGAACCTCAGTAAAGCAGATTGCTCAAACGGTCAGGATGAGACACTATAATTTTTCCTTCCTTAATCTCAATCAGTTTTTCTGATTTAAAATCGCTTAATGTTCTTATTAGTGATTCGGTGGCTGTGCCTACGTATTGAGCAATATCTTCCCGTGATATTTCAATCCTTTTGGAAGGGCCTCCGGCATTAAACTTATTGTGGATATCCACCAGGGCCCGTGCTATTCGTTTGCGCAGAGAGCTATAGGCCAGGTTGAGAAGCCGCTCTTCTTTTTCCTTTACATTCTGAGTAACCAACCGTATGAATTTTGCCGCAACTGAAATATCATTATATATCATCTTCTGAAAATCTTCTCTTGGGAGCTGCAGGATTTCGGTGTCTTCAAGAATGACCGCACTATCTTCATAAAGTTTATCTTCAATGATAGGAGAATAGCCAATAAAATCGCCTTCACTGAATAAATCCGTAATATATTCCTTCCCGTCTTCATGGGTTCTGAATCCTTTCACTTTCCCTTTTACCACATAATACAGATACCTTGGGCGCTTCCCCTCCTGATATAAGAATTGTTTTTTACTATAAGGTAATACATCGTACTGGGCGCTCAGTTTCTGTATGAGTCCGGAGTCATTCACATCTTTCATGAACTGGGTTATGCCTGAAGCGCCGACCGCATATTTCTGCGATAATATTTCTCTTTTTTTGAGTCTTATTTCTACGGCATTCAACAATTCGATTTCTTCAAAAGGTTTGGTTACATAATCGTCTGCCCCCATCTCCATACCTTTTCTCTGATCGGATCTTTCCGTTTTGGCGGTCAGAAAAATAAAGGGAATATCCCGTGTTTCGGGGTTTTTTTGAAGCAAATGTAAAACGCCGTAGCCATCCAGTTCGGGCATCATAATATCGCAGATAATAATGTCGGGTTTTTCCCTGATTGCCTTCTCAATTCCTTTTTTCCCGTTTTCGGCAGTTAGACTGATATAACCCGCCAACTCCAGAATCTCAGCAGTATTCTCACGTATATCCGCATTATCATCAATTACCAAAACAGATGCCATTGTCTATAAATTTTAATGCAAAACAGGAATGGTAACGGTTACCGTCGTTCCCTCTCCCAGAATGCTGTTGATTAAAATAGTTCCTTTTAATAAGTCTGCATATCTTTTAATGATATGCAAACCTAAGCCTGTACCCTGAATATTAACTGCATTTTTTCCCCGAAAAAAACTCGAAAATAACTGTTGTTGATCTTCTTTAGAAATTCCAATACCATTATCTTTAATAGTAATCTCAAAATCGGAGGGGTGGGTTTTACTTTTTATTTCAATCAAGGTATTTTCTGATGAAAATTTAATAGCATTAGCTAACAAATTTACAATGATGTTTTTTAGCAAACGCTTATCGGTATCCACAAAAGGATTTCCCTCACTGAATACCGAAATTTGTTGTCCCGATTTCTCGTGCGGCTTCATTTCCTCTAATATCTCCTCCAGAAAATCTTCTAAATTGAACGAATCTTTTTGTATCTCCACTTTGTTTTCTTCCAGTTTCCCAAGAGACAGGAAATCATCTAAAATATCATTTAAGTTTCTTACTGCATCTCTTATTTTGTCAATATGCCGGTCCCGTTTGGACTGTTCATCGGTAGTCTTGTATTTTGAAAGAAGGGTAGCCGAGGACAATACCGTGCTTAAGGGCGTGCGAAATTCATGAGATGCTATTGAAACAAACTGGCTTTTAATTTCACTCAGTTGTTTTTCCTTATTGAGCGCTTCATGAAGCTCCTTTTGTGATTGTTCCAACTTTTGCAGCGCTTCTTTCAGGATCAGGGTTCTCTCTTCTACCTTTACTTCAAGCTGAGCATTGAGTTTTCGCATATCATTGGCCAGCTTCTCCAGTTCAGTTTGTTGTTGCAGCATATTCTGCTCAATATTTTTCCTGTGCGTAATGTCCACTATAAACGCAGTAACGAATAACTCCTCCCCTCTCTTATAGAAACTGAGACTTACTTCTATAGGTACCTCCGAACCATCGCTTCTTTTGCCAAACAGATCTCTCCCTAAGCCCATAATCCGGTTTTGAGGATGCTGGTAAAAGGATTCCCTCTTTTCGTGATGGTGCGGCAAAAAACGATGAGGAATCAATATTTCAATCGGTTTGCCAATCACTTCGGCGGCTTCATATTGAAACATACGTTCAGCAGCAGGGTTAATTATTGTAATTTCTCCCCTGCTGTCACTCAGGATAATCCCTTCCGTAGCATGCTCAAATAAGGATATTAGGTGTGCAGTATCTAAATTCATCTTATTGTTATGTCTCTCATTTGCTTTCATGAATTTACTGAAAATTGCAATAAATCAGGATTGCGTTTTTTCAAATTTAATAAAGTTCAAAATTATCATAAAAGGTCTTTATTCCGGTTCCGCTTCGTGCGTTTCAACCATTTCCAAATTTCAAACCAGCCAACAGACACGATAGCGGCAATAGAACAAATAAGTAATTCATTAGGCGATAAAGACCTTATTTTAAAAAATCCGGAAACCGGATGAATATACAACATCAGCATGAGTACCAGGAAAGTGAAAAGGATGATATAAATCATCAGGGGGTTACGATTACGCATTTCTGTAAACATGGAATAGTAAAAAGAACGGTTGCTCAGGGTAAGAAATATGTTGGCCAACACGAGCGTGGTAAAAGAGAGAGTTCTTACTCCTGCCTCGTCATAGCCGTTAAAAATTCCATATTGATACATAAACAAAACACCCGCTGTAATGACAAGCCCCTGAATAATGCTGATTGTCATTTCCTTCAGGGAAAGAAAAGTGGCTGTAAGTGGGCGGGGAGGGATTAGCATTGTATTTTTTTCTGCAGGTTCATTTTCATACACCACCGAGCATGTAGGACCCATTATCAATTCCAAAAAAATTACATGAACAGGAGTAAAAATAGCCGGGTAAAGCCATCCAAAAAAAAGAGGCAACGATACTGTAAGGATAATAGGTATATGGATGGAAATAATATATTGAATAGCCTTTTTTAAATTCGTATAAATTCTTCTGCCCACTTTCACAGCATCTGCCATTTTAGAAAGATCATCATCGGCCAGGATAAGCGCTGCCGACTGTTTGGCGATTTCGGTACCCTTAATACCCATTGCAATGCCAATATGAGCAGCCTTAAGGGCCGGAGCATCATTAACTCCGTCGCCCGTCATAGCTACTATTTCATTATTACGTTTAAGCGCATTAACAGCAGCCACTTTTGCCTCGGGAAACATTCGGGTAAATATATTAGTCCGCTCTACTTCTTTCAATATTTCAGCCTCGCTAAGCCGCATCAATTGGTTTCCATTAATGGATATATCTGCATGATAAAGCCCCGCCTGCCGGGCAATGGCCTGTGTGGTTATGACATTATCTCCTGTTACAATTTTAACTGCGATACCAGCTTGATAAAATTGCTGAAAAACAGATTTAATATTGGGCTTTGGCGGATCGTAAAAACATACCAGTCCCAGGAATTGAAAAGGCAGAGATTGTTGTTTTTCCGGAAAATCATTCCCATTAAAAGAAGAAGAGGCAACTCCGAGGACGCGATAGCCTTTTGCAGCAAGCATATCCGCCTGCTGAAGCATAGCCGACCTGCTGGTTTCGGTAAGACCACATATGGCAATAATGGTTTCAGGGGCCCCCTTGGCGGCGATTATCCTATTTCTTCCCGGGTTTTCATATAAATGGGTCATCATTGGCGGATTTCCCTCGAGCGGGTATTCGTGAATCATGACGTAGCTGCTTCGCTCATCCCCTGAGGCGAGATTTTCATAGGCATTATGCAAGGACTTTTCCATAGGATCAAAGGGTACGGGCTCGCTGGCCCACATGGCTTGTTCGATAACCCACGCTGCATTATTGTCAAAGCTGGAATAATCTTCATATAAAGTGTGGTTGGAGAAGACATACACAGCCTGAAGCTTCATCAAATTTTGTGTGATGGTCCCGGTTTTGTCCAGACAGATTACGGTTGCGCTTCCCAGCGTCTCAACAATCTTTACTTTTTTTACTATGATGCCTAATTTCATCAATCGAAGCGCTCCCAACGCCATGAAAGTGGCGAAGGCTACAGGAATTTCTTCCGGAAGGATACTCATGGCTAACGTCAACCCTTTTAAGAGGCTGTCTGTCCAGCTTCCGCTTTGCCAAAAGTTCACCAGCCAGACTAACAAAAAAATGATGATGCCAAGCACTGCCATAACTTTTACAAATCTTTCGATCTGCAATTGCAGTGGGGTTGCCTCCTCCTGAATCCCAGTTAAAGATTCACCAATTTGACCGATCCTGGTTTGTTTGCCGATTCCAGAGACCTTATAAATAACCATACCAGATACTACTAAGGTGCCGCTGTAAACCGCTTTATCCTCAGTGGCAACCGACTTAACCACGGCATAACTTTCCCCGGTAAGCATGGATTCGTTTACCGTAAAGTCGTAACTGTGTATTATGATTCCATCGGCATTAATCGTGTCTCCCTCTGCCGCCAATAGTATGTCGCCGATTACTATTTCATTGGTGGGAATACGCATCAGACTGGCATTTCTGATTACTTTGCTCAATGGTTGATTGATTTTTTCCAGGGCTTGTAGCGCTTTTTGGCTACGCTTATCCTGATAAAAAGAAATGCTGAAAATAATAAAGATAGCTGCCAGCATAAAATAAGCCTCTTCATAACTGCCGGTACTAAAGTATAAGATTGTAATGGCTATCAGCAGCAGCACCATTGGCTCCTTTATCATTGCAGTCAAAAGCTGCCACCATTGATTTTTTTTTGAACTTATCTGCAGGTTAGCGCCATGCTTTACCCTGGATGCCTCTACTGCTTCATCGCTAAGACCGGTAATATCGGATGGAATATTAATTTTAACAGGCATGTGGCTGATGGAGTGGAATATAAGAAATCAGATATCCAAAATAAGATGAAAAGTAATGATCTGATCTGAAAAAATCAACTAATATTTCTCCTTATTTTTAATCCTGTTCCAAAGAGTCCTTAGACTTTTTCTTTGCCTGGCGCAGGCGATAGTTAAAGGTAAGATTGGTTTGCCTGAGCCTGCCTTGTGATGTATTTTCGATGTAAAAGTTGCCGCCCTCGGTAATAGACCGATAGCGCCGGGAGTTAAAAACATCAATTACATTCAGCGTGAGCGTGGCTTTGTCTTTTAATATGTCTTTGCTTATAGCAAGATCCATAGTGGCGATAGATCTGCGTTTTCCCTGGGGTGTTTGCTGAGGTGCTTCGTAATTGCCCCGTATTTGTATTTCGGTTTTTTTTGCAACCGTTGCCCTTGAAAGTATACGTGCCAGCCAGCTATAGGTATCACTCTTAAACTCATCGCTGAGGTTACCGCCATCGGTTATGGCTCTGAAAAAATTAAGACTGAGGTCTGTTTTCCACCAGTTTGCAGGTGCATAGGAACCAGTAAATTCCGCACCAAATGAATTTTCAGTGGCCAGATTTTCAGGAAGCGTAATCGTATTTCCTTTTTCATCTACTCTTTTGATGTACAGGATCTTTTGTTTGGTATTCCGGTAATATAGAGATGAACTAATGGACGCCTTATCCAGGTATTTGATATGCCCTATCTCAAAAGCATGCGTATATTCCGGATTAAGATCAGGATTGCCGCTAAAGTAATTGCGGTTATCGCTATAGGTCATGAAAGGGCTCAGGTCGTTGTATTGCGGACGGCGAATCCTTCTGCTATAGCTAAGCTGAATAGCATGCCCCTGTGGGAGGTCATAAGTGAGATGTGCGCTGGGGAAGAAATCCGTATACCTCCTCGGATTCACTTCATGGGTTTGTTTTAAGGTAGTGGTTACCTGGGTCAATTCCCCGCGTAATCCTGCCTGATAGGACAATTTTTTTACTTTATTGCCCAGGATGGCATATATGGCGCTGATATTTTCTTTGTATAAAAAGTCGTTGGTCAGCCCTGGCAATTCAAACCAGTCCCCATTTTCCTCCTGTTGGGTTACGGTATAATCATTGGTCATATTGCGGAAACTGGTACGAATTCCCGATTCAAATTTTCCTTTTTCGGAAAAGGGGTGAACATAATCTGCCTGAACGAGATATTGTTTTTCGGTTTCAAAGTTTACAGAACGCTGTAAGATATAAGGAATGCCGATAGCGCTACCATTGGCTTTATAACCCTGTTCACCAAAGAACTGATCGGAATCTTCCCAGTTGTCAAGATAGCGTACATCTGCGGTAAGTTCACGTCCTTCGCGTGCAAAAGTCTTTTTGTAGCTGAGCGCATACTCCGAATTGGGTTCGGTTTCTGTTTCATCCTGGGTACGATAGGTGCTGCCCACAGGATTATGGATACTAGAAAGATAATCGTGAAAATAAATATCCGAATTGCGTTTTCCCTTACTGATGCGATAGGTATAGGCAGCAGTGAGAATATTTTTTTCATCAATGTAATAATCCAGACCTGCTCTCGCATTGTTGTACATGCCCTTCAGACGATGCTCCATCAGTTTGGTAGATATAAAGGCGCTGTCATTTCTGTAAAACTCCTGATACTGCTCATTTTTTCCGGGTGCATTACGGTAAGAAGCAGAGTAGTTCACGAAAAAATTCAGGTCCTTGCGGCGATAATTAACATTGGCTGCCACTCCAAAATTTTCCGGATAACCGGTTACTACATCAAAGGAACCATTGAATCCCTCTTTTCTTTCTTTCTTTAATATGATATTGATGATTCCTCCCATCCCTTCCGCTTCATACCTCGCCGACGGATTAGTAATAATTTCCACCCTGTCTATCATACTGCCCTGAAGCTGTTGAAGGCCGCTCCCCCCTTTTATACTTACAAGACCGGAAGGCTTACCATCTATCAGAATACGAACGCTGTTGCTGCCTCGCAGGCTTACATTACCTTCCACATCTACCGCCACTGAAGGAATATTTCCCAGGATATCGGCTGCTGTGCCTCCCGCATTCGCAAGGTCTTTACCCACATTAAATATTTTTTTATCCAGCGACAGCGTCATTGTACTTTTTTCAGCTCTTACCATTATTTCATCAAGGGTTTTAGAGGATGTAACTAATTGTATATTTCCCAAATAATGGCTGGGATGCTGTTCTGAAAGGCGGATAACCGGTGAAGTATAGCTCTCGTAACCAATAAAATCTATAGTTATTCTATAGCTGCCTGCATCGGCAGCTAATGAAAATTCACCGTTTTCTAATGAATGCAGCGTTGTAATCGTTGCTCCGCTTTCTGCACTGAGCAGATGGACAGTAGCAAAACCAAGTGAAGTATTATTGGCAGCTTCTGATACTTTTCCTTTGATAGTGTGGTTCGTTTTTGATTGAGAATATACCTGCGTGCTAAAAAACAGCAATAGTCCGATGCTCAGGAACAATCGCGGAAGCTGGTTTGTAGAAGTCTGCATTTTGCTGTCTTATAGAATAAAAAAAGTAATAAAAAACGCTAAAAATAATCAAAACCCCCGACTATACCTTCTGCACTTTTTAGTCGCTGATATACCAGTACTACAATATTTGGCTACTTAATATCAGCTTCCCGCCTTTTTCCAAAAAGTTATTCTTGTTTTTTTCAAAATCAATGGAGCTGAGTGGACGTACCGCATCTTCAATAATATAGGTAATGAAATTTTCAGACAGGCTATCCATGGCAGTATAATAAACACAAATATCTCCTGCAAGACCGGTGAGATAAACTTCGGTTACTTTCTTATCTCTGAGATAACCGGTCAGCCCGGTTGATTTCCTCCTTCCATTATCATAGAAGCCGCTGTAGCTGTCAATTTCTCTATCGGTCCCTTTGCGAAATATGGCTTCGGTCTTGTTCCCATGCAGACGATTGGAAAATGCTGCTCCTGTTGTACCCTGTACACAATGATCAGGCCAGAGGGTTTGTGGTGAGTTATGCAGACTTATGACTTCAAAAGGTTTTTTATCCTTGTGAGCGGAAGCAAAACTCTTATGATCTGCAGGGTGCCAATCCTGGGTAGCAATCACCAGTTCAAAATGTTCCTGCAATTGATTAACAATGGGGATTATAGCATCGCCATCCGGAACAGCAAGAGCGCCACCAGGTATAAAATCATTTTGTATATCAATGAGGATCAGGGCTTTCATATTTTTGCCTTTGGAGTACAAAGATACGGAACTAAATCAGGTGGTATCCCTTGGACAGAATGTATGATATCCGTAAATAAGAAACAAAAAGCAATGCAATAAGAGATGATGAATAAAACAAGAACTCTATAAAAATTAGTTGATGGCAGGACTTGCATTCTTTATAAAATAGAAGATTAGAAATTTAGGATGCTAAAATCTTTCCCGATTTTTGTATCACTTAAAAAATATGTTTCTTGCATATTGGAAACGCTAAACTTTTCCTTATCCATGGGTCGGAAAATATTAAATCCTTCAATTTGCAGAAACTGATAACCCTGATGTTTAGTGAAACATTTTTTTAGCGTCCATACTGAATTCTTCAGCCTTCTGAATTACTCCTTAAGTTATATTGAGTTTTTTGGAGTGCTATTTGGGTTACTGGCAATTTGGCTATCAGCGAAAGCCATTGTCTGGACCTGGCCTATAGGACTCATAAACATCGTTTTGGCCTTTCTTCTCTATTATCAGATTCAGCTATATCCCGATATGTTTCTGCAATGCTTTTTTTTTGTAACTAATATTATCGGTTGGTGGAGATGGATTCACCCCAAATCCGGCGAAAAGGACAGGAAGCAGGAACTGAAGATAAGTGTATTAAAGAGGAGCCAATGGCTTATAACTATTTTCTTTGGACTTATTGCTACTCTGGGATTTGGAAAATTTGCCAGTAACCTTCACCACTGGTTCCCCACGATTTTTGCTTTACCCAGTTCCTTTCCCTACGTGGACTCCTTTATCACTGTAATGAGTATTATATCCACTTTCTTTATGATTCAGAAAAAGATTGAAGCCTGGGTATTATGGATTGTAGTGGATATTGTAGCCACTATTTTATACTTCCTAAAAGATATAAAATTTTACAGCCTCGAATATTTTATATTCACACTTATTGCAGGATATGGATTGGCTTACTGGATTAGAGAATATAAAAGCTATCCGACGGTTGAATAAAAATTTTTCTGACTTTTTCCGAAAGTCTATTGCCATTGATCCCAGATAAGATGACGAATATGTTTCGTTATTTTATCCGAATACTGTGTATTCCGGCATTTTCCTACTGAACGCACCCCTTTAACTGCATTAGTCAAAAACACCTCATCTGCTTCCAGCAAATCATCTGCTGTGAGGGGATTTTCAACAACATTAAAGCCGGATTGAGGTAATTTCTGTAATAAAAAACGTCTGGTAACGCCTGCAACCGCGCCTTCAGACAAAGGAGGCGTAAAAATAACACCCTTTCTGATCCAAAAAACATTAGCAATGGTAGTGTCCGCTATTCGCCCATATTGATTTAGCACAAGTGCATCATCAAGCCCGTTTTGGCGGGCATAAAAAACAGCCATAATATAAGGCAGATAATTATTGGATTTCACCTCTGATAAAACGTTACAAGCCTTGGTTATTTCAGGGCAGATATCTACGATAAGTCCTTCATTGGAGTCAGGATTCGTGGGCAAAGATGGCAATGCTTTACCCGTTATGATATAATTAGGGCGCATATCTTCTAAATCATATAATCCTCCATCACTACGAAAAACAACAAGCCGAATCACCGCAGATTCACTAATTCTGTTTTTTTCGCACAAAGAAAGAATATCATCCGCAAGATGGGAAGCAGTAAAAAAGTCCGGGATAGTAAATTGCAGGATTTTCATACCCCGCAGCAATCTTTCGAAATGCAAATTTTTAAAAACGATTTTATTCTTAACTACCCGAAGTGTTTCAAACAGTCCATCGCCATACCGAAACGACCGGTTGTCGGGAGTGATAACTGCTTTCCCTTCCCGGAAGAGCTGACCATTATGAACAAAGTAACCAGGCATACTAAAAAGAGAATTATGCAATAGGCCTAAGGTACAAAAATTCTTTATTCGGGATCCAGACTGGATACCAAATTGAAGTAAAAAAGACAGCTCCCGGGTACAAAGCTGCGGTAGGGTGTTATTAACTTTTCACTTATTTATCCTCAATAATTCCCGCCTTAACGGCGTACAATATCAGACCGGCAACAGACTTACTTCCGGTTTTTGACTTCAATTTATCTCTTATAGCCTCAACCGTACGCGGGCTTAAAGACACAATATCTGCAATTTCCTTTGTGCTTTTTTCATCACACATCAGTTGAAGGATGTATCTTTCTTTATCACTCAGTTTAACATCTGCAGGAGCCAGCGTTTCTGTATGCCTTTTGGTACGCAGTCCGTCCAAAAGCGCTTTATTGGTTAAGTCATTGAAGTAATATTCATTAGAATAACAGGTCAGAATGGCTTCATAAATAACCTCAGAATCGGAATCTTTGGTGAGATAGGCGTTAGCGCCTAATTCCATCAGTCGGGAAATCATGGAATGATCATTATGCATTGTCAGCATAATGATTTTAATTCCAGGATACAGCTTCCTGATTTCCGGAAGAACTGTTATCCCATCCAATACGGGCATTTGGATATCCAGCAAAATAATATCAGGTTGAAGGTGTTTTAGGAGATGCAAAAGCTGTTGTCCATTTTCAGCCTCTCCGATTACACGGATATCTTTCTTTAAACTTAACGCTGTCTTTACGCCCGCTCTGAACAGAGCGTGGTCATCAGCAATAATTATCTTGAGACTGGTTTCGGGGTCGTAAGATTTCATACGAGTATTTCGTTTGCTTCATTTTTAAATGGCATTTATCACAGGTAGGATATATCAATTTCTGAGGATAACGAAAAATTCCCTCGTATTATTACCAGGAAATTATAATACGCAAAATTAGCACTTGTTCTCCGGGATTTGCAAATTACTATTAACTTTCAGTCAATCAGTCGGTTACGCATTCCGTACATCACTAATCCCGCTATGGTGCGGGCACCCACTTTAGCCTTCATATTTTGTCTTACGGTTTCTATTGTGCGGGGGCTGAGATACACTTCCTTTGAAATTTCTTCTGTGGTTTTATCTTCCGAAATGAGTTTTAAAATTTTAAGTTCCTTTTCATTAAACTTTACGGCTTTGGGATAAAAATGCTTTACCTGTTTTTTATGCTGTAATTTCAACAAGACTGCTTTATTAACCAGATCATTAAAATAAAAGTCATCATTCATGCAGGTTAATATTGCATTGTATATCTCCTCCGGGTCTGTGGTTTTGGTAAGATATGCATTGGCACCCATTTCCATCATTTTTGAAATCATCTCCTGATCATCATACATGGTTAATACAATAATCTTCACCGCCTCATACTCTTTTCTTATCAGTGAAATAGCATTAACTCCGTCCATTTCGGGCATTCTGATGTCCATCAATAAAATATCAGGCAGCTTTATCTTCATCTTATGCATCAGATCCTTTCCATCTTCCGCCTCCCATATTATTTTCAGATAATCCTTTCCGCTCATAGCCATTTTAATGCCGTCCCGGAAAATCTTGTGGTCATCAGCTATAGCTACTTTAATCTCATAATTGTTGGTTATTGCCATCGGATATTAAATTGGTGTAAATGAGTTTCATTAACGGTTGATACTAAATTGCGATTCTCACAAACTTCGTAAACTAAACGGACTGCACCCACGTAATATTACCTCGTAATATTCCGAATTTCAAAGTTATTCACACGTATGCACATCCGGAGAATCCCTGCTTGTTCTGCGTAATTGCTGAACAAATAAAAAGAGGTAAAACTCCTCTTGTGCAACAAAATCTGTTACCCTATTTTTGTTCCTGAAATCAATTGTCCAAGACTCAGTAACCTCAAATTAAATCCGATATTCTAAAGCCGTCCAATAATTAATTCCAAATCTCTGTGAAGGATCTGAATTAAAATCCAATACCCATCAACTTTCTTACCGAAATTTCATATAAGGCGCCCGTTTTAAATCTAATATCCCCTCTTTGTCATTTCCATCCTACTTTCCCCTTACACCGCCGCTTTCTAACCATCATCAGCACCACCTTATAAGAGCAAATTAGCTCTCTTTTTCGTCATTACTCTCTTCTGTTTCAGTTGATTAAAGTTTAAAAATAAGAAATTGTACGTTTACTTGCATAGTAAATTTACTTATTTTCATGAGTAGATTTACCCTTTTTTTATTGGTCTGTATCCAGCCTGATTTTCATTAATACCCTAATCCCCATTACGTTTCAGCCTAAAAAGAGGGCTTGACTCGATTTTATGCCCTTGTACATCCCAAAAATAAAGGACATTTTTATCATACATCAATCCAAACTTTTATAAACCACAAAAACTTTACAACTATGATGAAAAAGGAAGTATTCATTTCCTCGCAAGCTCAGGTTCATGAAAACATCGGAGAGCACATTGGCTTTGAAATGGGCGCCAAAATGGTGAAAGATTATTATGACCAATTTGGTGAAAATCAGGCTCATTTTGTAGGCCGCAGTATTATTGAAAAAATACTGGAACAGCCGGACTGTGTAGGCATACGGATGTACAAAGCGCTCAACACAAAGGGTGAACAAACCTATGTATTTGTTGGCATCAACAGTCAGGGCAAAGCTATCCTGGAGTACACTGCAATTAACGACAGCGGATCCCTAACAAAGGAAACGGGGATTGTTGCCAATAAGTTTTCGCCGATTAAGCCTGGCGATGGCTGGTTCGAATGGAGTTTTTAATTTATTCTTTATTGTTATTATATTTGGTGGATAAACAACCCTTATAATAACTCTAATTCGAAATATTGCCATTATTTCTGACCTACTACCCTTAATTCTGTATATATTTTTTTCAAGGTCAAAAAAAAATATCGGATTAAGGGTAGTATTTTATTTTGCTTTATTCAGCACGTTTATAAATTTTTTTGTATTAACTAACCGGCAGGCAAGAGAATATAATTTCCTGATTTACAGGATTGCTACTTTATTTGAATTTTGTTTTTTCTCCTTTCTTTTCTTTAACATTACCCACTCCAAATTATTCAGAGGAGGAATGAAAGTGGTTTCAATCCTTACCATACTATATTTGATCTATGATTTTTTCAGCCCTACTTCAAATAAAACATTTGATTCTATTCCTTCAGGAATAATTTCACTACTGTTTTTTATTTATTGTATTTTCTATTTCTTTGAAAAGATGAGCGATGCGACCTCCACTTTCATCTACAATTCTCCCGTCTTTTGGATTGTGGTTGCTCTTATCGTTTACTATGCCGGCACTTTTTTCCCCTTCATTTATGCACAGAGCCATATGAAGGAAGATGCATTTGTAAGTGATTATGACCTTATTCACGATACCTTATATACTATCAAGAATATTATTTTTGGTTTAGCTATGCTGATGAAAGACACTCCGGTTAAATCGCCTTATTCGGTTAACAGGAAAAAATAAGATAATTTTACTTTTAAACTTACGTTGATTGCCTCATGACGATTCTCCAAATATCCAGTCAATCCAACCTAATGAATGTTTCCGGAGTTCTATTCTTCGGCACACTGGGTATGCTGGCCCTGGCCATAGGCATGGTACTTTTTATCATTTTTCATCAGCGTCGGGTAATTCGTTATCAACTGAAGTTGAAGGAAATGGAAGAAGAACAACAAAAAATACTTTTAAACGCTTCCATAAGATGGCAGGAGGAGGAACGGCAAAGAATAGCCGCTGATTTACATGACGATGCGGGTCCTTTACTGGCAACAGCCCGCTTATATTTAAATGAAAATTTGGTTAAACAGGATATCAGCGCCCAGCTTCAGGCCATCTTTAATGCCAAGCAGATCATTGATGATACCATTCAATTGATCCGTAACATTTCCCACAGCCTGATGCCTCCCACGTTGAAGAATTTCGGACTTGAATCGGCTGTTAACGATCTCTTTCAAAAGATCAGCGGTTCCGGTATGATTAATGCCAGTTGCCGGTTTCACGATTATCGTCAGCGTCTGCGTCCGGAACAGGAGCTTCTGATCTTCCGGGTTATCCAGGAACTGGTAAATAATATTCTAAAACACAGCAATGCCAGTTTTATCCACGTAACCCAAAACTATGATGAGGATAGCTTTTTTATCCGGTTACACCATGATGGAAGAGGAATAACCCAGGAAGACGTGGACAGGCTTAACAAAAGTGCTTTAGGATTGGGATTAAAAAATATTCAAAGTAGAGCCAAGGTTTTGCATGCAAAAATTAATTTTGAAAAAGACGTTTCGCAAACCTATTATAAAGTTACCCTGGAAGTACCCGTGGAAGAACATGAAATGATCGCCTGATGCCTTTTTCCTATATCTTTAAAAACCACTTGTTGTCATGAGTGTCATAAAAGTTGCCATCGCCGATGATCACAAAATTTTTCGTAAGGGAGTTATTCTTTCTTTGCGGCAATATTCAAACATCAAATTTGTACTGGAAGCCGAGAATGGGGATGAATTGCTGGCGGGATTAGCAGAAGCAGAACCGGACGTAGTATTGATGGATTTACGAATGCCGGTTAAAGACGGTATAGAAGCAACAAAAATTATTAACAGAGATTACCCCAATCTCCGGGTAATTGTGTTAACGATGTATGAGGATGAGCGTTTTGTTTCTCATCTGATGGAAAATGGAGCTAACGGCTACCTTCTAAAAAGCGCAGACCCTTCTGAAATCAAGAAAGCTATTGCAGAGGTGGTGGTCAGGGGTTATTATTTAAATAATTTTGTAAATAAGGTACTGCTTAAAAAATCGCACGCACGTACAAAAGTAATTCCATCGCTCTCCAATGAGGTAGTAGTAAGTGATAAAGAAAGAGAAGTACTGCGGTTGCTTTGCATGGAATTCACCGCTTCTGAAATTGCTCAAAAAATGGATATCAGCCCTCGCACGGTGGAAGCTATTAAAGATCGTTTGATGGAGAGATACAATCTTAAAAACACCGCCGGACTGGTTTTTTTCAGCGTGAAACATAATTTGGTTGACTGAGGCTTTCAACACTGAACTATATGTCTTTGAAAAAATGTATGCTTGCTATTGGATTGTGCTTCAGCCTTTCGGGTATGGCTCAACAGGATCTTCAACTTTGGTACAATAGTCCGGCCAAACTATGGACAGATGCTATGCCGATTGGAAACGGACGGCTGGGAGCAATGGTGTTTGGGAGGTATGACCATGAACGGATTCAGTTGAATGAAGAAAGTATATGGGCCGGAAGTCAAATCAACAATAATAATCCTCAGGCCGCAATCCATCTTCCGGAAATACAAAAAGCATTATTTGGGAGCGAATTCAAAAAAGCTTTGGAGCTTTCCGGTCGCTACCTGGTGGGTACACCGCCCCGAATAAGGTCCTATCAGCCCCTGGGTGATCTTTTTATCAACTACGCTTTGAAAGAAGAAATAAAACATTACAAACGCTCTTTAACTCTGAATACGGGAATTACATCCACCAGCTATACTATCGGTGAAAATAAAATAATTCAGGAAGTGTTTGCATCTGCAGTACAGGATGTGATAGTGGTCAGCATACATGCCAGCCAGCCAATAGATTTGGAATTCTTCCTGTCGCGGGAAAGAGATGCACACGAGTATAAAGTGAAAGGAAACAGGACATGGTTCAACGGGCAGATTGTGGATCGGGAAGATCCGCAGTCAGGACCCGGAGGGCAGCATATGCGTTTTTCCGCAGTCGCTGAAATCAGTCATACAGATGGAAACGCAACATCGTTTACGACAGATACCTCTGCCGGCTACCGGTTGAAAGCCATTCGGAATTTGGTACTGTTGATAACCGCCGCCACAAATTATGATTTCGAACACCTGAATTTTGAGCCTTCAATGGATCCATTGTTGAAATGTTTTGCCATTCTTGATGAAGCTTCAAATATATCAGAGACAACTCTAAAACAGAACCATATAAAAGATCATCGCTCTCTTTTTGACCGGGTAAACTTCAGTTTAGGCGAAATTCATTATAATAACCTGCCTACTAACGAACGTTTGGAACGGGTGAAAGCTGGTAATTTCGACCCGGGTCTTATTGTATTATACTATCAATTTGGTCGTTATCTTCTGATGGCCTCCTCCCGGAAACCCGGTAAACTCCCCGCCAACCTCCAGGGTATCTGGAATGAATCTTATAATGCCCCGTGGAATTCCGATTTTCATACCAATATTAACCTGCAGATGAATTATTGGCCGGCAGAAACTGGAAACCTGCCGGAGACCTTAATTCCACTTTCTCATTTTATTTCAAAGCTTACTGTTCCCGGGAGTATTACCGCCCAGGAGATGTACAAGGCTAAAGGATGGACGGTACATCATTTAACCGATGTATTCGGAAGAACGGCAGTAGCCGATGGGGTATGGGGTGTTTCGCCGATGGCCGGCCCCTGGATGACATTCCCTTTATACCGGCATTTTGAATTCACTGGAGATAAAAGCTATCTGTTAAAGACAGCGTATCCGATCATTAAAGGATCAATAGAATTTGTTCTGGATTTTTTAATCCATTCACCCAAAGGCTATCTCGTAACCAATCCCTCTCATTCTCCGGAAAACACATTTTATGTTCCTGGCACTAACCGAACGGAAAAATCGCAATTGTGCTACGGCAGTACCATAGACATTGAAATTATTCAAGGGCTGTTTAACCATTTCATTCAGGCGGCCGAACTCCTGGAAACAGATGCCGAATTAATAAAACAGGTAAAACAGGCACAACGGCAACTGCCCCCATTAAAAATAGGGATTAATGGTACAATTCAGGAATGGATTGAAGATTATGAAGAAGTAGAGCCGGGACACCGTCATATGTCTCATCTGCTGGCCCTTTATCCACTTCACCTTATTTCATCAAAGACCCCGGACTTGTTTAATGCTGCAAGAAAAACCATCGAACGCAGACTGGCTAATGGCGGAGGCCATACGGGTTGGAGTAAAGCCTGGATTATAAATTTCTATGCCCGGTTACTGGATGGAGAACAATGTGGAATTCAACTGCAATCGCTTTTTAAAACCAGCACGCTGCCCAGCCTGCTGAGTACTCATCCTCCTTTTCAAATAGATGGAAATTTCGGCGGGGCCGCGGGTATTGCTGAAATGCTGATGCAATCTCATAACAATGAAATTCATGTTTTGCCGGCTCTGCCACCTGCCTGGCAGAAAGGATTTATCAACGGGTTGCGTGCGAGAGGAGGGTACACTTTAAATTTAAGATGGGAGGAAGGAAGGCTTACCCAATTGAAGATATTTGCTGATAAAGCAGGTCATACCCAGGTACACTATGGCGATAAAGTAAAACAGGTACAACTCAGAAAAGGCTGGAATTCCGTTATTATTTAATAACCTCAGACAAATATTGCCGGAATATATTCCTACAATTAACCTTTTATTTATCAAAAATCGTTTAACCTAATGAGTTATTTAATCTTTTTTCCGGCTGATCACCTTATTGGAGATTATCGGATTGGCCCAAAAACCAATACTCAAAATATAGCCAATCGGAATAAAAAGAAATAACATTCCAAAACGAAGGCCTATGAAATCGCCAAGAGATCCTACAATAAGTGGCATAATAGCACCTCCAACAATACCAGTAACCAAAATCCCTGCAAAGGAACCGTGATGTTCTTCAACAGAATTCAGCGCCAGAGAAAAAATAATCGGATACATAACCGAAGCGAAAAACCCAACCAGCGGAAAAGCTATTAATGCTATTCTGCCTGTGCCAGATAAACCCAATAGAAGACAAAGCAAAGCGAGAGAGGTAAACAAAATAAGCACTTTTCTGCTATCCATCAACTTCACCAATAGGAGGCCTAACACTCCTCCAGCAGTCATCAAACCCCAGAAATAAGCTACTGTTTTGGCCCCTGTTGTTTGCGGATCATAACCATGATAGCTCATTAAGAACTGAGAAATCCAGTTTGCAACTCCCTGTTCCGTACCTACATAACTGAACACTGCAAGAAAATAAAGAATTACCACCCGTTTCCTGAACAAGCTGATATACGTTTGCAGCGTACCAGCTTTTTCATCCTGGCTCAGTTCCACCTTTGGGAACCTAGAGGCAAGAATAATTGAAATCATAACTATTGAAATGATTGCAAACAACCAGTAAAGAGATATCCAGGGAAGGTTCGCCGGCGTAAATTTAAAAATCAAAGACAAGAATCCGGAACGGACTTGTTGTCCGTCAGAATCGGCTACCATAGCAGAATACACTAATGGACTTAAAAACGATGCCAGTCCAAAAATCAACTGAGCCAATATAGAATTAAAAGCATAGTTTTCTTCCCCTCCTGATGTCCGCAATAAAGGGTTAATAACCACCTGCAAAATTGCCATCCCACAACCAATCAAAAATAAAGACAGCACCGCATTCAGATAATTAGGGGATAAACCCAGTAATAACGAACCCAAAAATGAAACACAAAATGCTGCAGTCATCATTTTTTTCTCATTGTATTTCTCCAGCAGCATTCCCGAAGGAATAGACATAACGCCATAGGCAATAAAAAATGCAAAGGGAAGAAGCGCTACAAGGGTGAGACTTAGGTTAAACCCCTGGATAATATCAGGGATTAGAGGTCCGGTAATATTAGTGAGAAAAGAAATTACAAAAAAAGTGAGCATAATAAGCGTCACTGTATACAAGCTACGTTTCATCTCAGACATTTAGGGTTTAAAATTTGGATGTGCAACATAGACAGAAAACACAAACTACGCAAGTTCCCAAATAAAATAACTACAGGTGTATTGTGCAGAAAGGTATTTGCATCAGTATATTCCCGGATATTTTACTCCTGCTCCTTCGACTTTTCCTCTCTTTCCACGGTAATCGAACATTCTCCTATTAATGCAGCTACTGCCCCGATTGCCGCCAAAACGGGTACCAAAAGTGCGCCAACCACACCAAAGGTTAGAGGAAAAGACATTAATTCTTTACCGGATTTATCTGAGATAGTAATTTTTCGAATATTGCCTTCGGCAATCAATTCTCTTACCTTCTTCAATAATTGCTCCCCATGTAAAATAAAGGTTTCTTTCTTACCCATATATAACATTTTGAATTAATGTAAAGATAAACATAACCCTGAAAAGAAGCATAAAGTTGCCGGTTTTTTAGGAGATCATTGGTCAAATTGTTATCAGTAGTATTGTCAGATTAGTATTTACTTGAGGAAGAAATACTATAATAAAAATCTTTTTGCAAAGATGACAAAAACCCTATCTTTGCCGTCCTCTAATAACCATGAAATGGTATGTGCGAATGCAAAAGCGAATTGGAGTTTTGCCAGGTTATTTTAGAAGACAGTTGGTTAGTCCCGATTCTTCGGGAGCTGACTTGTCATCTCTACAGTCGTAGAGACGGGTTCGAGTTCTGATCACGCTCTTAAAAATATTGGATCGGTCTCTACGAGAGTAGAGACAGTTGGTTAGAATGCTGCCCTGTCAACTCTATGGACATAGAGTCGGGTTCGAGTTCTGATCACGCTCTTAAAAATATTGGATCGGTCTCTACGAGAGT
>CAZFGP010000013.1:44097-44189 GCA_964518685.1 uncultured Terrimonas sp.
TGGACATAGAGTCGGGTTCGAGTTCTGATCACGCTCTTAAAAATATTGGATCGGTAGTTCAGTTGGTTAGAATGCTGCCCTGTCACGGCAGA
>CAZFGP010000014.1:0-43610 GCA_964518685.1 uncultured Terrimonas sp.
ACGGGGCATAATGGAACTTCAGTTGCTGGACATGACCGGCAAAATCGTTTTGCGGGAACAAAAAACCGTGGAATCAGGGCAAAATAACATCATCTTAAATCAATTAAACAGCTTAAGCGAAGGTATATACACTTTATTTTTAAGGATAGGAGACCGATTGGAAAGAGAACGGATTGTTATCAAGCGTTAGTTTTCATTCCTATCTTCGCTGCATGACCAGAAAAGAACTTATTGAACAGATACGGGTAAAAAAATCCTTTCTGTGTGTTGGGCTGGATACCGATATCACAAAGATCCCCAGGCATCTTTTGTCGCATTCTGATCCGTTATTTGAATTCAACAAACAGATCATTGATGCTACCAAAGAACTTTGCGTAAGCTATAAAATAAATACTGCTTTTTATGAAAGCAGGGGCGTTAAAGGCTGGGAATCCCTGGAAAAAACAGTTCAATATATCCCCTCTTCTCATTTTAAAATCGCTGATGCCAAAAGAGGGGATATTGGCAATACTTCTTTACAATATGCAAAGGCCTTCTTCGAAGCGATCAATTTTGATGCGATTACCGTTGCTCCCTATATGGGCGAAGACAGCATACGCCCTTTTTTGGACTATCCAAACAAATGGACTATCGTATTAGGACTTACTTCCAATCCCGGTTCAAAAGATTTTGAATTGCAACAGATCGGTAAGGAAAGACTGTATGAAAAAGTGCTGAAAACAGTTATTGAGTGGGGTTCTACAGAGAATCTCATGTTTGTGATAGGAGCCACCCGGGCAGAGGAATTTGTGAACATTCGGAATCTGGTACCCCAGCATTTCTTTTTAGTGCCGGGTGTTGGCGCACAGGGTGGTAACCTGAAGGAAATTTCTGAAAAAGCAATGAATGAAGACTACGGACTCTTAGTCAACGTTTCCAGGTCTGTAATTTACGCCGGGGATAAGGAAAATTTTGCTTCCGCAGCAAGGATTAAGGCAGCACAGTATCAGAAAGAGATGAGCGCTTATGTGAAATAAAAAGCGCAACAATTTTTGCTGCGCTTTTGCTTTTCAACTTCTTTATTTACCTCAAAGAAGAATGATCTTAGCCAAAAAAACCGCTGTCGTTGCTGTCTGAAGTTGAAGGGCTATCTTCAGATAACGGAGTAGAAGGAACAATAGGCTCAGCTATAGGAGCAATTGCCGGAGTTATGGAAGGAATTGTCTTTTTCGCCGATCTATTTACTCTCTTCTTTACAGCCTTCTTTGCAGGCGCAGCTTTTTTAGCGGCAGCTTTCTTTGCAGGAGCTTCCTTCTTTACGACTGCTTTCTTTCCAGGAGCAGCTTTCTTTACTACTTTCTTAGCGGCTGATTTCTTTGCAGGAGCCGCCTTCTTTGCTGCTTTTTTGGGTGCGGCTTTCTTTGCGGGAGCAGCTTTTTTTACTGCTTTTTTAGCTGCAACTTTCTTTTTGGGGGCAGCCTTCTTTGGCGACGTCTTTTTGGGTGGTGCGGCCTTTTTAGCTACCTTTTTTGCGTGTGCTTTCTTTCCAGGAGCAGCTTTCTTTGAGGCACTCTTTTTCTTTGCTTTTGCCATGGTTTTTGGAATTGATTGTGTTTGAAGAAGTGGTTTTTTATAATAGAAAATCAGGTTATAAAATTAACAATATTTAAATACAGAATACTTTTTTTTAAAATAAAAAAAGTGTGTTATGGATGCCCATAAACACACCATAACACACTGCGCAAAAGCAATCTCTTTTTCTACAGGTCTGGCTGAGGGGTATAACGTAAATAAGGCTTTACTATTTTCACTCCTTTTGGAAATTTTTTCTCAGCCTCTTCATTTGAGAGTGCAGTGGAAACAATTACATCTTCTGTGGGCTTCCAGTCTGCCGGAGTGGATACGCTATAATTAGCCGTAAGCTGAAGAGAATCTATAACCCGCAACACTTCATTAAAATTTCTACCGGTTGAAGCAGGATAAGTAATCATAAGTTTCACCTTTTTATCCGGGCCAATCACAAACAAAGAACGAACGGTAAAGTTTTCTGAAGCATTAGGATGGATCATATCATACGCAGTGGCCACTTTCCTATCCTCATCTGCAATAATAGGAAACTGAACATCAGTATGCTGGGTTTCATTAATATCTTTTACCCAGCCAAGATGCTTATCCAAAGGATCTACACTTACCGCCAGAACCTTTACATTTCGTTTGGCAAATTCGTCTTTTAATATTGCAGTTTTCCCTAACTCGGTGGTGCAAACCGGTGTGTAGTCAGCAGGATGAGAGAACAAAACGCCCCAACTGTTACCCAGGAATTCATAAAAATTAATTTTCCCGGACGTAGTCTCTGCCGTAAAATCTGGTGCTATATCACCTAAACGCAAACTCATAATAAAACATTTAAAAATTTAAAATAAGAATACAAAGCTATATATTTCCTACTAAATGAGTAGACTAATTAAAAAAAATACAAATTCCCCGACCCGTTTATAGCGCCATTATCGTATCTATTCTAACCTGCTTCAATTTAATGAATCCGTAATAAAACGGCGGCCACCAACCCGGCTGTTTCTGTTCTTAACCGGGTACTGCCAAGGGTTACAGGAACGAAATGGTGCTGCAGCGCCGTGGCGATCTCGGCTTCTGTAAAATCGCCTTCCGGACCTATACAAATCATTTTTTCACCGGGTATTGCCGCTACCGTTCTAAGGTTCATTTTTTCAACTTCTAAACAATGAGCTATGTACTTATTAGCCCCGCCAGCCCGTACTACCCATTCCTTGAAAGAAACCGGAACACTAATCTCCGGCAACCAGCTTTGCTGACTCTGCAGCATAGCGCTGATAAGAATATTCTTCATCCTTTCCATCCGAAAATGACTCCGTTCTGTTCTTTCGCAAATTAAAGGTACAATGGTATTAATACCAGTTTCAGTGGCTTTCTCAAGAAACCACTCAAACCTGGAGGTCGTTTTAAGCAGAGAAATTGCAATCGTAACTGCCGGCTGCATTGGAGGCAAATTCATCATTTCTTCTTCAATACAAACGGTGATTAGGTTCCTGGTCTGTTCCCTCAAAACTGCCCGGCATTTCTTTCCCTTCCCGTCAGTCAAAATTAATGCTTCTCCATTTTTCATCCTCAATACCTGGCCTATATGCCTGGATGCAGATTCATCCAGCGTCAGCAAACTCCCCGGCTGAGATAATTTTTCTGAATAAAAAAAAGGAACGGACAAATTCAAAATTATTTGTTGCCAATAAAATAAGGGATAGGCGCTTTATTTCCTAAAAAACTTCCTCTTACGGAATTTTTTTTGAACGATTCATAATCCAACATCAAACTCTTAAAGAAATTTACACCTCTTTTTTCGTAAATATAATATTAAAAGAATGGAGCATCTTCATCATCAAATTGACCATCATTCATCCGGCTCCCTTTTTGAATAAACAGACGGGGGCCATCGTCTCCTCCTTCTACAGGTACGGGCTTCCATCCTCCCTGAGGTAAACCGGAACCTCCGAAATCATCATTTTCCATCTCCACAAATTTCTGAATATGCAGCAAGGCCCTCAGTTTGATCGTTTCAAGAGAACCATTACGATGTTTGGCAATACGCACATGGGTTTCTCCCTTGTTGCTTTCGCCAAATTCATTGGCGGTAATATTGTAATATTCAGGACGATATAAAAACATGACCATATCTGCATCCTGCTCTATCGCCCCTGATTCACGCAAATCACTCAATTGCGGCATTTTATCGCCTTCTTTTCGTTTTTCCACTTCCCGGCTCAACTGACTGAGTGCAATAATAGGTATACCCAGTTCTTTCGCCAGTCCTTTCAGGTTTCTTGAAATGGTACTGATCTCCTGTTCCCGGTTACTACTCCGCTTGTCTCCGGATCCACTCATAAGTTGCAGATAGTCTATGATAATAAGGCCTACATTATGTTTGTTTTTCAACCGTCTGCATTTGGCCCTTAATTCAAAAATGTTAAGAGCGGGCGTATCGTCAATAAATATCGGTGCACTCTGTAAGCGCTGGATACCATTTCGATACAATTGCTGCATTTCATGCTCCTCCATTTTCCCTCTCGCTATTTTTTCCAGCCAGATTTCACTTTCTGCACTCAAGATACGCTGAACCAATTGTCCGGCGCTCATTTCAAGGCTGAAAAAGGCAATAGGAGTAGGTTTAACCGCATGCAAAGCTGCGTTTCGGGCAAGATTAAGCGCAAAAGCTGTTTTACCAACAGAGGGGCGGGCTGCCAGAATAACCAGGTCAGTGGGTTGCCACCCGTAGGTGATCCTGTCAAGGGAAGCAAAACCGCTGGGCACCCCGGTAATGTCTTCCTGCCGGTTACGCATATCTTCAATCCGCTGGATGGTTTTTACAAGAACGGAATCAATACTATCGAAATTCTTGCGCAGATGGTTATTGGTTATCTCAAAAAGTTTACTTTCTGCCTCATCCAATAGGTCAAAAACATCTGTGGAATCTTCGTAGGCGTCGCTGATAATCTCTCCGCTGATACGGATGAGGTCACGTTGAATAAACTTCTGCAGAATAATCCGCGAATGAGTTTCAATATTTGCCGAGGAAACCACTGAATTGGTTAGACGGGTTACATAATAAGGCCCCCCAATCAGTTCCAGTTCTTCTTTGGTCCGTAATTCTTCCACTACAGTCAGCAGGTCAATCGGCATACTTTTTTGCGCCAGACTTTGCATAGCTTTAAAAATGCGCTGATGGGCATCTACGTAAAAGCACTCTGGCTTAAGAATCTCAACAACAGTGTCAAAAGCCGATTTCTCCAACATAATAGCCCCTAATACGGCCTCCTCCAGATCACGCGCCTGAGGCGGCACTTTACCATACACCATGGAGCCCAGATCGAGGGTGGGTTTCCTTCGTAATTTCCGATCCTTATTAAGATTAGTAAGATGGTCCATTAATTCCTTATAAAGAGATTATATTTAGCTTTATCTGTCCTCAATGCACAGTAAGTCATTTTTGAATAAGCAGGGGTTTCATCAATAGGTTAATCTGGAAGCAACTTATCAATTATGGTAATTTGCCGCCCTGAAAAAAGTAAGTCCTAAACAAAATATCCAAAATATGATCAACTCCGTTGGGAAGGCGAATTTAAGACCATTGATTTTTGATAACCAAATTACTTATATCTTTTTTTTTATTCACCACTATTAACAAACTATTCCACTTTTGGAAACCGGTTGTTTACCTTTTATTTCGATTTATTCACAATTTATCAAAAAATCACCACCTTAATTTTAAGTAATTCACATTTTTCGTGCATAACAATTAACTGAGGTTTCCTTGGCTGTCTGAACAAAACACCAGTATGGACTTTCAGGTATTTTCGATGCCTCTATTCAATTTAATTATCTTTGTCCGCGCTAAAAACAAACGGGTATAAAAACCAATAGAAGTAATTATTTTATATGACTATTAGTTATAATTGGCTTTGCGAATATCTTCCGGTAGTGATTGCTCCTGAACAACTGGCCGTTATTTTAACCTCTTTAGGATTGGAAGTAGAAAATATAGAACAACAGGAGGAAGTAAAAGGAGGATTAAAGGATTTAGTAATCGGGGAAGTACTTAAAACCGAAATACATCCTAATGCTGATAAATTACGCATTACCCTGGTGGACACCGGTGGCGAGCAACCACTTGAAATTATATGTGGAGCGCCCAATGTCGCGCCAGGCCAAAAGGTGGTGGTGGCTCCCGTAGGGGCTACCATTTATCCGGTGAATGGCAGTCCGGTAACTATGAAGATTGCCACAATTAGAGGAATAAAAAGCCATGGTATGATTTGCGCTGAGGATGAGGTAGGACTGGGGCATGCACATGATGGTATAATGGTTTTAAAAGAGGAGGCTCAACCAGGCACCCCTGCCGCGGATTATTTCCAGCTGCAAAACGATTGGATATATGAGATTGGCCTTACGCCTAACCGTATGGATGCTATGAGTCATTTAGGGGTTGCCCGAGACGTTTGCAGCTATCTTGCCGTTCATCGTACCGGAGAATTTGCTGTTAAATTTCCCTATAATCAACCTTTTAATAAAGATCATCAGGGAAAACCCATTGAAGTAATAATTGAAAATCCCAAAGCCTGTGAACGGTATAGCGGGGTTCGCATAGATAATGTAACGATTAAAGAAAGTCCGGAATGGTTGCAAAAAAGAATCCGGTCTGTTGGCCTTCGTCCAATTAACAATATTGTAGACATCACTAATTTTATTTTGCATGAAACCGGTCAACCCCTGCATGCCTTTGATGCGGAGAAGATAAATAAGGAAACGGTAATCGTCAGGAATCTTCCCGAAGGAACATCTTTTATCACCCTGGATGAGAAAGAGAGAAAGTTGCATGCAGATGATCTCATGATTTGCAGCGGTGACGGGGAACCCATGTGTTTTGGAGGCGTATTTGGCGGTTTAAACAGCGGGGTGACTAATACCACTAAACATATTTTTTTGGAAAGCGCATGGTTTAACCCTGTAAACATAAGAAAGACTTCATTCCGGCATAATTTAAGAACAGATGCGGCAGCGCGGTTTGAAAAGGGAACGGATATCAGCAACACAGTTACTGTGCTGAAAAGAGCCGCCTTACTAATAGAGAAATTAACAAATGGGCAAATAGCATCAGATATAATTGATGTGTATCCTTCTCCAAAAGAAAAAAAGCAGATAACCCTGACCTGGCAATATCTGAAAAAGTTGAGTGGCAAATATTATCAGCCGGAAAGCGTAAAAAAAATCCTGATTAGTTCAGGATTTGAAATACTTGAGGAAGACGGGGAAAAAATTCGGGTAAAAGCGCCCTACAGTAAACCCGATATTGAGTTACCGGCCGATATTGTTGAGGAGATCATGCGCATTGACGGTTACGATAATGTAGTAATCCCCAATCAAATCGTCATTAGTCCCTCGGTGGAGACCATTGGCTTTCAATTGGCGCTGAAAGAGAAGACAGGGAATTTTTTGGCAGCGAATGGTTTCAATGAAATTTTTACCAATTCAATTACTAACAATGCCTATTTTAATGGTGATGTCTTGCAAGGGACGGTAAAGATGCTGAACAGCCTTAGCGCCGGATTAAATATTATGCGGCCTTCCATGCTTGAAACAGGATTGGAGTGTATCATCCATAACTTAAACCGGAAAAACAATAATCTGCAATTATTTGAATTTGGGAAAACGTACCATACCTACGGGCCCGGGAAATATGAAGAAAAGGAAAAACTTTGTCTTTATCTTACCGGCCTAACCAGGGAAGCATCATGGAAATCCAAAGAAAATAAGAGTGATTTTTTCTACTTAAAAGGATTAACCCAAAGTTTGCTTAGTGTAGCAGGCATACGCGGCTACCGGATGCAGCCTGTTTCGGCCGAACATTTCCAATATGGGTTGCAGGCAAAGATAGAAAATGATAACCTTATGACCCTGGGACTCACTGCATCTTCTATTACCAAACGGTTTGACATTAAGCAACGAGTTTGGTATGCAGAATTGGAATGGGAAAAGATATGCCTTCATGCCTTACATCAAAAACAAGGCTATAGTGAGATTCCCCGTTTTCCTGCTGTACAGCGTGACCTTGCGATTATTGTAGACAAAGAGATGCCTTATGATACGGTGGAACTTATGCTAAGAAAATCCGGACTGAAAAAATTGCAATCTGTTTCTTTGTTTGACGTATTTGAAAGCGACAAACTGGGCAAAGGGAAAAAATCCTTTGCCATCAGTTTCACTTTTTTGGATAGAGAAAAAACATTAACGGATCAGGAAACAGACGAAATGATGCAAAAGATCATGTATATCTTTGAGCAGAAATTACAGGCTGAAATCAGAAAATAAGTTCGTAAATTTTAATGCAACTTTTCAATGACCATATTAGACGGATTAATGAAAAACTGACCTTGCTTATCAGGCATTACCAGGCCTTACAAAAGGAAAACGAACGACTAAAACTGGAATTAGAACAAAAAGAAACAAAAGAAACAGATTTGGGTAAAACGGTAAACCGGTTAAAACAACAATTGGAAATATCAGCGGCTTATTCCGGACAAGCGGAACCGGAAATTAAGCGGGAACTGGAGAAAAGGATTAATACTTATATCAAAGAAATTGACCAATACATTGCAATTCTGTCTGCCCATTGATCAGACTCGTTTCACCAGTCGCATGTGTTGCTCCTCATCGCCTCCTGTAAGTTCAAGAGTGTACACGCCATATGGGAGGTCATTCAAGCCTTTCCAGCAAAGGGATTTTTGCGTAGGTTTTAACTCCGTTTCAAACATACTGCATATCTTTCCCTTTTCATCTTTAAGCACTACCTTTAAAGAGGAAGGAGTTGTTTCACTTAAATCAAATGTCAGGGTATCAATAAAAACCAGGGATTTGAGTTTCGCAAGCATTCGGGTAGGTTTTCAATTTTATATTATATAAGTATTATCTATGGTATAAGGTTTGATTTTATAATGAATAATAAGATTAGTCGTTTGTTGAAAAAATGTGAATAAAAATAAGATTAATTTTTAGTATATGCAAGCGCTTATTGCAATAAATATTACTATTGGAGACAGAACCTACCGAATCAAAATCGCGCCGGAAGATGAGGAGCAGGTAAGAAAGACCCTTAAAGTGATTAATGATAAGATCATTGAATTCAAAACTGAGTTTGTTGGAAAAGATATGCAGGATTATGTGGCTATGGTACTGATGTGGTACGCCACCCAGCCTCAGAGTGGTAAATCAGCAGTTTTGGATCGTGAGTTGTCGGAGGCGCTTACACGCATTGAAAATCAGCTCAATAAAACGCTTGAGCTCTAGAACCATAAAAATGACAACCCACAGAAGAGTGGGATTTATTAGCCGGGGATAATTGAAAAAAACGTTGGGAAATGTATTATTATCGGGAAATAAATAAACGAAAGCCGAAGATAAACGTCATTTTTTTGAAAATTTATTAATTTTTTGGAATTGGACACTGATTAGAATGTAATACCTTTATTTTTACCCAAAGTTTCAGTTATGATAAATTCCATAATGAAGATATTTTTACCAAAAGACAGGATTTTTTATCAACTTTTCGAAGACGTTGCGGTAAAGGTGCTTGAAATGGCGCAAAAACTAAAAGAAATAGTGCATGAACCAGATTATGATAAAAGAGCAGCCATTGCCGATCAGATTGAAGATTTAGAACACGTGAACGATGATCTTACGCACAAAATATTTACTGAATTAGGAAGAAATTTCATTACTCCTTTCGATCGTGAGGATATTCATTACTTAGCATCCGCCCTGGATGATATTGCTGATTATATTTTTGCATCTTCCAAGAAAATTAAATTTTACAGAGTTAATCCCAATGACCCGGGCATGCAGAAATTTACCGAACTGATTGTCCAGGCTTGTGAACATGTAAAGGTGGCTGTTCATGAATTGCGCGACATGAAGAATCTCAGAAAAATCACTGAATCACTCGTAAAAATCAATAGTATTGAAAATCAGGCGGATGATATTTTTGACATAAGTATTGAGCACCTGTTTGCAACGGAAGCAGATGCCAAAGAGGTGATCAAGAAAAGAGAAATTTTTCAGGCGATGGAAATTACAACGGATAAATGTGAGGACGCCGCCAATGTAATTGAGTCCATTATTGTTAAATATGCCTGATATCTAAGAAAAAACACCTCTCTTCCATTAATTACCTGATTTTCAAACCAGGAAACATGACATTATTAGTTGTAATTATCATTTTGGCGTTAATCTTTGACTACATTAATGGATTTCATGATGCGGCGAATTCAATCGCCACCATTGTATCCACCAAGGTACTTACCCCTTTTCAGGCAGTTTTATGGGCGGCGATGTTCAATTTCGTTGCTTATTTTATTTTCAAGGATCACGGCGTAGCCAATACCATTGCAAATACTGTAAAAGAAAGTTTTATTACGCTTCCGGTAGTGCTTTCGGGGTTAATAGCAGCCATTATCTGGAATCTGATAACCTGGTGGTTTGGCATCCCATCCTCCTCCTCCCATACTCTTATTGGAGGATTTGCGGGGGCAGCTATTGCTCACGCAGGGTTTTATGCCATAAACATTACTCCGGTACTTCAAATAGTGATATTCATTTTCTGTGCCCCTCTCCTCGGAATGATCATGGCTTTGGTTATTTCGCTGTGGTTTATCAATGCCTTTCGAAAGAGTATTTGGCCCAAATTATTTTCTATAGGCTTAATGGTAATCACTATCTATCTGTTGCTCGACACAATGGAATTTGATCCCGAAAAGTTGAAATCAACTCAACAATCTTATGTACTGAGGGTAATCTTTCATCCCCATAATTTTAAATTAGAATTAGTGGCGTTGCTATCGCTGATCATGTGCGTCTTTACTCTCTTTCTAAGTAGTTTAAATGCACATAAGTCTACCTACTGGTTTAAGAAAATCCAATTGGTTTCCTCGGCAGCCTTTAGCATAGGACATGGTGGAAATGATGCACAAAAAGTGATGGGAATCATTACCGTTGCCCTCATTTCACACGGTAGCATATCTACTTTTGAAGAAATGCCTTATTGGGTGCCCATAGCCTGTTATACTGCAATTGCGCTGGGGACTCTTAGCGGCGGGTGGAAAATCGTAAAAACTATGGGTAGCCGGATTACCAAAGTAACTCCATTTGAAGGAGTTGCCGCAGAGATGGCAGGCGCTGTAACCCTGTTTATTACTGAACACCTGAAAATTCCAGTGAGCACTACTCACACTATTGCAGGAGCAATAATGGGCGTTGGCGCCACCAAGCGGTTGTCGGCCGTACGCTGGGGAGTAACGGTTAATCTGCTTTGGGCATGGATTATCACTATCCCGGTAAGTGCGTTAATGGCGGGCATCGTATACTGGTTGTTTCACTTCATATTCTAAGATTCCGAAATATATGACTTTGAACCGAAGTCTTTACCTTCGCGAACATTATTTAAGGCATTTTCTGACAGATTAAACAGCATCCAATTTTCAATGAAAGGAATTATTCTGGCAGGTGGTTCAGGAACCCGGTTGCACCCAATCACCTTTGCTATCAGTAAGCAACTGATGCCGGTGTATGATAAACCTATGATTTATTATCCTTTATCTACGCTCATGCTGGCAGGTATCCGGGATATTTTAATTATCTCAACGCCACATGATTTGCCCGGTTTCAAAAAGCTTTTTGGGGATGGAAACCGCCTCGGCCTTCAAATTTCATATAGGGAACAGGCCGTTCCCAACGGCCTGGCACAGGCGTTTGTAATTGGCGCCTCCTTTATAGGCAAAGAAAATGTTGCACTGGTATTAGGCGATAATATTTTCTATGGAAGTAAGATGGGCAGAATATTAAGTAACAATATTGATCCCAGGGGCGGATTGATATACGCTTATCAGGTTAAAGATCCCGAACGATATGGGGTAGTAGAATTTGATGAGCAGATGAATGTCTTATCAATAGAGGAAAAACCGGTTAGCCCTAAAAGCAACTATGCCGTACCCGGACTCTACTTTTATGATAATGAAGTAATAGAAATTGCAAAAAACTTAAAACCTTCAGTTAGGGGAGAATACGAAATAACAGACATAAATAAGGAGTATCTTCGGAGAGGCAGACTCAGGGTATCGGTATTGGACAGGGGAACGGCATGGCTTGACACCGGCACTTTCGATTCCCTGATGCAGGCTTCCTTATTTGTACAGGTAATAGAACAAAGACAGGGAATAAAAATAGCCTGTATCGAAGAAATTGCTTACAGAAAAGGATTTATTGATAAAGCACAGTTGCAAAAGGTGGCTCAATCTCTGATAAAAAGCGGATATGGGGATTATTTGCTGAACTTAGTATCTTAAACTTTTTTTACCAAAACCTAATGTAGATGAAAAAAATTATGGTTACCGGCGGATGTGGCTATATCGGGTCACACACTATTGTAGATTTGATTGAAAATGGATTCGAGATTATTTCTGTAGATAATAATTCGAGATCCTCCGAACATTTGTTGGAAGGCATTGAAAAAATTACAGGAAAAAAGGTTAAGAATTATAAAGTTGATCTTTGTGATTATAATGACACGAGTGCCATCTTCGAAGAAAATAATGATATTGGCGGAATTATCCACTTCGCTGCTTATAAGGCGGTTGGAGAATCGGTTGAAAAACCACTCTTGTATTTCGAGAACAACCTGCTTTCTCTCATTAATTTACTGAAATGTGTTGAATTCTATAAGATCCCTTATTTCGTCTTTTCCTCGTCCTGCACTGTTTATGGCAATCCGGATCATATTCCGGTTACTGAAAATTCGCCAATTAAGCCTGCAGAATCGCCCTATGGAATGACAAAACAAATGGGTGAACAAATGATAACCGAGTTTTCCCGTGTCAACCAAACGGATTGTGTTTTGCTCCGTTATTTTAATCCCGCTGGCGCCCATCCATCAGCTTTAATCGGGGAACTTCCTATTGATAAACCTCAGAATCTGGTTCCGGTTATTACCCAGTCAGCCATTGGAAAGCTCCCCGGTATTACCGTTTTTGGAAATCAATATCCCACCCGCGACGGCTCCTGCATCCGGGATTTTATTCACGTGAGTGATCTTGCTCATGCCCATACCTTAGCGCTTAAATTTCTTATGGAACAAAAATCCGCCACTAATCCGGAGATATTTAATCTGGGTACGGGTTCCGGAATTACCGTACTTGAAGCCCTTCATACTTTTGAAAAAGTAACCGGAGTGTCTTTACATTATACCATCGGAGCTAATCGTCCGGGCGATGTAATAGCGATATATGCCAACAATGACAAGGCTAAGAATCAATTGGGATGGGATCCAAAATTCTCTCTGGAAGATATTCTGAGCACGGCCTGGAAATGGGAACAAAAGCTGAAAGAAGATGAAAAATTGTTCACCGGAAGAAATATTCAGTTGAATTAATCCCTTATTTTGTGTCCCCGGGAAACATTGACTTCAAATTTTTTCACAGCATAAATAATCATAGCATCCTGCGAAATAAAAGAGAAATAATCTTTTTTGTCTTAATCAATAATAATAGAATTTAGTTATGTTAAAAGAAATTCAGGTAACAGGGAAAAAGGACACCAGAAGCGGGTTTGGAGATGGTATTCACGAATTAGGCAAAAGAAATCCCAAGGTAGTAGCACTAACTGCAGACCTCGCGGGATCTATGAAACTAAACGCATTTATAAAGGATTTTCCTGACCGTTTTATCCAATGTGGAATTGCCGAAGCCAATATGGTTGGTATAGCCGCAGGATTAACTATTGGCGGTAAAATTCCCTTCACCACTACTTTTGCCAATTTTTCAACCGGTCGTGTTTATGATCAAATCCGCCAGTCGGTAGCTTACTCCGGTAAGAATGTAAAAATATGTGCTTCTCATGCCGGATTAACCTTAGGGGAAGATGGGGCCACACACCAGATACTGGAAGATATTGGAATGATGAAAATGTTACCCGGCATGACGGTAATTGTACCCTGCGATTACAATCAGACAAAGGCCGCCACTATCGCTGTTGCCGATTATCAAGGTCCGGTTTATCTACGGTTTGGGAGACCGTCATGGCCAATATTTACTAAAGCTGATCAGTCTTTTGAAATTGGGAAAGCCCAACATTTTTCAACGGGCAATGATGTGGCTATTTTTGCCTGCGGACATATGGTTTGGAATGCAATAGAAGCCGGATTAGAACTGGAAAACAAGGGGTTTAGCGTAGAAGTGGTGAACTTGCACACAATAAAACCTCTTGACGAAGAAGCTATTTTAGCCACTTTACGTAAAACAAGATGTGCCGTTACGGCCGAAGAACATAATATCATTGGAGGATTAGGCGATGCCATCAGTCAGGTGGCAGCAAAACATTTTCCGGTACCCATTGAATACATTGGTACAAAAGACACCTTTGGTGAGAGTGGAACGCCAATGGAACTGTTAAAAAAATATGGACTTGATGCCTCCAATATTGTTGCTGCAGCAGAAAAGGTGATGAAGCGAAAATAGTTTTCAAAAATCATTCAGGCTATGGCAATCCAGTATGCTGACGACCTTTCTTTACTACAGGATTTTCGTAATCCTGCAACCAGAGAAAAAGCTTTTACGGATATCATAAAAAAATACCAGGAGAAACTCTACTGGCATATCCGCCGTTTGGTGATTACTCATGAGGACACTAACGATGTTTTGCAAAACGTATTTATCAAAATATGGAAGGGACTTGATAATTTTCGCGAAGATGCCCAGTTATATACCTGGATGTACAAAGTGGCTACCAATGAATCCCTGTCCTATCTTGAACAGCAAAAACGAAGATCTTCCATTTCCTTAGACGCTGAAAACAGCAGTGTCAGCCAGTTAAAGGCTGAAAAAAACTTTGATGCCGGCAAGATCGAATGGAAACTTCAATTGGCTATCCAGCAACTTCCTGAAAAACAGAAACTTGTATTTAATCTCCGGTATTTTGACGAAATGCCTTATGAGCAAATGAGCAGGGTGTTGAATACCTCAGAAGGTGCGCTAAAAGCCAGTTATCACCATGCAGTAAAAAAAATTGAGGATTTTATCCTGAACCATTAAACTTTCCATATATAACGTAGTCTTAACAATTGATGAAAGTTAAATATCTGCGATGAAACGCAATTCAGAAGATATCACAAACGAATTAAAAGCCATCAGTCCCATTATTGCCGAAATCAATAATGAAAATATTTTTCAGATACCATCCGGCTTTTTTAATGAATTCCCGGAGAAGATGATCATCCGACTGAAAACAGACGAAATTTTATCCGCGGATTTATCGGCTAATGAAGAGATAAAGCAGTTGTCCCCGCTTTTGGCGTCCTTAAAGGAAAAGTCTTCCTTTAGCGTTCCTGTGGGTTACTTCGGCACTTTCTCAAACGAGATTACCGGACAGATACATGAAATTTCAACTGAAACGCCTGTAATTAATATCAAGGCCGGGAGTGGAAGGTGGGTTAGATATGCCATTGCAGCACTAATAGCGGGAGTTGTTGCTGCCGGGTCCTTGCTGATATTTAAAGAACAACAAAATAATGGCTTTAGTGGTTTAAGAAGCAATGGAGGACAGGCTGAAACGTCATCCGTTTTGACCCATATACCAGATCAGGATTTAACAGACTATCTATCTTCAGAGCCAACAAATTTTGAATGGACTTCAGATGATTCGCTCGAAGGATCTGATAATATACGTTTTTTTGCATTGGACGATGGAGCAATAAAAAGCATACTCAAGGAGGTCACCTATGATGCACTTCAAGATTATGAAACGGAACTCAACGGAATTATTCCACTCTGAGGTTGAAAAAAATCGTGTGACTTTATTACTTTCAGCCAAGATATTACTCTTTAGTGAAATATGTTCCTTTGAAAAATTTCTACTAATTCATAAAACTTAAATATTTTCTTGTGAAGAAGTTTTTTTTACTTTTCGGATTTATTACATTTGCAACCTTGCTAACCAATGCGCAGCAGGTTGTAAATTCTGGAAATGGCAGAGAAAAAATGAAAATGCTCGAGATTGGTTATTTTACCAGACAATTACAACTTTCTTCAAATGAAGCGGAAAAATTTTGGCCAATGTATGAACAATACCGGCAGGAATTGAAAACGCTTATGAGGGACAGGAGTATTGCTGATGAGCTTGAAAGACAACAAAAAGCGCTGGACATCAGAAAGAAATATCGGGTTTCTTTTGAGAAAATATTAGACAAAGTACGGGGAGTGAAGGTTTTTGAGACGCAGGATAATTTTCAATCTATGGTGAGAAAGGAAATGCAGCAAAGAAGAAAAATGAGACAAAATAATCCCCAGAGTCAGAATTAATACAAATGATTTTTAAAATACAGAATTATTACCTAATTTTATCTTGGTGTTTTTCATAGGTTAGCAACGGCTGGCTCTTTCTAGGGCTAGCCTTCTTTTTTTAATAACACTATCCAGGCTGACATGGAGGCTCCATTAAGCTTATCTAAAATATCAGACATTGGTGGATAGTGAAACTTCCGGATATGCTGTTGCCATAAGTTCTTCTACAGATTCTTTTTTCTTCTTTCCAAATTTGAGCATCAACTTATCAAAAATATAATACATCACCGGTACAACAATTAAAGTAAGGAAGAGAGAACTTAGTAATCCCCCGATGATTACCCATGCCAGACCGTTTTTCCATTCTGCCCCTGCCCCACGGGCCATAGCGATGGGGAGCATCCCGATTACCATAGCGATAGTAGTCATCAGAATAGGACGTAACCGGGCATGATTGGCATCTAATAAGGCCTGATAGACAGATGCGCCTTCTGCTTTTCTCTGGTTTGTAAAGTCAACTAATATAATAGCATTCTTCGCCACTAATCCAATCAGCATAATTAAACCAAGGATTGTAAAAATATTGAGCGAATTGTTAGTTAAGGCCAGCGCCAGCAATGCTCCTATAATGGATAATGGGATTGAGAATAATACAACAAACGGATATACAAAACTGTTATACAAGGAAACCATGATCAGATAAACCAGTACTACAGCGGCTAACAAGGCTATTCCCAAAGATCCGAATCCTTCACTTTGACTTTCCATATCTCCGCCCCAAATCGTAGACACACCTACTGGTTTTACTAACCTTCCTAAAGATTTTTGCCATTCCGCTGCAACACTTCCTGTTGGTCTACCAATGGTTTGCGCTTCCACTGTAACAGAGGTGCTTTTATCTCTTCGCTCCAAAATTCCAGGCCCGGAGCCTTCTCTTACATCCGCAAACTGTGACAATCTTATTTGTTGACCACCATTATTGGTGAACAAAAGGTTGCTCACATCATTTATATTCTGTCTGTCAAAATTGGAATAGCGGATATTAATATCATATTCATATTCACCCTGCCTGAATTTGCTATCTGTATTTCCACTAAATGCTGTACGCATTGTTTGCCCTACTGTGGCAAGACTGAGTCCCACCGCTGCCATTTTATCCCGATCCACCTGAACGCTGATTTCGGGGTTTCCTGTTTCCACAGACAGCTTTATTTCAGTTGCCCCTTTAATGCCTTTCAGGCTGTTCATTGCTTCCCCGGCAAAAACCATCACACTATCAAGGGATGCGCCGGTAATCACCAATGCCAACGGTGCACGCTGAGCCATACCCAGGATGCTGACAGGAACCGTTTTTACTTTTGCTCCTACTAATACGGGTTCCAGTTCTCTTTTGATTTTAGCAGCAAAAACATCGGAACCATCCACTCTTTCTGTATTAGGAACAAGCTGAACAGTAATTTCTGCCTTATATGGAGTAGCCTGAGTTCCAGCCATACCTTCACTGGATTGCCCTACTGTGGTAATCAGATTGGTAACCTCATTTTTGGTTTTTAGATATTGCTCAGCCTTTTGAACAATCAGATTCGTTTGTTCAATAGACGCATCTTTCGGGAGTTCTATCTGAACCAAAAATTCACCCCGATCGCTATTTGCAAAAAACTCAGTACCAATATATCCCTTACCAATCAACATAAAAGAGGCGATTAGCAAAACGAAAACTGACCCTAACGTAACCGTTTTGTGGGATAGTGACCATTTCAACAAACCAGAGATCCAGTTGGTGAATTTATCGAGACCTTTTTCAAAACGTAGAATAATCCTACCAAAGAATGATTTTCCAGTCATATGTTCCAACTTACCAAAACGCGAACTCAGCCAGGGAACAATGGTAAACGATGACAAAAGAGAAAGCAGGGTAGCAATGGACACCGTAACACAAAACTGCTTAAGGATATCTGAAACCAATCCTGTACTTAATGCTATTGGAATAAATACCACTACAATTACCAGGGTAATTGACATTACCGTAAATCCAATTTCTTTGGTGCCATCGAGCGCTGCCCTTACTCTGTTCTTCCCCATCTCCATATGCCGGTAAATATTTTCGAGAACCACAATGGCGTCGTCTACCAGGATACCTACCACAAGAGACAGACCCAGCAAAGACATCAGGTTAAGAGAATAGTTCAATAATTTCAGGGCGATGAAAGTGGCAATGAGTGAGGCGGGAATAGCAACCATTACGATCACAGCATTCCGAAAACTGTGTAAAAAGAACAACATCACAAAAGCAACCAGAATAATTGCCATAAACAGATCATGAATCACTGCATCGGCAGACTGCAGGGTATAAACAGAACTATCATTAACAATTTTTAATTGTAATCCCGAAGAGGCATACTCCTGCTGGAGTGTTTTGATATTATGCTGCACTCCTTTACTCACAGATACTGCATTAGCATCCGACTGCTTCATTATCTGTACCGCGATAGCATTCTGACCGTTTACTCTCGCCAGTTTCTCCACATCCTGCTGCCCATCCTGAACATCTGCTACATCTCCCAACCTGATCTGGGTACCATTAGCTGCATTAGCAATCACTAAATTTCTTAACTCATCCACCGATTTATACTTGCCCCCCAATCTGATCAGGACATCCTGATCCCGCGTTTGAACACTACCGGTGGGAAAATCAAGATTACTCTGGAGTATTACCGATTGCACCTGCATTAAAGACAAACGGCTTGCTTCGAGCTTTTTAGCGTCTATGCTCACCTGTATTTCTCTTTCCTGACCACCAATTAAATTCACTTTCGCCACTCCTTCAACTCTGGATAGCACAGGTGAAACGCGTTTATCCATGAGATCAAAAAAAGAGGCGGCATCTATATTTCCGCTGCCTGTAATGGTCATCACCGGCAGATCATCCAGAGAAAATTTATTCAGAGAAGGAGGATCAATACCTTCAGGCAAGTCTTTCAACACAGCATTTACCTTTCTCTGCGCATCATTTAAGGCATTATCCACATCCGTTCCTGCATTGAGCGTAACGATGACGGAAGATACACTCTCAAAAGATTTTGTATCAATTTTTTTAATATTCTCCATTGAAGAAACAGCGTCTTCAATTTTTTTGGATACCGTGTTCTCCACCTCACTCGGGGAAGCTCCCGGATAAACCGTTGTTACGGAAACCACTGCCGGGCTAAACTTTGGCAGCAGTTCATAATTCAGAAGGGAATAGCTCAGTAATCCCCCCAGGATTAACACCGTAAAAAGAACAATTACCAGGGATGGCCGTTTTATAGATATCTCCGCTATTTTCATTATTTTTCTTCTTAATCAACTAATTATTATTTATAATGCGATAGCCACTTTACTGCCATCTTCCAAATTAATCTGCCCACTGGTTACTATCTGCTGCCCCTCCTGAAGTCCTTTCAATATTTCCACTTCATCCCCTATGATCCTGCCCGAAGTAACTTCCTTCAACCGGGCTATTCCATCTTCAACAACAAATACTTCATTACTACTCACACTTCCGGCAAAAGCGCTCCGGGGAATAACTACGGACAGTTGTTGATTTTCAAGAGTAAAACCAGCAGTGCCATACATACCTGCTTTCAAATCACTATTATGATTTTCCACCTCAATTTCCACTGGAAAATTAAGCGCCGCATCTGCCTTGCTTCCTATAAAAACAACCCTTCCCGGGTATATTTTATCCGGATAAACGCTGGCTGTCATTTGCACCCGGTCTCCTACTTTTAATTGTGTAACCTGATACTCATTGACATTCACCACCAATTTCAGCCGGCTGATATCCACCAACTCAAAAAGTTTGGTTCCCGGTGATACATAAGTACCGGGCTCAACATATTTTTTATTAACCACTCCACTGATAGATGAACGCACATTGGCATCCCTCGTACGTTTTTGAGCCTGGCTGACCCTGATCTTAGCATTTTCCACACTCAGGCGTACCTGATCAAGCTGTTGTTGTGTGACACCTCCGGTAGTATACGCATTTTCAAACCGTTCCTGATCACGCAGTGCATTGTTTAATACTGCCTGAGCGCTTTCCAGATCGCTATTTAACAGATCGGCATTAATTACTGCCAAGGTTTGTCCGGGTACTACATGACTTCCCTCCTTAACCAGTATGCTTACTACCCGTCCGGCATTTTCAGTAGCGAAATCCATTTCCCGCCAGGGTTCAAAATTTCCATTAACCTTAAAACCAAGATCGAGAACTTTGTAAGAGACAGATTGAGTCTTCACCGCTATCTCATTTGAGGATTGAGCCACTAATGCAGTTTTCTCCTCATTTTTTTTCTTATTATTAGACAATACCCAGCTAATCAGAAAGAGAACACCCACTAGAATGGTAAGGTTCATGATAACTTTCACTATTGACTTTTTTTTCATTGTATCCCGATTATTATTTTAATAAAGATTTTAGAGTTCCATTAGCCTTAATTAATTGAATTTCGGCTATTTTATAGTCCAGCAACGATTTTGAATAATTGTTCTGCGCTTCTGTTAACGAAGTTTCTGACTGCAACAAATCGGTAAGTGTGGCTAATCCGTTGTTGTAATTATTTTGAGTATTAAAATACACCTGCTCTGCAAGCTGCATGTTTTTTTCCTGTGAGTTCATGTTCACTACACTATTATTCATCTGTGTTTTTGCATTCTCAAAATCCAGGTTTAATGCCAGCTTTGTTCTGCTGATGTCTTCTTCAATTTTCTTAATGCTTACTTCAGCCTGCCTGACTCTGGACCGGGTGGCAAAACCATTAAAGAGTGGTACCCGAAGAGATAATCCCACCACCGATACATCAAACCAGTTAGCGCCTTTATCCGTACCGCGAAAAATTGGAAATTTATTACCTAATCCCTGATAAGAATAAGAACCCGTAAGGGAGAGAGAGGGCATATATTCACTTCTAAACGCTTCTCTTTGATAATGCAGCAATTCTTTTTGCTTGCCCAGAAGTACTAATTCAGTACGGTTAATGCCGTTCCGGTCTGTTACTGCCACTACGGATGGATGAATCTCAGACAGAGTTGCATTAGGAATAACTACCGGAGTTTCAATTGGCATACCCATATAAAATTTCAGTTGATTTTGCAGTAACTCCATCCCATTTACCAGTTGAACCCGCTGGCTGTTCAGGTTTGAATAGTTTACTGCGATCCTGTCCACATCAATCTTTTTCGCCAATCCGTTATCGAGCAAACTTTTTAAAATGTTCCATACCTTTTGTGTATTGCTGATGGTACTGTCGAGGGTGCTCAATTGCTGGCGTTGTACCAATACCTTATAATAGGTAGTGGCTACTTCCTCAATGATCTGCTCTTCGGTAAGTTTAGCATTTAACTGATAAAACTCCCGGGTGGTTCTGGCAGCTTTTAACCCGGTTATCACTGAGTTATCAAACAAGGTCTGATTCAGGGAGATACCGGCATTGGCATTCCATTTTTGTCCGAAGGCTACCAATAAAGTTTCTCCCGGCTTTCCGAAGATATCACCGGGCAAAGCGCTTTTTTGAAGAATTGGGTTGTAATTGAGTCCCGCTGATCCACTAATCTGTGGCAGCGCTCTTGACCTCACCTCATCAATCTGATAATCGCTGTTTTCAATGTCAAGTCTGCTCTTGCGGGCATCCTGGTTAGCCGACAATGCATAACCTAATGCATCCTTAAGTTCCAGTTTTACGGTATCCTGGTTAGAGCCGGCGAATGACTGCTGTGTCATGCACGTTATTGAAAAGGCCAGAAAAAACATTCCTGATTTCCGCAATAGATACTGCGTCCGAATTCCATGGTGTTTCTTCATCTTTTGTTGGTTCATGCTGATTGTATTTATTAATACCTGTATATAACTTTAATGAGAACGGGCGAAGTCAGTTTTGGGGTTTTCATAATTTCTTAACCCGTTAAAAAATAAGGATACCAACTCCTTTTGTACTTTGGTTAACTGATTAATTTCACTTGTAGTGGGAATAGGGAATTTGTTTTTTAATGAGGCATCTTCTAACTGCAGAGTTTCCACAATTATCCTGGTTATTCTGGATGTATCCATGGAACGCAGTTCCCCGTTTTTTATCCCGTTATCTAATAGCTGACTTAACAGGCCAATCGTTTCGTGCTTAGCCCGGATCATTACTTTTAATACTTTCGGTGAGTCGCGGTTGATGCGCATATTGCCGGATTGTATAGCCAATTGCATATTCTTCTTAAAAAAATCATGTTTGGCTTCTATAAACTTCAACCATCCATCTTCTGCCGAAGACACTGCGGATAGCCTTTCCCGAAGGGAATCATGAAATTCACTGATTAATTTTTCCAAAACAGCGATAACTAAACTGTCTTTGTCATTAAAATAATAAAATAACGAAGGTTTCGAAATATTCAAGTCACCCGCTATTTCAGATAATGTTGTTTTGTTGATTCCAAAATGGGAGAACCGACGAATGGCCGCATCTACTATTAGCCCCTGATTTATGGTTGTTCCAGGAATCATAATTTAACTTATCTACCGTTTTACTATCTGACTTTCTTAAATTAAAAGTCAAAAATAGAAAAGATTATTGAAATAACAGAACATTCTTTTCTTTTTCATTTTTTTTAACTTTTGTTAATCAAACACAGATAGGCATCTAAGCGGACAACACCATTATTTATCCGGGATTTTGCAATAATCTTATAGACTGCTGAAAAAGGAAGAAGTTAAGGCTTTAACGCTTTGAAGAAAATATTAATAAGTTCTTTTTCTCTGGATAACAATTCATTAAACTGTTTTTCATCCGGGAAAAACTGAATCGGGTTCATCAGTAACGTCATTCTTAGACCCGCCAGGCAATCGTGTATCAGGTTGGTAGTTTGTTTTATATGTGGCACATGCAATATCCCCTCTTCATTGCCTTTTTTTAAAAAAGCTGCAATAACGGCAATGTCACGGGTTTTAGCCTGGTGAAAAAGCGTTTTCAAATCCTCAGGTATGGCTCTTTCCAGGGTTCTTAAATATTCCAGAATCCTGTAGTTCCGTAAAATGAACGCAGTTCTTTTTTCCAGGTACTTATGAAAACCCTTTAATAAATCCTTTTCTCCGATAAAAGGTATTTCCTCGCCTTGTTCTGTTTTTATGACCTTCTGCAAAATAGCTGCATACAAATTCAACTTATCCGGGAAATAGTAATATAGGGAAGCCTTGGAAATGCCTAAATCATCGGCAATTTCATTCATGGTTGTTTTATCAACACCAAAATGCGCAAATCTTCTGTTTGCCGCTTCCAGAATATTATCCATTTTTTCGTCTTGTGTCATTTCCTTGTTCCTCGAATGATCGTCTAATATAATGAGAAAAAAATCTTTTGTGATCAATATAAATAGAAATATACCATTTATTTTCGTTCATCTTAGCAGGCTCATCCTGCTACATGGAGGGTTTTTAGTAACTTGTTTCATTATTTATTACAATTTCGATATTTCCGTCATGTTATTACTTGGTATAGACATAGGCACCTCATCTGTAAAAGTATCTGTCATACAGGCTTCAGATACCAGGTTTGTAGCATCGGCACAATTTCCGGAAACAGAAGCGGCAATCATTTCGCAGCAGCCGGGTTGGGCAGAACAGGATCCTGAAACCTGGTGGGAATATACCTGCCAGGCGATGCAGAAGCTTAAGGTCTTATCCCGGTTTGATCCAAATGAAATTGCAGCCATTGGCATTGCCTACCAAATGCATGGACTGGTAATTACTGATAAAAATAAGAATGCTTTACGGTCGTCTATTATATGGTGCGACAGCCGCGCTGTGGAAATCGGCAACAAAGCTTTTGAAACGATGGGCAGTTCTTACTGCCAGCATCACTTGTTAAATTCGCCTGGTAATTTCACAGCATCCAAGCTGGCATGGGTTAAAGAGCATGAACCTGAAATTTTTGAAAAGGCAGATAAAATGATGTTACCCGGTGATTTTATCGCCATGAAATTAACCGGAGAGATTACCACCTCCCCATCTGCTCTCTCAGAAGGAATTTTATGGGACTTTAAATCAGATGCTATATCCCATTCTGTATTGCATTATTATGGATTTGCTGAAAGTCTGATTCCGCACATCCAACCGGTTTTTTCCACACACGGTTTAGTCAGCCCCTCTGCAGCAAAGGCTATGGGAATTAAGGCGGGCATACCGGTATCATATAAAGCCGGCGACCAACCCAACAATGCGCTTTCCTTAAATGTACTGCAGGCAGGAGAAATAGCAGCCACAGCAGGCACATCAGGTGTAATTTATGCCGTATCCGATCAATTGATTGCCGATGTGCAATCGAGGGTAAACAGCTTTGCCCACGTTAACCACAGTAGTGAACAAAAGCGTATCGGAGTATTATTATGTATCAATGGTACCGGCATTTTAAACCGCTGGATCAAAGACATAGCCGGCGGATCATTAACCTATGCTCAAATGAATAACCAGGCTTCGGAGATTCCCCTGGGGAGCGATGGAGTAACGATACTGCCATTTGGCAATGGGGCTGAACGGATGCTGAATAACCGGCTGATGGGTGCTGATATCCGTAATTTGCAACTTACCACTCATCGGGCGGCGCATTTGTTCAGAGCTGCTCAGGAAGGTATCGCCTGTGCTTTCCGATATGGTTTAGATATCCTAAAGGAGAACGGAATACAACCTTCTGTTATCCGAGCCGGAAGAGCTAATTTATTTTTGAGCCCATTATTTACAGATCTTTTTGTCAACTTTACCAATACGCCTGTTGAACTGTATGAAAATGACGGGGCTACGGGGGCTGCCATAGGTGCGGGTATCGGTGCGGGCTATTATTCCAATCCCCACGAAGCCTTCAACAATTATAAGCCTGTTGGGATTTTTGAACCCGATGTCAACCCAAAAGCATACCTGAATATTTATGAAAGATGGAAGGGCATATTGGAAAATGCATTATTATAAGTGGGGGGTTAGAACCCGTTTCCTTATTGCGTTTATTTCGTTTGGAATTATCTCTTCCGGGCAGGCGCAGGAGATCCAGGGAACGGTTTACGATATTACCCAAAAAATACCACTGCCAGGGGTAAGTGTACTTACCTCTTCCGGCTCAGGCACACAAACGGACTCTTTGGGCTATTACCGTATCAGTGTAGCTCCCGAAGATTCAATCTGGTTTTCTTACCTGGGAAAAGCCACTCCCAAGTATCCGGTAAAAACGGTTTCCACTCCCGCTGCTTTCGATATTTCCATTTTATTATCTGCAATTGAATTGCCTGGAGTTACCGTAAGGAAACCGGGTTACCGTATGGATTCCCTTCAAAACCGAAGAGAATATGAAAAAGCTTTTAACTACCGAAAACCCGGCTTGCGTTTATCCTCCCTTTCTCCTAATTATCCATACGGTGGTGTGGGCGTTGATTTGGATGAGCTGGTGAATGTGTTTCGCTTCCGGCGCAACAGAAATATGAAATTCCTGCAGGGATGGCTGATCCGGGAGGAACAGGATAAATATATAGATTTTCGCTACAGTCGGCTATTCGTCAAAAAACTGACCTTCCTGGAGGGTGAGGAATTAGAGACTTTTATGAAATTTTACAGACCGGAATACGAGTATGTCACTTTAATGAATGATGCTGAATTAGGGTTATATATCCTGGAATGTTACGACGACTACAGGAGCCTGAGAAGAAGGGGAATTCAACTTCCCCAATAGAACAAACCGGAGGCAATATATCATCCCCTCTGAAAATGTCTCCAACTGGTTTTAAGAAGCAAAGAAAAATTCAGTTTTATATGGATATCTGATACGATATAATTCGCGTATCTTGTTCATTAATACTTTGCGCAACTCATCTACATTTTGTCTTTCAGTAGCAGAAATAAAAATACAGTTCCCCTGTGTTTCATGAATCCATCTGTTTTTTAATTCCTCCAGCAGTTGCTCCCGTGTGTCGTCTTCCAGCCATTCATCAAATGTATTTTTTACGTACAGGTCCATTTTATTAAATACTGTAATGATCGGTTTCTCATGGCATCCCAATTCCTGCAATGTCTTATTCACCACTTTCATCTGGTCTTCATGCCGGGGATGCGAGACATCCACCACATGCATCAGGATATCGCTTTCCTTAACTTCATCCAAAGTACTCTTAAAACTTTCCACCAGATGATGTGGCAGTTTTCTTATAAAGCCTACTGTATCGCTCAGAAGAAAAGGAGTATTTTCAAAAACTACCTTGCGGGTGGTGGTATCGAGGGTTGCAAACAACTTATTTTCTGCAAACACATCACTTTTGCTCAACACATTCATAATGGTTGACTTTCCAACATTGGTATAGCCTACCAAAGTGACGCGTATAAATTCACCCCGGTCTTTGCGTTGTGTAATTGCCTGTTTGTCTATTTCCGCCAGCTTTTTTCTGAGCAGAGAAATCTTGTCTCTCACAATGCGGCGATCGGTTTCAATTTCCGTTTCCCCCGGACCCCTGGTTCCAATCCCGCCACCAAGTCGCTCAAGGTGCTTCCACATCCCTCTCAATCTGGGCAACAGGTATTGATATTGGGCCAACTCCACCTGTGTTTTTGCCTGTGCCGTTTTTGCGCGACTGGCAAAAATATCGAGAATGAGATCGCTGCGATCTATTGTTTTTACACCTAATGTTTTTTCAATATTAGTAATTTGTGCGCCGGTAAGTTCATCATCGAAAATAGCCACCTGTATATTTCCATGGTTTTCAATATACCTTTTAATCTCTTCTAATTTACCTTTACCAATGAAAGTCCTGCTGTCTGGATGAGGGAGTTTCTGATAAAACTTCCTTATCGCTTTAGCACCTGCAGTTTCTGCCAAAAAAGCCAGTTCATCCAGATATTCTTTCAGTTGATGCTCTGTTTGAAGATTATACACCAATCCTACTAACACCGCATTTTCATGCTCCAGAAAGATATTCTTTTTTTCAATCAAACCATACAAGTTTTAGATCCGCAAAAATAACCCATATCAAACAAAAAACGGACACCTTCCGTATCCGTTCTCTCTTTTCAATAAATGAGGCATGTTCTTTTATAGACCACTTAACGCCAATCCTATGCTATAGGGTTTCACATTCGGGCCTGCTCCTTCTTTTATAAACTCATTTAGCTGGTAAGTGCCAAAAATGGAAAATACTCCAAAACCGACCCGGAGTGTAGCAGCCAGACGGGTGGAATTAAAATTTCTTCTGTCTTTAACCTTTTGTGTATATCCTCCATAACCCTGCAGATCACGGGAAACTTTGGCCTTAGTGTGCGCATCCACCATCGTACCCACCTTTAAGCCGAGGGCTATCTTCAGCGATTTATTATACTGTGCAGGCTTACTGGTATACCTAAGCTCAACCGGAACCTCAAGATAACCCGTAGCTATCTTGTATTTCTTAAATGTGCTTACGGTATCATGTACAAAATTAAGAGGATATTTTCTGAGATCAACCGTGGTCTTCTTAAAAAACATATTGTCGGTTCCCACACCCGCTCCAATCGCTGCACTGAACCTGGAATCGGTTTTAAAGGGAAAGTCGAACATAAAATACATATTAAAAGTTCGGTTCAGACCGCCCGTTCTAAATGAGTCGGGAGCCGAAGACCAGCCATGGTACCCGAGCTGCAGCATAAAATGGTCTGCCGCCCGTCCGGAAAGCGCACTCCGTTTTCCATCCTTTCCCAAGCCAGGTGGTTCTGTATTACTCTGAGCCAATAAAAGATTACTCCATGCTAATATCAAAAAGAACAGTAAGGGACGCTTCATATTTTGATTTAAGTGACAAATGTATCCTGAGACAGGTTAATAAAAGGTTAAAGAGGGCAAAGATAAAATAGATTTCTTTCAATGCGTAAATCAAAAACTTCTTCACAACTTGAATAAAATAACCTATTTTACCAGATCAATACTTTGAACAATGCGGTATCTGATTATGATTGTTATTTCAGGACTAATAACCTCCTGTAACTTCCAGAATAAAAACTTCAGCGAAGATGAAGGTCTTGCAGCCTTCAGTACAGACAGCCTGGCCACACATATTGCAGCACTCTCATCTGATGACTTTCTGGGCAGGAAACCCTTTACCAAAGGCGAGGCAATAACCACTGAATACCTGAAGCAGCATTTTATTGCAGCAGGACTTGAACCGGGAAATGGGGACAGTTATTTTCAGGAGGTTCCCATAATAAACATCACATCAATGGCAGCGCCGGCTATGCAGGTACAATCAGGCAATAATCAATTTTCGTTAGCAGGGCGGGAGGATTACGTAATCTGGTCTAACAAAACCGATACAACTGTTTCTCTTTCAAAGGATGAAATGGTTTTTGCGGGCTATGGCGTGGTTGCTCCTAAGTACAACTGGAATGATTATGAAGACCTCGATGTAAAAGGAAAAGTAGTGATGGTGATGGTAAATGATCCGCGTTTTACGAAGGGAGACACCTCCTTATTTAGAGGTAAAACCATGACTTATTACGGACGCTGGACTTATAAATTTGAGGAGGCGGCAAGACAGGGTGCCAAAGCCTGCCTGGTTATTCACAATACAGAAGCTGCCAGTTACCCTTTTACTGTAGTACAAAACAACTGGAATATTTCCAGACTCCGGTTAGATCTTAAAGAAAAAGAGGAGAAAATATGTGATATTGTTGGATGGGTTTCGGCGAATTCAGCTCAAAAACTACTAAAAGCGGCGGGAAAAGACCCATCAGTAATGAACCTGGCTGATAAAAAGGGATTCAGGGGATTTCCATTGGATGTACAATTAACCACTTCTATCCAGATTAATGCAACCTATAACTTTTCCAAAAATGTAATTGGAAAGATTACAGGAAGCAAACACCCCCAGGAAACCATTATTTACACAGCTCACTGGGATCATTTGGGCATTGGCGCCCCTGACGAAAGAGGGGATTCCATTTATAATGGCGCCGTAGATAATGCCAGCTCTACTGCAGGATTGATAGAACTTGCCCGGGCTTTTAAGAGTATGAAAACCAGACCCGAGCGGACCGTAATATTTTTAGCTGTAACGGCTGAGGAGCAGGGATTGCTGGGGTCAGCTTACTACGTTCAACACCCCATTTTTGATACCGATAAGACCATCGCCAATATTAATATGGACGCATATAACTGGTATGGCAAAACAAGTGACATAATCATCATCGGACAGGGTCAATCGGAATTGGAGGAGTATTTAGGTGAGGAGGCTGCGAAAGTGGGCCGTGTACTCGTTCCTGAACCTCAACCCGAAGCAGGATTTTACTATCGGTCTGACCACTTTAATTTTGCAAAAGCAGGAATCCCTTCCCTTTATACTGCGGGAGGAATGGAAGTAATAGGCAAAAATAGCGGCTATGGTAAAAAAGCAGATGAAGAATATACCGCTCAACGATATCATCGTCCTTCTGATGAATTTGACTCCAAGACCTGGAGCCTGGATGCAGGGATAGATGATTTGCAACTTCTGTTTCGGGTAGGCCGGCGCTTGGCCTATGGACAGGAATGGCCTCAATGGAAACCGGGATCTGAATTTAAAGCCATCAGGGAGAAGGATTAAGTGCTGTACAGAAACAAGTTCAAAACCCTTCAATCCAACATAACCAGAAGTGGACCCTGCTGGGATCGAACCAGCGACCCCCTGATTATGAGTCAGGTGCTCTAACCGTCTGAGCTAAGGGTCCATCCTTCCTTAGTCATAAAGAAGAAATGCTATTGAGATCAAAAAAGAACTAAAAATTGCAGCCTCAGGATTTCAAATTATGTAACGGCTCCTTAAGGGGGGCAAAGGTAAATAAAATCATCGTTTAACATAATTTTTCTTCACTTTCCTTGAGGAATATCCAAAACCAAAATAAAAAGGATATGTCAAAATTTCATCATATTATTTAAATATTATATTTAGGTTGATATTTCCTGCCTACATGGCTGCCCTGGGGCTCAATTCGCAATTTATTACCATAAATCATGGCATAGTTTTGGCATTTTACTATGAGGTTTCAAACTGGGAGAGTATTTTTACCTCCTTGCTTTTCCACTTCCTCTGAAAACCTCTAACAAAATTTTAATTTCTTCCAACACCCTGTGAATCAACCAATTATTTTGAACCCCTCTTTTTTGGAATAGTATTTGTATGTGGGGGGGAAACCAAAAAATTGAGTTATATGAAGATGTTTTTTAAAGGTTTTGGTTATTCTTTAATCGTTCTTTTAATTTCTGTTTCACTTCAGGCTAATGACCTTCCCGCAAAACAGGAGTCATTGAATAACGATACCAGTATTGCAGTTACTGAGGTAGACACGGCTTCTATCTATCCTGACGGAAGCGATGAAAATAGTGAACAAACACAAAAAAATAATACCCCTCAATCAACCGATTATCCCAAAACGTTGTTAAAAGCTGAATACACCAACAGGATCCTTCATCCAATGGCAATTGCTTTTGTTAATGAATATGAAAGAAAGCATGAAAAACGCCTGAGTCTGATCGCTTCTAAATTTTACCAGGAACTGGAAGCGATTGAAAACATATTAATAAAATATGAACTTCCCACTGATCTAAAATATCTGGCTTTTATCGAATCAGAACTTAAAAACAGTGCAGTATCCAGGAAAGGGGCGGTAGGTCCCTGGCAGTTTATGCCTGCAACCGGGCGTTTGATGGGCTTAACGATCAATCAGCATCGGGATGACCGTCGGAATCTGATCAAAAGTACAAATGCAGCGGCAAAATATCTACGGATATTATATAATCAGTTTAACGACTGGTTGCTGGTAATCGCCGCATATAACGGTGGGGCAGGAAGAGTAGAGTCTGCTATCAGGAGGAGCCAAAGCAGAGATTTCTGGAATCTTCAATATTATTTACCAGCAGAGTCCAGACAGCATGTAAAAAAATACATCGCTGCCAGTTATATTCTCGAAAAGCAACAGGAGGAAGATATCATTCCAACGATAGACATGGACAGACTCGTTTCCAGATACCTCAACCATTTAAGCGTAATTCATATTGTTGGGAAATATGATGCATTTGTAATTGCCAGGAAAATTAACATGGAGATGGAGGAATTTAATCAGTATAATCCGGGTTTTGAGGAAGCAGTTGCAGGGCAGGGGTATGACTTGAAACTTCCTAAAGAAAAAATGGATGAATTCAAAAAGAAGCGTCAGCAAATCCTCCAGGAATCAGTTGAAATTCTTTTAGAAAATAAAGGTACCGTTTTTAGTGACGACAGAAGTAATCACCCCGATACCATTCTCCACCCTGAAAGAAATGCTATTGTTTCCACCGCAGGTCAGCAAAAAAATCTGAGGAGAAAATAAAAATATGTTGCACAGAGTAATCCCGGCAGACAGCTTCATAGTGTAGTAAGAAAAATAACAGGTTGGTCACCAGCGCAACTTTCATGGCCAAGTCACAGCAACTATTGGGGATCGTATTTCGGGATTAAAAATCGTCGTCGTCATCATCATATCCTCCTCCCCCACCATCATCAAAAAGTCCCATATTCCTAAATTCATCATCCAGTCCCAAATCATCATCATCACTCTTACCCTTTTTCCCGCCACTCTTCTTTGTCTTTGATTTTGGAATATCAAATTCATCAAAATCAGGATCCCAATTGTCATCTTCCTCTGCCTGTTCCCAATCGTCTTTCACATCTTCTACATCATCGTCGTCATCATCGTCATCATCTTCCCGTTTGGAACTCTTTGATGTTGACGTTGTTTTTTTATTTCCTGAAGATTGACGTTCTTCAAATTCCAAATCGTCATCGTCTTCATCTTCCTCTTCTTCTTTTCTTTTTGATTTAGAGGATGGTTTAATGGGCTTATCTTTTCCGCTGGTAGCAGAATTTTTCTTGCCCTCATTTTTTTTATCTGTTTCTGGTTTTGCCATAGCTTGACTAAATTAACAACGTAAATTTTCTACGAGATTTTGAGATAGCCAAATAATTTCAAAAATAATTTTTATTGTAATACAATATTACTGAAAATTAATTTACAGGAATAATCTGCTCTCTTTCGGGCCCGTTGGAAATATACCTTATTTCCACTCCCAAATAATTATTTACGTATTGAATATATTCTTTCATTGCCTCGGGAACAGCAGCAAAAGAAGATATTGCCGTAATTTCAGTATTCCAGCCTTTAAACGAAGTATATATAGGCGCTATTGTTTTTTTTGTCATCTGAAAAGGTACATATTGCTCAATAGCACCATCCACATCATATGCTTCGCACACTTTCAGTTCTGAAAAAGCATCCAGCACATCGGCCTTGGTCATTACTAATTGGGTAACTCCGTTTATCATACAGGCAAATTTCAATGCTACCAAATCAATCCAGCCACAACGACGGGGCCGGCCGGTAGTAGCACCAAATTCATTCCCTGTTTTGCGTAATTCTTCCCCTACTTCGTCATGCAGTTCTGTTGGAAATGGACCGCTTCCCACCCTTGTGCAATAGGCTTTGGTTACTCCAATTACCTCCCGGATCTTTTGTGGCGCAACGCCAAGTCCTGTACATACACCTGCAGAAATAGTATTGGAGGAAGTTACAAAAGGGAATGTACCAAAATCCACATCCAGCATACTCCCCTGTGCTCCCTCTGCCAACACCGTTTTACCCTCGCTGATCTTTTCATTAATAAAATACTCCCCACTTATAATCTTAAACTGCCGCATAAATTCAATCCCTTCAAAAAACTCATCCTCCCAGGCCGATATATCCTCATGAAACTGCATACTATCCAGAAGCTTCTGATGTTTCAGACGCAGTTTAATATATTGGGTAATAAAATTTTTGTCAAGGATGTCCCCTACCCGTAAAGCATTTCTGCCTGTCTTATCCATATAAGCTGGGCCGATACCCTTAAGGGTTGAACCAATTTTATCATTCCCTTTTAAGGCCTCCGAAGCCTTATCGAGCGCCCTATGCGTAGGCAGGATCAGGTTAGTTCTTTCAGAGATGTAAAGATTTTTTGTATAATCCACCCCAAAAGAAGCTACCGTTTCACACTCTTTTTTAAAGATAACCGGGTCCAGCACAACTCCGCTACCAATCAGATTCATGGTGTTGTCGTGAAAAATTCCGGAGGGAATCTGATGCAAAACTATTTTCTTGTCTTTTACGTAAAGGGTATGTCCTGCATTGGGGCCACCCTGAAAACGCGCAATTACATTATAGGAGGGCGCAAAATAATCCACAATTTTTCCTTTCCCCTCATCACCCCACTGAAGTCCTAATAATACGTCAACCATTTGAATTATACATTTGTAGAGGCGCAAAAATAGCCGAAAGCCCGCAATAAGGGAAATAAAATGTACGGACTGCAGGTTGATAAAGACGGAGCTATAAAATCTTCCCTTTGAATACAAATTGATCTCCTTCGGAAATAGCCACTTATCTTTGACTAAAATTTCAGAATGGAATGACTCCCACACAAATATCCTATCTTACTTTTGGTATCGTTCTGCTGTTAGCTCTTGTTTTTGATCTGGGTTTATTAAGTAAAAAACATACCGCTATCTCCATAAAAAAAGCGCTTTTTCAAACCCTTTTCTGGGTCGGATTGTCCGTTTTATTTTGCATCTTTCTCTTTTACGAAGAGGGATCAAAAGCAGCTACTAAATTCTTCACCGCATATTTAATAGAATGGTCTCTCAGTATTGACAACATTTTCGTTTTTATTCTCATCTTCACTTCTTTTAAAATACCGGAATCAGAAACCGGCAGAGCATTACTGATCGGAATTCTGTTAGCCATCATTTTTAGGATTGCGTTTATAGCTCTTGGGATAGAACTGATTGAAAGATTTCACTGGATCCTGTATATTTTTGGTGTTTTCCTGCTATATACCGGTCTAAAATTATTCCTAAAAAAAGAAGAAGAAGAATACAATCCAAGGGAATCAAAATTATTCAGACTAATCCGCAGGTATCTTAGGCTTACCACTATAGAACCCGAAGGTCGCTATATTATCACCCGCAATGGAAAAGCGTATTTCACCACTCTCTCCATTGTAGTGTTTATGCTGGCTGCCATTGATATCATATTTGCACTGGATTCTATCCCAACGGTAGTTTCCATTGTTAGGGAGCAGGCCAATATTCCTTTTTCACCTGATGACATCCTGGTGATCTATTCATCAAATATATTCGCCCTGCTGGGTCTGCGATCCCTATTTTTCCTGCTTAAAGGTGCGGTCAATAAATTCGCCTTCCTTCAACAGGGCATTGCAGCAGTTCTGTGCTTCATCGGGATAAAAATGTTAATTGAGATTTTTGATGTGCATATTTCAATATACCTCTCTCTCTCCATAATTGTATTGTGCCTGTTATCCTCCATGATATTTTCTATTTTTCATGCCCAAAGGCAAATTAAAACAACAGATGGCTCGTAAAACCACTTATTAAATGACCGGTAATTATACCATTGAAGATATCTCAGCCATTATAAAGGGGCGATTACTAAAAAAAGGCAAAAATGATACCTCCGTAAGGTACTTGCTTATTGACAGCCGAAAGATAGTGCAGGCTGAAGCCTCCCTGTTTTTTGCCTTATCGGGAACCCGGCGCAGCGGGGAGGATTTTGTACCCGAGTTGTATGCCCGGGGAGTTAGAAAGTTTGTAGTATCTCTATCTTTTGACGTCACCAAATATCCGGAAGGAAATTATATTTTCGTTGTCAATGTCAGCAGCGCGCTGCAACAACTGGCCGCTTACCACCGCTCCCAGTTTGTTATGCCCGTAATTGGGGTAACAGGAAGCAACGGAAAAACTATTGTAAAAGAGTGGTTAAATGCATTATTAGAAAAAGAATACAACATAGTAAGAAGCCCCAGGAGCTATAATTCTCAGATAGGAGTGCCGCTGAGCGTATGGCAGATCAATACATCTCATACCCTGGGCATATTTGAAGCAGGAATTTCTGAACCGGGAGAAATGCAGATGCTTCAAAAGATAATTCGTCCCACAATTGGAGTGCTAACGCACATTGGCGAGGCACATAATGAAAATTTTGAAAGCCTGGAGCAAAAGATTCAGGAAAAACTTAAGCTCTTTGAAGAAGTACAATGGTTGGTGGCTAACGGTGACGATCACAGGGTTAAAGGTCTGATTCTTCAGAAAGGATTGCGGTGCTTCTTTTTCGGTACAGCCGAAAACAATGACGTGCGTATAATCAGCATAAAAAAAGAAAAGGGAAAAACCCATATACAAATCGAAGCAGATCTGGAAAGGAGCAAAAAGCAACCCATTGCAAATCCTGTGGTTCCGGGCATAAAGAAAGTAACAAAAGAAGTCTTTACTATTGATATACCTTTTACCGATAATGCCTCTATTGAAAATGCGGTTACCTGTTGTAGTGTTTTATGGTATCTCGGGTACAGCGCTTCCGTTATTACAGAAAGGATCGGATTTTTGAAACCTGTTAGTATGCGTCTGGAACTGAAAACAGGTATCAACAACTGCTCTGTAATCAATGATAGCTATATTGCTGACCTCAGTTCCTTAAGAATCGCACTTGATTTTCTCCGGCAACAGCAACAGCATAACAGCCGCACTGTAATCCTATCGGATATTTATGAAACCGGACTGGAGAAAACCCAGCTATATCAGGAAATTGCTAATGCACTACAGGAAAACAGCATAACCCGTTTTATAGGTATCGGCAATGAAATTCAGCAATTTCAGGCCTTATTCCGGAAAGTTTGTGAGAATATCGTCTTCTTTCCTTCCACAGAAGATTTTCTGCAACGCTTTCACAGCAGCAGTTTTCATAATGAAACAATCCTGGTAAAAGGAGCAAGGGTATTTGGGTTGGAACGGATCAGCGCCTTGCTGGAGCAAAAAGCACATCAAACCGTTTTAGAAGTAAATCTGTCCGCTATTATTCATAATCTCAGGCAATATCAGCAACTCTTGCATCCATCAACCAAAATAATGGCAATGGTGAAAGCCTTTTCCTATGGAAGTGGCAGTTTTGAAATAGCCAACATTTTACAGTTTCATGGGGTGGATTATCTGGCGGTGGCCTATGCGGATGAAGGAATAGAATTGCGAAAATCGGGTATCCGTTTACCCATTATGGTAATGAACCCGGAAGAGAGGGCTTTCCCGGCGATAACCGAATACAATCTTGAGCCAGAACTTTTCTCGTTCCGGCTTATTTCTTCATTCAGAGCATTTCTACAACAGCAGGGGCTTCAGCACTATCCGGTGCACCTGAAGATAGATACCGGAATGCATCGCCTCGGATTTGAACTTCACGAAATAGCTGCTCTTGCAGACGACCTTTCCTCCGACAATGTAATGAGCGTTCAATCCGTATTCAGTCATCTTGCAGGCAGTGAAGATCCTTCCATGGATGATTTTACCCGGCTTCAGGCAACACAATATATTGAGTCCTGTTCGGTTTTACAGTCTGGGTTAAGCTATCCCTTTATCCGTCACATTGCTAATTCGGCTGCTATCATCCGCCACCCCGGTTTGCACTTCGATATGGTTCGGCTTGGTATTGGATTATATGGCGCAGATATGACCGCTACAGAAATACTCGAACTCAGAGAAGTTGCAACCCTAAAAACCACCATTGCCCAGATTAAAACGTTGAAGCCAGGGAAAACGGTAGGTTACAACCGAAAAGGAAAAATTGGTAAAAAGAGCAGGATTGCCACCATTCGTATTGGATATGCAGATGGCTTCAGGCGCAATTTAAGCAATGGCATCGGGAAAGTATTGGTCAATGGCTGTCTGGCACCGGTAATAGGAAATATCGCTATGGACATGACCATGATTAACATTACGGACATTCCTGAAGTTAAGGAAGAAGACGAAGTTATTATTTTCGGGGAAGGTCTTTCCGTGATTCAACTTGCCCAATGGGCAAAAACTATTCCCTATGAAATAATGACGGGTATTTCACAACGGGTGCAAAGAATGTATTTTGAAGAATAAGTTGCTGACAAATCAGACTTCTCCTTTTTCATACTTATAAACTTTGCTATCTTACCGTCCTTTATTTGAAAAAAGTGATAGTATGACCAAATACTTTTCTTCTCTGTCAGGTGTATTCACTATAATTTTTTTGATAATGGCTTGTAATTCTCCCCAAAACCCCGCATCCACAGAATATCCCAAAGGCAGTTACGGTTATGATGCCGCTTTTTTGCGAAAGCATTTAAAACATCCAATTGAGTTGTGGAATGAAGATGGCGGCAGGGTCTTATTGTCAACAGATTATCAGGGCCGGGTAATGACGAGCAGCACTGATGGTGATTCGGGTAATAGCGCAGGCTGGATCAATTACGATCTTATTGCGGCGGGTCAGTTTAAATCACAATTCAATCCGGTGGGTGGCGAAGAACGCTTTTGGGTGGGACCCGAAGGAGGCCAATATTCCTTTTATTTTAAAGGGGGAGATGCCTTTCAAATCAACAATTGGCAGGTGCCCCCTGTTATAGATACGCTTCCTTATCAGATAACCCATTCAGACAGTTCCAGTGTTGAGTTTTCACAACAAGCCGTTCTTACAAATTATAGCGGTTCGAAATTTGATGTTTTTATCAATAGAAACATCCGGTTGCTCACCGCAGGAAATTTGGGCAAACGACTGTTGAATACGCCCCTGCCTGCCGGAGTAAAATGGGTGGGCTATGAATCCGAAAACATCATAAAAAATATTGGAGAAAATGCATGGAATAAGGAAACGGGCTTAATATCCGTCTGGCTACTGGGAATGTTTGCTCCCTCTGATGAAACCATTGCCATAATCCCTTTTCATCCGCATCCTGATGTAAAGAATTATGTTACCGATAATTATTTTGGAAAGATCCCGACCGATCGTTTGATAGAAAAAGACAGTGTTTTTTTGTTGAAATGTGATGGCAGGCATAGAAGCAAATTGGGACTTTCTCCGGTAATTGCCAAACCAATGGCTGCCAGCTTTGATTTCAAAAGGAACATGCTGACGGTTATCTTCTTTGATATTGATCCCAAAGGCGACTACGTAAATTCAAAATGGGAACTCCAGAAGGAACCTTATAAAGGAGATGTTGTAAATGCATATAATGATGGGCCTCTTGAAGACGGATCTCAATTAGGCCCTTTTTATGAACTGGAATCTTCTTCCTCTGCAAAAGCGCTTCAGCCCGGAGAAACACTTATCTATCGCCAGGCTACCTGTCATTTTGAGGGAGATTATGCAGCCTTAAAATCACTGGTTCAAAACCTTATAGGATTTGATCTGGACAAAGCAAAAATGCCTGACTGAACTAATATACAATGATGGACTAATTCCAAAATATAAATACAACAGAATGAAACTTTACAAAACAAAAAAAGGGAATGTAACCGAACATAAAGGGGAATACTTTTTAACCTCTGCCGATTTCGACACATTAGTAAACAGAAACAACCTTTTTGAGTACCTGTTGCAAGCACTTTCTGGATTTTCAAAACTTACCGGGGATGAGGTAGATGCGTTTAAGAATAATCCGGTTCTGGCGCCCATAGGCAATCAGGAGGTTTGGGCAGCGGGTGTAACCTACCTTCGGAGTCGCGATGCCCGAATGGAAGAATCCAAAGAGTCGGGCGGAGCCACTTTTTACGATAAAGTATATGTTGCAGAACGACCTGAGCTGTTTTTCAAATCTTTACCTCACCGGGTAGCCGGAACGTCCGAAGATGTTTATATTCGCCGGGACTCTACCTGGAATGTCCCGGAACCGGAACTCACCTTGTATATAAATAGTTCGGGAATTATTCAAGGATATACGGTAGGGAATGATATGAGTTCGAGAAGTATTGAAGGAGAGAATCCATTGTATTTGCCTCAGGCAAAAACCTATGAGAGGAGTGCCGCTCTCGGCCCTTGTCTTTATATTCCTGAAAGTCCGATAGATCCTGAATCATCTATTACCATGAGCATTCTGCGCAACAACCAGGTAGTATTTGAAGGCAGCATAAGGATTAATATGATGAAAAGAACGCTTCCGGAATTGGCGGGATTTTTATTTCGGGAAACTGATTTTCCACAGGGTTGTTTCCTAATGACCGGCACCTGCCTGGTTCCCGAGAACGATTTTACCCTTCTGGAAAATGATATTGTAAATATCAGTATTGATTCTATTGGCACTTTATCAAACCGGATCGCTTATAAACCTCAGCGAAAATAAATTGAAGAATCTTTATTTTTTTGTTCAAAACCTATAAGTCTTTTTAAGTCTTATAGGTTTTTTATCAGCATTCTTTCAATCCCAATGGAATATTTATTGCCAATCCTCCTTCGGCTGTTTCCTTATATTTTTGATTCATATCAATAGCCGTATCCCACATGGTCTTAACTACTGCATCCAGAGAAACTTTGGCAAAATCCGGCGTGCTTTGCAAAGCCAGTTGAGATGCAGTGATAGCTTTTACAGCGCCCATAGTATTTCTTTCAATACAGGGAATCTGCACCAGTCCCTTAATGGGGTCACAGGTTAAGCCCAAATGATGTTCCATAGCAATTTCTGCTGCCATCAGCGCCTGTTTCTGTGTCCCGCCCATCACTTCGGTAAGTGCGGCGGCAGCCATTGCCGATGACACGCCTATTTCAGCCTGACAGCCTCCCATCGCTGCAGAAATGGTAGCCCCTTTTTTGAAAATACTGCCAATTTCTGAAGCGGTTAGAATAAACCGAATCACATTTTCCTCCGTATCCTGATCGCAAAATATAATGAAATACAAGAGTACAGAAGGAATTACCCCGGCAGCTCCATTGGTGGGCGCTGTTACTACCCTGCCAAAAGAAGCATTCACTTCATTTACAGCAAGTGCAAAACAACTCACCCAATCGAGAATATAATTGAACTCCATACCGCCCTTCTTTATAGCATTCACCCAGGAGGGATAATCGTGGTAGTTTCTGCCTTGCAAAAGCCGGCTGTTTAAAGCAGCTGCACGGCGTTTTACGTTCAACCCACCCGGCAATATACCCTCTTCCTGACAACCTCTGTATACACATTCTTTTATAACTTCATAAATCTGCAGGATCCTCTTTCGGGTTTCTTCCTCCGGTCGCCATGCATTTTCATTTTCCATCACTACTTCATATATACTCAGTCCGTTCATACACCAATGCAGGAGATCAGAAGCCGTGTTAATGGGAAACGGGATATGAATGTCATTATTCGCTTCCTGTTCTTTCCCTTCCTGCTTTACAAATCCTCCTCCAACGGAATAATAGGTTTCTTTATGATACGACCCGTTTTTCAGAAATGCCGAAAAGGTGAGCGCATTCGGATGAAACGGAAGGCTTTCTTTCATCAAAAACACAATATCAACTCCGGGATCAAACAAAACCTCCTCTTCCCCCTGCAGTTTAATAATCTTTTGATCGGCTATCGTTTTAATAAAAACGGGGATTTGATCCACTGCAAAAGTCTCAGGGTCTTCACCACACAAGCCCAATTGTATGGCAATGTCGGTACCATGTCCTTTACCTGTCTTCGCCAAAGAGCCATAAAGCAACACCTGTACTGATATAATCTGATTCAATAATGCCAGCTCTTTTAGCCGGCCAGTAAACCGTTGTGCTGCCCGCCAGGGACCCAAAGTATGAGAACTGGAAGGGCCGACACCAATCTTAAACATATCGAAAACGGAAATAGCTTCGTGTGGCAAGGCAATAAATTTACAATAAAGATAAAGGCTTTAGAGCAGATCCGGCGGCAATACCCCTATCCTACAAATCATTTATTGTCTTATTGCACCCCGGCGAGTTCCAGGGTAAATACCAGGATTGAATTGGCGGGAATGATCACATTACCCTCCTGGTCTTTACGATCCTTATTTTTATAGCCTAAACCGGGGGGAATGAATAATTGCATTCTGCCTCCGGCTTTAATATGCCTGAGCCCAATTCGCCAGCCTGGAATAAAATCGCCTAAATAAGAGGAAATTGGATTTGCTTCAGTTTTATCAAAAACTTGTCCATTAACTAAAGATCCATTATAAAAAACATGGATAACAGAACAGTCTTCCGGCGCCTTCCCTGTTCCTTCTTTTTCAATAATATAGTACAGCCCTGATGAGTCCTTCTGAGCCGTAATACCTTTACTGTCAAGGTATTGTTCCAACTCCAAGATTTCATTGGCGGAAGCCTTAATATTTAGCTCCTTATAGGGGCATTGTCCTTCCTTTTTTGCACAGGAACACAATATAAGAATAAGGGAAATCAGAAATCCGAAGCCATATTTTTTTTGCATATCTCCTTTCTTTAATCGCTATAATCCAAACATTTTCAGCAGCTTGTCGTTCATGAATTGGCTTTATCCTTTTCCAATTCCTTTTTTAATTCGAGGTAATGCTGCTCATTCATTTCCCATTTATGCCGTTTATTGAAAATGGAAAAGAAAACGGCAATAGCAAGTACCGCAATGAGTAAAACCAGGGGGCTTGACTGCGCATTTCCAACCATTACGGCTCTTTTATGCCAGCCGGAGAAATAATTGAGAAGAATAGGTAAAGCCAATACCAGTCCGAGCGGCAATCCCATTAGTAACTGATAATAAGTCCTTTTCTGGCGAAGCCGGTTATGTTCCCAATACTCCATAAATGCTTTGTCTTTTTCATTGATCATAACCAAACAAGTTTGATTTTGCAAATATAAGCAAGCCGCCAAAGACTGCCCTATTCATTTCCTCCGGCAGGTTAATTTCAAGACCCGATTTACACAGTTTAATTCCGATATTTTTGTAACTTGTGTATCTGTACTTGGTATTTATTCCTTACTCTAAAACAGCCGGGATTTTGAAGATCGCACAATTATTAGGACAATATCTGCTCCAAAACAAAAAAATGCAGTTGGAGGGAATTGGGGAACTTGTATTGGATAATTTTTACGAAAATCCTTTTGAACACGAAAAAGGCAAAATCCGGCTCCCTGATAATTCCATTCATTTTGTGCCCGACAAGAAGACGCCTGAAGATACCGGATTGATTGCCTTTATTGCTGAACATACCGGCAAGTTAAAATCTCTTGCAGCCTCCGACCTGGAAGACTATTTGGATATCGGTAAGCAATTGCTGAACGTAAGTAAGCAATTTTATATTGAAGGATTAGGCACTTTATTTTTAGATGATCGTAATGAGTTTGATTTTGTTCAGGGCAATACGGCAATAGCCGCCATGATTTCTGAAGAACCCCATCAAAAGAAATATGCCTTAAAAAGAGAGGAGCGCCCCGATGATATTTCCTTTGAAGGCGGGTATCAAAAACCAGTTAAAGCCACTGTAAACTTGTTGCGCAGGGCGCTTGTTATTTTCTCTCTTGTCTTAGGTCTCATCATCCTGGGGGGCGTGATTTATTATTTCACGCAGGAATGGCAGTTTAACCAAAATCAAAAGGAAGAAGCGTTAGAGAGCATTCTTCCTGTTATTTCAGGGCAATCCGGCACAGGCGCTGATTCGCTGAAAAACATTACAGATAGCCTGAAACCCCGAATATCCGACAATGAAAGTTATAAGGTGATTATTGAAACCTCCAAACGACAAAGGGCACTGAGCAGATATGAAGAAATATTAAAGATGGGATATGATGTACATCTCAGTACCGAAGATTCACTGACTTTCAAACTCTATACTATTATTAAGGGGGCTTTATCAGACACCGCCCGAAGCCGGGATTCCATCAGTATCTTCTTCGGCCGCCCCGTTAGTATTGAATTGAAATAAAACGAAAGCGCGAAATTCCGTTCTTAAAGGACACTCTCCTGCTTAAAATCCTGCCTATACAAAATGTTCAAAAGATGTAAATTCGTATGGAAGCGTTTATAAACGATTATAAATGTTTAGAATCGTTTAAGTGGCAGAAATCGGGGAGTTGCAGGCAAGCGTAGTGGACACCTCAAAAGTTTGACAGTTCCAACGAAAAACGATAGATTTGACGTATGAAAGTTTTGACACTTAACATACCGGACAGCTTAGACCTGGACAATATGCAGGTTGCGATGCTTGTAGCTAGTAAGCTTTACGAACAGGGTAAATTATCACTTGGGCAAGCGGCGGAACTTGCAGGCTTGACTAAGCGGACTTTCGCAGAATTATTGGGTACTTATAACGTTTCCATATTTAACTATCCTGCATCGGATATATCAAGAGACGTTGCCAATGCCTAAAACTATTATTTCTGACACAAGTTGTCTAATCATTCTGACCAACATAGGCGAACTCGAACTTTTGCATAATCTTTACGGACAAATAACAACGACTTTAGATATTGCCACTGAATATGGAGAAACTTTACCTGAATGGGTAGAGATTGTAAGCGTTGCCGATAAATCTAAACAGCGACTTCTTGAATTGCAGATTGACAAAGGCGAATCAAGTGCAATAGCCTTGGCGTTGGAAACACCTGGCAGTACTATTATTTTGGATGACAATAAAGCGAGAAAAATCGCAACCCAACTTGGGCTGACCTTCACAGGAACTATTGGTATTGTAGTAAAAGCTAAACTTCAAGGACTTATTCCAAGCATAAAACCGATAATAGCCAAAATAAAACAGACCAACTTTAGGCTATCGGCAGAAATTGAACTTCAGGCGTTGAAACAAGCAAACGAATGACACAGAACGCCAGCCTGCAATAACTAAGCTTTCGTTTCGTCCGCAGGACGAGAAATGAAAGCGATGTTGAAC
>CAZFGP010000015.1:0-43531 GCA_964518685.1 uncultured Terrimonas sp.
GGTTTACCCGATATATTTTATCAAAATCATCCACGGAATAATCGAGTATGGAGGTATTGGTGGCTCCCACTATTCCTGCTGAATTTACCATAATATCAACGCGGCCGAAATGACCGGTTACTTCCTCAAATGCACGGGCAACGTCCTGCTCACTGGAAATATCTACAGCAAACCCTTTTACCTCATGCCCGGCGTTCTGCAATTCAGCCACAGCCGGACCGAGCTTATCTGCGTTGTTGTCATATATCGCCAGCCTTGCGCCTTCAGCGCCTAATCGCATAGCGATGGCTTTGCCTAAACCATCCGCTCCTCCTGAAATAACGGCAACCTGATTATCAAATCTTCTTCCTGTCATCATATTGTTTTATCTTTTGTTTGCATTATTCCACATAAACGCCATCGCATCATAAGCATCCTTATACCCCGTTTCATGTCCGCCCGTTTCATCCACATTCAGCAGAACAGGACGGCCCAATATCTGCAACACGCGGGCTAATCGCATAACACTCTCCGGAGGCACAACGGAATCCTGTTTTCCCGCTGTAAAAGCGATGGGCATAGTCAGCTTTTCCGGCCAATATTCAGCGCTGCGTTTCTTATATTCTACAGGGATCGTTTGTTTATCCCCTCCAAATGACGCTGCGATAGCATCCTGAAATTTTCCATATTCAAAATGATTAGCCAGACCATTCATTGACACGACCCCCTCAATTAACCCCGGATGTATAGCGGCAAAGGTAAGGGCAGCCGTGCCTCCCATAGAGCCCCCCACTATGAATATCCGGCCAACCCGGTACTTCCGTTTGAGCTCCTGAATGATCTGTACCATATCTTTCTCCGCGGCAGGCCCCATCCAGGATGTTTTAGCCCGGTAGTCGGGGGCAACAGCGATCATCTGATGTTGAGCGGCAAAGTCCCTGAAAGAAGAACATTCTCCCCGCAGGTCTTTTGCAAACTGCCAGCGGTCCGAACCATGACCGTGCAGTCCAATGAGTACATCGTATTTCTTTTCCTTATCAAAGCCTCCGGGCAATATTTCTACATAATGCTGTGTTGTTCCATCTAACTCCGACACAAAGGCTACATCATTCATCTTGCCTGGCAGACCTTGTGCCGCGCCGGTTAAACAAGCCGAAAACGTAAAGCAAAGGAATATAAGGCATCGTAAACAGGTCATGGTATCATTAAGTTTAAAGATCCGGCGTTGAATAAACCCGTTTTCCTTTTATGAAGATCTCGGTTTCAACCAAATATGGCTTCAAAGCGTTTACATTTATGTCAACACCCAAGCCCGGCTTTTCCGGCACCGCCACTTCCCCGCTTTTATTTAAGGCAATATGGCCGGTGGTAATGTCTAATGCCAATTGCTTCGGCTCCACCGGGTATTCACAGATAATATCTTCTTTCAATCCAACATAAGGCTGCAAAGAAGCGCTCAACGCGAGGTGTGAAGTAAATGTATGATTTACATAAGTAACTCCTTTCTTTGCCGCCAGATCAGCGACTCGTTTAGCCGCGGTGATTCCGCCAACCCTGCCTGTGTCAATCTGCACAAACTGAAGCCCGGCGTGACTGATCATAGCGGCTGCCTGCACAAAATTGTTACATCCCTCACCTGCCGCCAGGGGCACGTGGGGCTCCGACTTTGCCAGTTGGCTGTACGCATCCAGAGCCATGTTCGCAAACGGTTCTTCCAGCCAGTAGGCATTTATTTCCTTCAACGCTTTCAACCTTTCCCGCGCGGCGGTCACGTCTTCCACCCAACAGGTTCCTATGTCAATCATCAGGTAGCGATCACTGCCCAAGCCTTCCCGGGCTGCCTTGAAATGCGATTCATCCATTGCCGCGGTGCCGCGCCCTATTGGTCCCCAGCCAAATTTTACCGCACGGTAACCGCTTTGTTTTGACTGTAGGGCTTTTTGATACGTCTGCTCCGGCGTGTCGCCAAACAATTGTGAAGCATAAGGTATTTTAGAATAAGCTTTTTTGTATCCCAGCAATTTATATACCGGCTCGTTTAAATATTTTCCCAGCAAATCCCAAAGTGCGATATCAATGCCCGACAAGGTATGATCCGCCTGTAATAAGTCAAAACTATTTTCATGTACTCTCCTGCTGATCTTTTCAATATCCCCCCGCTCATTCAGCTCCATACCTTCCACAGAGGCTTTTACCGGCTTGCAGGCGCTGTGCGACATCGGACAAACATAAGCAGCGATGGTTGGTAAGGGTGCTGCTTCACATTCGCCCCATCCTTCCCAACTGCCGGCGCGTACCCGCACTAAGGCGGCATCCTGGCTGCCGTCGCCGATATCCAATATTTCCGGCATGCTTAGATAAAAAAAGTCTACTGATTCAATTTTCATATACTGATGTTTAGTTTAATTCAATTATCGGAGGCTGTCAGGTTTCAAGATACAGGTTTTAGGTTTTAGGTTTTTAGCGTGTGCCTCGTACCTGACGCCTGATGCCTCATTCCTCACACCTCATTCCTCACCCCCGCATATATAGTCACTGACGTATTCATCTCCTCTCCCGGCTCCAATACCGAACATTGTCCCAAACCTGCTGCCTCATTCACGCTTACCGGCATGGCCGAAGCCGGTTCCAGTATCGCCGTATAATGACCCCTGAACTGACCGTAGGAAGCGAAATACCATTGATAGGGAAATACCTCCTGGTTGTACCGGTAAGCAAAGCAATGGTCGCCATGCGCGGAGATCATCTTCATTGCCCCTTCCGGGGCATTGTACAGGTAGAAAAAATCCATCGTTCCCTCTTTCGGCGGTACTATCGCCGCATTCATACCCTCTATTTCCGGCCAACCGAGTTCACCGGCTATCCGGAACCGTGAGGAACCGGGATCAACCACACGGGCGTTTTTGGCGGACGTTTCCAGCCGGTCACCCACCGTGATCTGCAATGCGGCATGCAGCTTCCATAAGAAATGTCTTGTGCTGCCTGAAAGGTTGCGGATGGTATAATCTGTTTTCACCTCCGACAGGTTTCTTTCCAGGATGATCGTTTTCTGATAAAACAAGCGGCTTTTTGGTAAAATGCCGGACAGGATCACGTTCTCCGCTTCTACAACATAATCCAACGCCGTTGTCCACAATTCTCCATGATCAGGATAATCATTGCCATCTACCATCTCCGGAAGATCATTCGGCAACAGCTCATCTATGCCTCCCCAGAAATTATTGTCATAATCTGCACCGGGCTCCGCCTTTTCCAAAGGCAGAGACTCGTTATGCCAGAGAAATTCTTTGTTCAGTAATTTATTATGAACGCTTGTAAACCTGCCGCCCAATGCAGGCGCAAGCTCTACACGCAGCAAATCATTTTCGAGGGTAAGGAGTACAATACCGTTTTCTGTGCGTTGCGATATCATCCATTCGTTTTTAGCGGATGAAAAAATTCTTTCAGTGCATTTCCCAGCAGGTCATCCTGCGGATAGCTATAACCCAGATGCTGCCGGTACCCTTCTGCATAAGGTTTGTTTATCAGCCGGCCGTTACGTTCAGAAAAGGATTTCATCATGATCACAAACTCATCCACTTTTGAAATATACTGCAACCAATCCCGCTGCGTCTGATGACAGCACAGCATCTGCTCCTTAGTATCCATCACAGCAGTGATATCCACCATGATATCTCCCGTAATTTCATTTCCAAAACGATCCTTCCCCTGTACAGCATCTGCATAATACAAATATGGCACAGTGGATAAAGATTGTAATCCTGCCATTTCAATATTCGGAATAGTAGCGCCCATGCAGGCCGTTTGCGCCAGGTGGCTGGTAATTTCATGATCCAGCATGTAATCCTGCGGACTGTGTGTAATAACAAGATCCGGGCGTACCCGCCGGAACAGTTCCATTACTTTTAACAACGTCGGCTTGTCATAGGCTATAAACACGTCTTCCGCTTCCATACAATGGTAAGAGCCGCCAATGACCATCGCCGCCTTTTCGGCTTCCACCCTCCGAACCGCACTGATTTCTTCAGCATTTAATTGGGTGGATCCGGCCTGACCGGGTGTCATTGAGGCAATCGCCACTTTCCAACCCTCTTTCACCAATAAAGCCAGCGTACCTCCGGCCAATATTTCCGCATCATCAGGATGGGCCATCAGGCACAGTACCGTTTGATCTTCACTTAAATTTTTCTCTTCCATTTCTACAGGCATAATATATTATAGCATTTTACCACCACACGATATAGAGCGTTGCATACACCAGGATCAATATCCCCCACCACAATTCCACTTTTTGCCACCAGGGTCTTTCGGGATCACTTTTAGGCAACCGCAGCATAGACTTTGTCCAGATGTAGGGCTTTATTTTATTGTATTCCGGCGATTTGGTCATCAAACTCAGTACTACTATTATTACAATACAAAAGACCTGTGTAATTCCTCCCACCACATAAAAGTTATCTAACCCATATCTTCCGATGGTATATTCTGAAAATAAGCCGGGGACTATCCACAACTGCATCAATGCTCCTAATGGAATCCCCACTAATAATACAACCAGCGAAGCGGACGCCGTGGTACGTTTCCAAAACATACCAAACAAAAAGCAGGTAGCAACCGGCACTGCCATATAAGTGGATAGTGACTGAAAGTAGATAAATATTCCTCCTGATCTCCCAATTACCGGGGCATAAAAAATACTGAAAACCATGAGTAAGAATGTACTCCACATCCCCACCTTCACGAGTGATCTGTCGCTTGCATTTTTCCGGATCCATTTCTTATATACATCATACGTGATCAGGGTGGAAATAGAGTTTAGAAAAGCCGCCACCGTGGACATCACGGCTCCCAATATCCCTACAATAATCAATCCCTGTAAACCGGAGGGTACCAGATTCTGAATCAGCATCGGATACACGTCGTCTATTCTTTCCTGTGAAATTACAAATTCCGGGTTTCCGCTAAAAGCAAGCGCGCGGGCTATCATCCCGGGAAAGATTTCCAGGAACGGGCGCAGCAACACAAAAGCCAGCGCAAACACAATCGCCATACGGACATCCCATTCCGTTTTGGCGCCAAACCCTCTCTGGACCAGAGACTGGTTCATACAGGAGTAATAAAGTTGTAAATTAAAAAGGGAAAACACCACCGCGTGCCAGGGCATGACCGGCGTGTTCATGGGCTGCATTAAATGAAAACCTCCGGGGGCGTTAGCCGTTATATCCTGCCAGCCATTTGGCAGTTTATTGATTCCCAAATAAAACAGTACACCTCCCGCCAAAAACATAAGGATAAACTGAAGCACGGAAGCGCTAATCATCGAAGACATGCCTCCAAACACCGTGATCAATCCGGATACCAACCCGATGACCAATATTCCCTGCCATATCGGGACCTGGTATAATACTTCAAAAAGTTTTGCGCCTCCATATAATACCACCGCCAGGCTAAGAAAAATATAACTCAGCAGCAGTAAAACGCTGAACACATTCTGGTTTCTCTTATCAAATCTTGCACCCAGGTACTGGGGCATGGTTATAATACCATTGCGCAGATACATGGGAAAGAAAAAATAGATCAGCGCTGTGAATACCAGGGCGGCATTGAGATACGAATTCACCAACGGCAACCCCACCATATAACCCATCCCATTCATCCCGATCAGTTGTTCGGAATTAAGCCCGGTAGCTACATAGGCCATACCAATAGCCCACCAGGATAAGGAGCCTTTGGACACAAAATAATTGGCAGCGGTTTCCTTTTTGCCGCGACCCGACCAAAGCCCAATAACGAGAATAATTACAAAATAGGCAACAACGGTAATTATATCCAAAGTACCTCCGGTCATATATTATCGTTTATCAAACCTTTTTAAAAAGAGTAATAACTCCCGGTTCAGAAATGCATTGCCGCCACTCAGCCCGTGATTATCACTATCATATTCCCGCAATTCGCAATCCCCCCCGGCATTTTGTATGTATTGCTGAAACTTTCGCGAGGCTTCTGCCCACACAACACGGTCGTTGATACCATGCCATATTTTTACAGGAACCGGGTATATTTTAAAGGTGTCCTTTCCGTTTGTAATAGTATTAATATATAACGGATCCCATCCAATGACTTTATCTGGTTCCCATGTTCTCCCGGTGGTGTCTATGAAATTATAAGCGATAGCAATGGCCTTTTTAGTGGTGGGATACCAGGGGTTATTCCAGGCTTGTTCATGCAGATCAAGCACAGGACTGTACATTGCGTGAGCTATAACGATATTGCTGTGTTTATAGACAAAATTCGTAGAAGAAAGACCTCCCATTGACCCTCCAATAACAAATATCTTATCATATACATTGTAATGCTCTTTGATGTATTCATAGGCTTTGAAAGCAGACTGCACTACACGGGTTCCTCCCATGTTTTCAAGATAAGGCCCACCATTTACATCAAAACAAGCGTAACCATTTTCCGTCAGACTATCTACTACTGAGAACCGGTTCCATGCCCATGAACTATCTGTCACTCCTCCGCCTGCGCCGTGAGCCAGATAAACTAATCTTACAGACGCTCCTTTATCAGAATAATTTTTGGGTAGTTTCAAAACAGCCTGGTCATAATAAGCGCTATCATTGTCTGCTGCTTCCAACTCATGGGAATTATTATCGGGAAATTTTAAATTAATGGGAATTGTAAAGTGAATTTCTTTTATTATAATAGATTTTACGCCGCCTCTATTATGCATCTTTTGAGCGTAACAAACTGTACTCAATAAAACAATGATCCCAATAATGTTGACCGATTTGTATATCAGCGTATTCATATTTCAATAATACTTATTTGGTAAGCATTAAAATAACAGGATCCATTAATGATAATTTCGCATTAATTTTTATCGTCCGATCTTTCTTTTCAATCTGTGCTCTCACCCATTCACCGTTTTGATTTAGAAGTTTGAATTGTGAATTAATCCATTCTGGTGCAACATCTAAAGAGAAAGAATCAAAGCTATCAGAAGACAGACCTATAATAACTACGACTGCATAATCATTTGATTTCGAGCGGCTAAAAATGCAAAATGTATTTGGGATTTGTTTAACGAAAACCGGGAGAGGCTTTTTGTCAAGCCATTCAATAATTTGCCGGATAATTTCTTTTTTGGAATAATTAAAAATTGAAATTGAACGTGTACAAACGTATTCATCGCTAAGATTAAACGCCATGATGGCAATACGGCCGTCAAGTTCATTTTCAAAGCGGGTCATTCCCGCAGAAGATGGCTTGTTCTTCGAGTCAATAAAATCAGTAATCACTTCTGCTCCGGTTAGAGGCCTGATCTGATAGAAAGCCTCTGGATTTTTTTGATTAAATGCCCAAAGGTAGTTGTACATCAAACGATTATTGATATTCTGATATTGCTCCGGATTACGGATACCTTCAAAGAAAGGAGGCAGCACCGTCTTTTCCCGGAATGTTAATTCTGCTCCAATCATCTTACTAAAACCTCTCCTGCATAAAAGATATGCAGCATGGCCATCAAGAAATATACTGCCTTTCAACAAATGAACTATTTCCTGGTCACTCATACTTTCTATTATATTTCCTGACACAAGCTTCACATCCGCTTCCACAGACGTGTAAGGAATTCCAAACCGTCCCATAACATATACCCAGTTCGATGAAGTATTCGGCTTTCGGAAAATCTCACACCCTTCAATACTACCATCTTTTACCGCCGCCTTCAGAGCAGAAAAACGTACTGACTCCCTAAGAAACATATCCAGATACCCTTTTTCTTCAAGTGGATTTTCCAGGTACTGTGTTGCATAAAATAATGAGTCATCCAGCCCATACGCAAAAGCAGCCATCATCAAAGACTTCAACTTTGAAGCTGACATAAAAAATCGCGTGTGCGGGAATGTGTCAGATTCATGAATTATTTCAAAATTTAGTGGTAAATGCTGGCGTTGATATAACGCATTGAACACTGTTTGAGGAAGGTCTAATGCACCATCTGAAAAGTAGCTTGTTCCATGAACTCTTACAGCCGGACGAGTCGTTCCCGCAAATGCCAAAGTCACTGCTTCAGTAAAATTTCCATCACGCTCACTACCCCCACTTTGACATAAACAGAGGCGGGTTTCTGGTGCTATCTGATCTACTTTGAATCGAACTGAGGCTGCAAGCCCCGCTAAACTATCCCTTTTTAATTCGTCCCACGCTTGCCGTAGTCTTTCCGCCTCCGGCGTTTTATCTTCAATAGCAGTTAATAGCTCTTCTCTTGAGTAAGAGCGATTTTGTCTTTTCCTAAATTCTTCCAGGTGAAGTGGGCAATAACAACCACCACTAAGATGATAATCATCCTCAAAGTTGATCCAAAAAGGTCGTGCAATTTCAACAACTGTTCCTATATAATCACTAAATACTTTTCTGAAATCCAAATCCAGGGGGCAGCAGGCTTCATTGGCAATACTTCCATCAGCTCTTACTATGCTTTGAAATGAACCTTTTCCTATTCGGATCGTAGTAGTGCACCACCAACCAATCTTTATATCATAGGAAGTAAGTCGGTTTTTTACGTGTAATACAAGTTCACCCAAATCACGAAAAACCTGCTTGTCAGGGAAGCCGGTATAACGAAATTCTTTACTGGGGCCTGTTATCAAAAATCTTCGGAAACCATAAAGCTTTCTTAGTTGAATCAGATCAGCAATCATCTCTTTCTCAGAACCTGGAAAAAATTCAAATGGTATAAAAGGATCAATTGAGCCTGAAAATTCTTTAAAATTTCTATGCTCTTCCATATCCTGTTGTCGCCAAATAGTGCCATCAGCAAACCAATTTCTGTTGCCTGCAAAGGTATTTGGCCCAATTGCCAATGCAGCAGTGGATGCAGCTATATTTCTGATAAAGAACCTTCTGGAATTAGCTTTCATTTTTTACTTTATATTAGCTTGATCTGAACCACTTATCGTTTCCCCATCTTCGTTGAGAGTGTATAGGTCTTTATTCACAGTCTAACATTCTTTGTTCGTATTCGATCTTCCCTTCAGACTCCAGTACAGCCCTGGTATTACCAATTTGTTGATAGCCTTGTTTTCGGCATTTCGGTTCTGTAAAAGAAAATAAGATCATTATTCAACTTCTTAATTGTTTATTTAATATAATCAAGTTCTATCACAAATTAAGTTATACCGTTCCAGAGCACTTAAGTTCTGCTTTTTGATAGGACTTTACAAGCGTTGTCCATTTTCAACCAAAATTTTTTTAAGTTCTTTATAGTCGACATCCTGTATCTTCTGCTTATGGTCGATAGCTATCGAAGCTGCAGTAGCTGCAGATTGTCCTAAAACCATAAAAACAGGCTCCATCCTGATTGACCCATAAGCAATATGAGTAGCGCTCACACACACAGGCACCAACAGATTATTACATTCTTCTGTTTTTGGAACAATAGATTTATAACTGATGGGATAAGGCGCTGAAATAGGCGCTTCAACGTTTCCTTCATTTTGAACAAACCCATTAACGTCAACATATCTTTTTACCTGATGAGAGTCCATTCCATAGGCGGCAAGCCCAACCGGATCATCGGCAATCTTAAAACCCTCACAATGCTGCTGCGTCATTACGTAATCACTGCTCATACGTCTTGCTTCCCTGATATATAACTGTTCCTGCCAGCCATCTCCTCTTTCATATTCATCCTTGCATGTTCCCCATTTCGATACAACATCTCTGACCTTTAAAGGAATTCGCGGATGGTAAGCCAGGGTCCACATTAAACCCTGCTGGTATTTACGATGGCGTTCCACAATTTCCTCTCTAACTTCATAACTTGCTTCAGGATATGCATAATTCTGTCCAATGAAATCAGTTGAGAATCCCTTTTGATTGTTGGTATCAGTTTTTCGGTTAGGCATTGGAGTGTTAATCCATGGAACCAAAGGGTCGCCATACGAATACATTTCTTCTATTGGACCTTGTGCTGCTTCATAATTCCGGAACAAAAGTTCATATTCCTGCTCATTATAATCTAAGGGTTTTGAAAAGGGTATTCTATTTTCGGGGTGGTCTGTGAGGGTCATTCTAAAACAATAGGCCTGGATTCCCTTATCGGCAGTACCGTCAATACCAGGCTTCCCTTCTGTTATAAAAGGTAATAGTCCGCTTGAAGGATCGCCCTTTTTAATGTAAGGGTCAACTCCATCAATAGAATTATGATGATTAGAATTATTGGATACGGTCTTGCGAAGGGTTATGCCTATCTTGTTTGCCTGAACGCCATTCAAGGTTTCTCCATATTCACTATTTGATTCACGGCCAATCTGGTAGCTTACTCCTGCTGCTGCCATTAAATCACCCTCATAAGTGGCGTCAATGAACATTTTGCCAGGATATATTTTCCCGCTTTTCATCTCAATGGAGCTAATTTTCGTTCCATCTTTTTTTACCCCATCCTTCCTGTTTAACTTTTCTCCATAAACCACTTTAATGTTTTCCGCAGCTATCATTTTTTTGTACACCGAAAGAGCAGCAGAAGGCTCAAAAGTCCACATTGCATCCTGATTTTCAACATTTCTACTTTCCTTATAACTTTCACGTTTTTGCCATTTCCAATTTTTGGCATCATCGTAGTACTTCTTAATATTCTGATAAAATTCGCGCGAGATGCCGCCAATGGCATCTTTATTCCCTATGTCTGTGGCACCCAGTCCACCTGTAGTCAATCCCCCTAACCTTTGAGAGGGTTCAATCAACACCACGCTCTTTCCCATTCTTGAGCTCTGAATAGCGGCAGCTACTCCTGCAGATGTACCGCCATAAATAACAATATCATACTTTTCTTCATGTTGTGATCTTTGGCTATACGCCATTTGTGTACAAAACAAAATGGCTGCTGCAATAATTACACTTTTAATCATTTTATTTGTTTGCTTTTAATCTATAGTTTGTTTCCTCCAGGCTGGCCTTGTCAACTAAGCCGCTGGTCCTGCTTCAACAATTGTCTTTTCAACTCGTCATAATTTACTTTCTGCACGCTTGTATGGTTATCTATTGCAACGGCTGCTGCGGTAGCTGCCGATTCCGCAAGGATCATAAAAACAGGCTCCATACGGATAGAACCATAAGCCACATGCGAGCTCGACAAACAAACCGGCACCAGCAGGTTCTCACATTCATTTTCTTTGGGAATAATAGACTTATAAGAAATGCTGTACGGTTTGGGAACATGTACGCCAAAGTCGCCTTCGTTCTGCACATATCCTTCGGGTGTTATATAACGCTGAATATTGTGCGAATCTAGAGTATAAGAACCCATCCCGATGGAATCCGTTACAGGCCTTGTTCCCAGTATTTCATGTTCTGTCATTACCGAATGCCCTGCCATTTTGCCTGATTGAGAGGAGGCGGGGTAATGTAACAATACACATACAGATAGCAGGAAGCAAATGAGGTTTTTATGTTTTATCATGATTGGGTTTAAATCTTGTTACAGGATATGTCGTCAGCCGCTCTTTAATAAATATTTGCCTTTTTCTCTCGCAGTTATACATTTCAAATGAATTTATAATAACAACCACACAGACAGCCAGGTAATAAATAGCAGTAAAAATAGGCAATTATCGCAGAAGCCATTCTACCTTTTCTCATGGCATCGGTTCATTTCATTTCTAATAATTGAACCCAATTGTGCAGTTGGGTGTAGGAAGAGATCTAAACAAAAATCAGACTGTGAGAATAGGCTACACGATAAAAACATATAACTTCACAAAGAGACCGAATAAACAAAACAATGATTGTGAAAAAAGCATTACCGCTGTTGATCGCCTCCATAGTGGTATTGAAATTCTCATGGGGCCAGAAAACTGCCTATTCAGATAGGTATCGTCCCCAAATCCATTTTTCACCCCAAAAAGGGTGGATGAATGACCCCAACGGGATGGTATATCTCAATGGGAAGTACCATCTATTCTACCAACACAATCCAGACTCTACCGTGTGGGGACCCATGCATTGGGGGCATGCGGCGAGCGCTGATTTGGTGCATTGGCAAGAATTGCCTATCGCATTATATCCGGATGCGTTAGGAACTATTTTCTCCGGCAGCGCGGTGATTGATAAAGACAATACGGCCGGTTTCGGAGCAAACGCAATGGTGGCTATTTATACAAGTCACAATCACGCGATGGAGAAAGACGGTTTTGAAAAGATCGAAACTCAAAGTATCGCTTACAGCTTAGATGAGGGTAAAACATGGACAAAGTATAAAGGCAACCCAGTACTGCCCAACCCAGGCATACACGATTTCCGTGATCCAAAAGTATCGTGGTACGAGCCTGCAAAGAAGTGGATCATGGCCTTGGCTGTAACAGATCATATTGATTTTTATTCATCCCCCGATTTGAAAAAATGGACAAAAGAAAGCGAGTTTGGTAAAAGTATCGGCGCTCACGGTGGCGTATGGGAATGTCCCGATTTGTTTCCGCTTTCATACAACGGTGAAGAAATTTGGGTATTAATAGTAAATATCAATCCGGGTGGACCGAATGGTGGTTCAGCAACACAGTATTTTACAGGAAAATTTGACGGACATGTATTTACACCCGACGATACGGATACCAAATGGATAGATTACGGTCCGGATAATTATGCCGGGATAACCTGGTCAAATACCGGTGACAGAAAGCTTTTTATAGGCTGGATGAGTAACTGGGCTTACGCAAACATAGTCCCTACAACCAACTGGAGGAGTGCAAACACGATAGTAAGAGAACTGGCAATTCAAAGGGTAGAAAATAAATATTGGGTGAGTTCTAAGCCGGTTAAGGAATTAAATAAACTTAAGGTCACGTCACAGGACTTCCATAATATACGGGCAAGAAACTTAAACATCACCGCTAAAGCAGGCAAACTAAACGGCCCTGCCATTGTGAAACTGGCAATTGACGATCTCAAAGATTTTAATATTACGTTATCGAATATTGCAGGCGAAAAAACAGTTGTGGGGTACGACAAAACAACGAATCAATATTTTATTGACAGGAGTCAATCAGGTGAAATAGATTTTTCAAAAGTTTTTTCAGCCCGAATATTTACTCCGAGGCTATCTTCGAACAAGGGAACAGACATTACTTTAGTTATTGATGTAGCCTCTTTGGAAGTTTTTGCAGATAATGGTCTATCGGTACTCACTGCAATATTCTTTCCGACAATAGACTATACAGATATAATGATCACCTCTAAAGATGGGCTGGTAATAAAAACATTAACTCTCAGTCACTGTAATAGTGCCTGGAAATGAATTGCAGGTAAAAGAATTGATTTCCCATTTCAACTAATTTTTCAGCCCTTCATTAAAATCCTGCAATTATCCCGAACCATTTATAGCTGAGAGACATGCGCCGAATGCCGCATCTTCATCGTACGGTGATTTAATAACCGGGGAATGAAAAACTTCTTCGAGTACTCTGCAAAGGAGGTCGTTCTTTTTTATAGCATTTCCGGAGCCAATTAATATGTGTTTGTCTTTTTTCGATTTTTGTGGAATGACGTTATAAAAGTTATATATCTCATTACAAATTCCTCTTATAAACCCGCGTATTAAATCTTCGGCAAGATGGAGGTATCAACACCAATGCTGTCTAGAGCCGGAAGATAGAATTTTTTTTCATTAACATTAAAAAAGCCAATACCAGCAGCATTTGTATAACCCACCAGAGGCGTTTTCTTTCCGGTTAATTTCATTACTGCATAGTCCATGACATTACAGAATTTTACTGCACGCGCGGACAGGAGCGAATTCCTGACATTATAAAAATGTGTCACTAATCCATACCCCGTTGAAAGATGGTATCCAGTACGATCGCCTAAATAACTCACATAACTGGTATTGTTATGCAAAATAAGGCTACCCCTGTTATCCTGCCAGGTATACAAGGGACTCACGGCATCTCCCTTGTCATTTACATAAAGATTCCCATGCATCTGCCCCGTAATTCCAATGCCTCTTATATCATCATATTCCGATTCAAATTGTTTGATGATCTTTTGTATACATGTAATGATCCATTCCGGATTCTGTATTTTTTCCCAAGGCTGATCAGACTCAATCGCGGATTCATTACTAATAGTTACCGATATTGTTTTTTTGTTTAAGAAATTATAGACGATACCACAGATTGAAGTTGTGCCAATATCAATTCCTATGAAATGCATATTATATTTCTTTTATATAACTACCCTGCGCCTGTATGTCAAAAATCGAAGGCTTAGTTAATCTGTTGAAAAAACACGACTGCCGCATAATTTTTAACAGGAAATAAGACAACATCCAAACTGATTTACGTTATTATTACACCTGATGGGAGAACATGAAAATACACATTTCTTTGCGAAAAGCATGGTATTAAACACCATTGGTTTATTAACGATAATTCCACTGGCGCCGTTGATCAACCGATTCATTCCGCCGGTTATAGTAGGTTACTGGAATATTGATTTATTACTTTCAATAATAGCTTCTTTTCTCTTCATAAGATTTACTTTATGGTTATTCAGTCCGTTAATTATACCCGCTTTTCTTTTGTTGGCCGGCTTTATTGCTTATAATCAATTTACCAACGGGTATAACCTGGGTAATATCATTCTCGATTATAAAAACCTGGTGACTAAAAGCTGGGACACCAGAGACCACAAGGAAAAAGACCTCTACCTGATAAAGCCTGATATTTTCGATAGCGGTATCGAAAAAGCGGCAAATGGACTGAAGTCAAAAATCAATCCCAAAGATTCCCTTACCCGAAATTTCGCCGTAAAACATGCGATTGAATTTTTTGATGACTACCACAAAAAATACGGACCTAAAGTGCGTTATTTATCTTTATTTAAATACATAAACAATAACTTCAAATATGTTGCCGATCCCGATCGTGATGAATATTTTGCCTCACCTGCTGAAACCATTGAAAATGGCCTGGGTGGAGACTGTGATGATCATACCATCCTGATGATATCAGCAATGAAAGCAATAGGGGCAAAATGCAGAATGGTTCTGACTGAAAACCACGTTTACCCTGAACTGTATTGTGGTGATAAAAAAAATTTTAATGAAATGCAGGAAGCAATTACACATTTATTTGCAGCCGAGCATTTTTCGGGATTATATTTCAGGGAAGAATCAGGAAATTATTGGATCAACCTCGACTATACAGCCCGTTATCCCGGCGGGCCTTATGTAGACAATAAAGCTTACGCAATAGTTGAATTCTAAGAAGAAAACCGATTAACCGTTAATGTTGCTCTAATTTCCGGATGGCCTTAATTGCTCTATTATGCGCCTCCTTCACTTTATAATTATACCATTTGTCTTTTAACAACTTTCTCATAGCATTATCAAAATTGCGTGTAAATACAAGATTGCTAAAGCCCTTAACCCTATCTATGGCAGTGGATAGAGCCCGTACACTTACCGAATAGCCACCGGTGAGATATTGAATATAATGCCAATAACCTGCAGGCATAAAAATGGTTTCACCAAACCGAATGGTGCCCTCCCATCCATTGGCATATTTAAGTGCAGGAAATTTCTCAAAGTCCAGATTTTTTATGTCTCCTATTCCATGGAAATTATAGGGCAATTTGTACATTAATGGAGAACTGCTGTTAGGAAATAAAGTCACTTTCTTTTCTCCATGAAACTGTGTGAGAAAAACATGCGACATATCTATATCAAAATGGTTCCGGGTACTGGAGCCCCCACCACCAAAAAACATCAGCGGTAACCAGGTCAGTATATGATCTGCCAGTTTATTAAAGACAAGTTGTTTACGGATTTCCGGTTTTTCAAGCAGAAGATTAAAAAGAAATAAACGAGACTCCGTATTTTCGCGCTGGATCAGATCCAGATATTCACTAAATTTCATTTTTGCCATAGGTGCACTATGCACCATATCAGGATGAGCATTCTCACTTCCATGAACCGGCACGACTAGATCACCCGCTACGGATTTAAAATAATCGTAGTTCCAAAGATTCAATGCGGGACTGCCTTTTATAAAATCCGTTAAAATTACAGGTGTTCTGGTTTTCACAAATTTTTCTGTGAATTCTGTTTTAGATAATCCTCCTACACGCTGAATAGGTTGTAAATTCATATAATAGCGTTAAATATTTTTTACCAAACCCGGCAATGATAAAAATAATATTTGAAAAAATGAATTACAGTTCCTTAATACTGAAAATTACAGAAAATAAATTTAAACATTAATTTTGAGGAGAAAAGAACTAATTATGACGCAGGGGGGAACTTCAACAACAGAAGAAAAGGACACGCTTGTAGTAACGAAAAAACCATTCAGTCTGATTGTATGGAATGATGAGGTGAATACCTTTGAATGGGTAATTGATACGCTGCAGGAAGTTTGTGGGCATTCCTATGAGCAAGCCGAACAATGTGCCTATATTATTCATTTTAAAGGTAAATACGCGGTAAAGCACGGTGATTATGAGGATTTAAAACCCCAATGCGATGCCATTACTGAAAGAGGAATCGGTGCAACTATTGAAGTAATTGCTTATTAGCTATATCTTTCGGATGCACATCAAAATTATAATGCATCTACATTGGAGATAACCACAACACTACGTAAAGATTTCACCTGATGCAATGCTGCGACCTGCTGGCTGATAACTCTTTTACAATGATTAATAAAAGCAGAATCTTTAGGTAATTTCAATAATAATTCCATCAGATATTGATTACGAACTCTATTTACGGCCGGCTCAGCTGGGCCAATAACAAAATTATCAAAATTGTTTTTCAGTTTTTCGGCTAAAAAATGAGCTGCTTCTGCAGCCCGTTCTTTAACTTTATGCCGGAAGGTGATTAAAATAATCCGTGAAAATGGAGGATAAAAAAAACGTTCCCTGTTCTCTGTTTCAAACCTGTAAAATGCGTGATAATCATGCTGCTGCACAAAATGAAGCACCGGGTGTTTGGTATTGGCAACTTGTATCAGCACCAATCCTCTCCCGCCTTTTCTTCCCGCTCGTCCACTAACCTGTTCCATCAATTGAAAGGCTCGTTCATTCACCCTGAAATCTGCAAAACTCAACAAGCTGTCGGCATCTAAAATACCCACCACACTCACATGCTCAAAATCCAATCCTTTCACTACCATTTGTGTGCCCACCAATATATCAATTCGTTTTTGTTCAAACAATTGAATAAGGCTGTCATGTGCATGCTTTCCTCTTACACTGTCAATATCCATTCGTGCAATCTTTGCTGAAGGAAAGGTTTCCTCCAACAACTCTTCAATTTTCTCGGTCCCAAAATTACGTTGTTCAAATATATGACTTCCGCAGGCTGCACAGGTGGTAGCATAAGGATAGCTGGCACCACAATAGTGGCAAACAAGCCGGTTACTAAGTTTATGATACGTAAGGTTAACCGCACAATGTTTGCATTGGGGTATCCAACCGCAGGATGCGCATACCTGATAGGGAGAGTATCCTCTCCGGTTTTGAAACAATATCGCCTGACTTCCTTTCTTCAGCGCTCCGTCAATAGCAACTTTTAGCTGAGGAGACAGAATAATTTTTGATTTATCTTTTCTCACTATTTGTTTAGTGTCAATGATCTCAATTGCCGGCAATTGAACACCACTATAACGTTCCGTAATTTCCACCAGTGCATATTTCCCCTGCAATGCATTGTAATAACTCTCAAGAGAGGGTGTTGCGCTACCTAATAACACCTTCGCTCTAAACAAAGTGGCGTAATAAACGGCGCTGTCTCTTGCATGGTATCTCGGTGCAGGATCGTATTGCTTAAACGAACTGTCATGTTCCTCATCTATCACTATTAAGCCCAGATCCATAAACGGAAGGAAAAGCGAAGATCTGGCACCTAATACAATTTTTAATTCTCCGCTTTTAATCTTATTCCATATCTCTATCCTTTCATTTTGATTAAACTTACTGTGATAGACGCCGATATAGCCGCCAAAATGCTTTTGTAAACGTCGTATAATTTGGGAAGTCAGAGCAATTTCAGGTAAAAGATATAACACCTGTTTGCCCTGGCTAATATACTGCTCTATCAGCTTGATATATACCAGCGTTTTCCCGCTGGAGGTAACTCCGTTTAATAAACAAACGGATTTTTCGTTAAAAAGTGCATTAATTTTTGCAAGGGCTTCCTCCTGACCTGGAGTCAAATCAAAATCTATATTTACATAAGGAGGAAGATAGTGAAGCCGGTCGATACTCTGTTTTTCAATCCACAGAATACCCTTTTCCACAAGCCCTTTCAACTGAGCTTCAGATGCACCGGATTTTTTTAAAAGAGACGATTTGGTCACTTCACTGTTCGTTTTCATAAGATGCAAATAACCTAGCAGCAACGCCAACTGCCGGGGGGCTCTTTGCCAATTATTCAGCAACGCAGACAATTCGGTTTCATTTGTGTATAGAGGGTTAAGGATCACATAGGTTACTTTTTTGGCAGTATATGTTTCTTTAAGTTTCTCCCAAACAAAAGACACCTTCTTATCAATCAGTCTTTTTATGACCGGATATACATTGGAAGAGTCCAGCAGTTGCTGGATTTCAGTAAGTTTTAATTCCTTCTTAATATGAAGCGCTTCGGCAATAATATATTCGTTATCATCAAGTGATGTAAAATCATCGCCATACTCTTCATTGAATATTAAAGTGGTTTCGCTGCTCAGCTTAAAATGGGCAGGCAACGCTGCAGCCATCACTTCCCCCTCACTACACATATAATATTGTGCCATCCATTCCCATAGTTTCATTTGATGCTCAAACACGATAGAAGCTGCATCCAGGACGTTCAGGATATCCTTAGGCTCAAAGGCTGCCGGTATATTACCATGTAAACGCTTGACTATTCCCGCATACTTCTTATTCTTCCCCAGCACCACTTCCACTCTGACACCCGGTACTACTTTATCCTGAAAATGAGGCGGCACCCTCCATGTATAATTTTTGGGTAGGGCAAGAGGAATGATAACCTCAGCGAAAAGAGAAGATGGGGAGTCTATTTCTTCCAGATCAGGAAAAGCACGGGACATAAGAGTAAAGGTAGGATGGAAAGAGGAATAAACAGTCTTTCGGAATTATGTTTCCGGATAATACAAATTAGAAAAAGGGTTAGAACAGGGAGATTCATAAGGATCGTAAATCTTTACAAATGCAACGGGCTTTGTAATATCCATTTTATTCGTAAAAAAATCGGTGGATAGTAAAAAATCGCCGACTATCTTACTCCTGTCTATTGAATTTTTCGTTTTATAAGGTAGCGAAAACCAGGAGTTATCTAAATAATAATGCCACTTCAATAATTGTTGGTTACCGAAAGGAAGCCTACTCACTATGTTTCTTTTCCGTCTTGAGGCTAACAGATATTTATCTATTTCTTCTAAGGGAACCAATAAAGATGATGTATCCTTAATCAGTATTTTCCGAGCCACATTCTCAAATTTCTCAAAAAACACATATCCCCCCGCAGCTATTCCACCAATCCCTGCTACCCATAAACCAATAAAACTTCTTCGTCTCATAATTAAGCATCAATTAATTTATACTAAAAGTTTTTATCTGCGGTCATCAATGACAGTGCCGATAAGGTAAGAGTAGGATTTGCCGGCGTGATACTAGGATAAACACCGCTCCCTAAGACAAATAAATTTCTATACTGGTGATGAATAAGATGTTTGTCCACAACACCCTCTTCCTTTGACCCACTCATACGAACCGTTGAGCAGATATGGAATTCAGATTTTTGAAAGTAACCATCCATTTCAATTCTCTCAACCGGCAGAAAAGAAAATATACGGTTTATATTACCTTCCAAATTTTTCATAGCCTTATCTACATAAGGAGTATGATTGTTGTACTGTACTTTCGGTTTTAAATAATCGTCACTCAGAGCCACCTGGTTTGAATCATCAGGAATATCTTCAAAAATAAATTTCAATCTCGCCATTTTCCTCCATTTCCCCGGTTCATTTCTAACAAAGGGAATATTAGAACTCTCGATAATGCATGCAGATTCTTCTCTACGGTGATTACCATCATAAAGCATGTATCCGTTGGCAGTGATAATGGAACTTCCTCCCACATTATCCATATCTCTAAAATATAAATAAGCAAAAGTTCCTCTTTGTTCACATAGTCCCTTTCCTGTTTTCGGGTTTGTATCTCCGGAGTTCAACAAAATATGGGCATTAAAAATCGCATTTGCCCCTAATGCAACCACTTCCCCTTTAACCTCAATATCTTTTCCTTCCTGCATATAAACCACCCCATTTATCTTATCGTTTTCAGCAATCAAATGATGAACCTGAGCGCCATAACGAATCATTACCCTGGGATCAGTATATAAATAATCGAGCGTATTTTCCACTGTAAATCTACTGTTCACGGGACATATACCACTGACGGCGCTGGTACAGCATCCACTTCTTCTTCCAATCGGAATAGTGGCCCTGGCTGTTGGCTGACTTATAAACAATTCTTTGTACTTATTCTGAATCAGTTTGTCAAACGTTGATAGCTTTTGCGGCGGCAAAGGGTAAGGCGAACTCCTGGGAAACGGCGTTATCTCCGGCCCGCCAATCATCATCACTCCTTCCGCTTCGGCATAATAAGGCTCTATGTCTTCGTAGGTAATCGGCCAGTCTTGGCCAACTCCGTAAAGAGATTTGATTTTGAAATCGTTGGGTAAGAAACGGGGAGTACAGCCAGTCCAGCAATTTGAACTGCCCCCAAAATTAGGCTCAAACATCCATACTTTATCCTGATTTGTATTGGTAAAAGTATTCTTTGTTTTAATGCTCTTTTCACCAACTTCAGAGAATTCTCCTCTGGCTGACTTTATACGTTCCTTAAAAGAATATAATATTCCTCTTTCCAACACTAAAACTCGTTTGTCAGATGGAGATTTTTCAAGATATTTTTTTAAAAAGAAACTAGAAGCGAATCCTGTTCCCACTATAATAAGGTCAAAATTTTCCATTCTATTTGCTAAAATTCAGAAACATAAAAGGCGGAAGCATTAGGTATATACTTCCGCCTAAAAATAGTGCAACAAAATTTATTTCACAACAATAACTCCCACTTTTTCTTCCTTATCTAATCCTATAAATTGTAGTCCGTATATTCCCGGCGCTAATTTACCTCCCTTTAATCCCAGTTTTCTTTCGCTAACACCTTTGGGGAGATTAGCCAAAGTAGTTGAGAATACAGGCTTTCCTGAGATATCTCTGAGTATTACTACAACTTTATCCAGTGCTTTATCCATTGAAAACCTCACCGTGATGTCGTCTATAAAAGGATTAGGATAAGTTCCTGTAACCACATTTTTACTTAAACCTGACTCTATTATCGGGCTGATATTGGAGGTTAAGGCATTTCGACCCCCTTCAGGATTTGATTTCCTTCCGGAAGGGTTGCTGCCGCTCATATCGGAGGGAACCGCTTGAATACTAAGACTGTTAATATACCCAAAGCCACTTAATATAGTGGGAGTAAGCGATACCATAACACTGCCTGTTTCATCAGGTGCTACATTGTTTATCTGCACCGTGTTTGTCGTATTATTCTTTGCATCCAGATCAACACTCTCCGATCCAATAGTATAAGTTGTAACTTGCCCTTTGCCCCTATCTTTACAACCACCATAAAATACAAAATTATACCTCATGGTTTGGTTTAGTCCGTCTATTTTAAGCATACCAATCTGGCCGTACTCGAGAAAATAGAAAGTAGACATTACAATGTCGGGTACCGCTCCCGAATTGTTACCAGTAGTCAGGGAATTATCCTGGCGATTGGTTCCGCTGAATGAATTCAAGCTGCCAACAACTGTCATATTAATGCCTGTATTCTGATTTTCATCATTCAAAAGATTGGGCAGAGTAAATCCTTCATAAACCAACAGGTTAGTATTATTCCATGGAGCTGATTGGGGAGGGCCTAATTCAGATCCGTCGTTGAAATTTATATTCACCTCATATTTAATAGTAGACCCGCTCGCATAATCACTAAAATCAGAATAATCAACACCTGATACCGCCCTTAATTTATAATAGTAAATTGTACCTTTAGCTAAGCCGGCATCTGTATAACTGAAAACATTACCTGGTATGGTACCTGACAATTTAGTATAGGTGCCATTAGGAGCATCCGAACGCCAAACCTCAAAGCCCGTAAGTCCGGTTGCCTTGCATTGCCATGTGAGGTTTATCGAATTCTTTGTTCCTTTTGTCTTAACTCCATAGGGAGGCAACACAAGACCATCAGCATATTCTTCGATGACCATAGCACTAATAACCGCATAATCACCATCTCCCTGCGCCTCAACAAGCAAATCAATTTTACCCTGAACAGGAGCAATTGCATTGATTTTTGCTGTATTCGTTGTGTTATTTTTAGGATTCAAGGAAACCGTTTGACCACCTGCTGAATAATAAGTATTCTTTAGGGGCGTACCCGAGGTACTGCTGGCAAAGCAGGTCAGATTATACTTCATATTATCATCCAAACCAGAAATTCTTATGGTCTTATTAATATTTGAACTATTTTTTGTAAAGAAATAGCCGCTCATCATAATACTATCCGGAAATACTCCTGTATTACTGCCTGTAGTTTTACCATTAAAGATTTGCGACCATATTTCCATAAGTTTTACATCAATTGTTGTCACCATTCCAACTTCATCTTTAAGGTTTGAAATTTCGGCTCCCGCAGGCACCTTAGTTCCTTTAGGATGAGGAGCATTAAAACTATTCCAGGGCATAAAACTTATTGGATACTCTATATTATTAAAATTCACATAGACTGATGTAATATATTTATCTGACACTGTAATTTTAATGGTCTTTGTTGAAAAATCACCAAAATTATCAGTCGCTTTAATAGTAATTCCTTCATATACTCCCACATGGGTACCGGTAGGCGCCATATGTATTACACCGCTACCGTTACCCTGGTCAGTGAAGCTGGCAAAATCCGGTAAATTAGATACAGCCAATTTTATAGAATTACCCGGGTCATCTGTCGAAATAATATTTACATCATTTATATTCCCTCCTTTTATATAAATATCATCCGCATTAACCACTGGCGCCCTATTAGGTGTAATCACCTTTATTACCAAAGAGTTCGAACCGCCATTGGCATTCACAGCACGCACCAAATAATAATAAGTCTTATTACCGCCAATACTGTTATCCACAAAAACAGTATCGTCTTTATTAGCCGTCGCTCCGGGATTTAGAAGCGTGAAACCACCTGTCATATATGTAGAACGGTAAACTTCATTTTTCACCGCATTATAAGCAGCATTGCCCCAGGTAATTTTAACTGCATTTAAATCATTAACAAAAACTCCTTTTATGTTTTTGGGGCTAACCGGTACAGTCCCGTCGTCTGGATTAACTACAGCCCCTTGCGTCACATTTATTACAAATGAAGTGGTGTCTTTTCCATGACGTCCGTCATTAACATACGCTTTTATTCTGTATTGCCCCTTATCTCCATTTTTAGGATTAAGTGTTATTGATGCAGATTTATTAGAAGATGCCACAGTGGCAAAGTTTGGTAGACCTGCATAGGACCACATCAATTGATCCCCCGGATCATCATCAGTGGCCGACAAGTTAATCTGCAATGTTTGATTTTCCTGTACAGCAGCATCAGGAATGGGTGTAATATGTGGCGTATAATTATCATTCACTATTACACTAAACTGGGCAGTACTCAGGTTACCATCAGGGTTAGAGGCTGTAATAGTAAGGTTATTATAAGTTCCAACATTTGAAAGCGCCGGATTAAGGCTGATTACCCCCTTCCCATTTCCAGTAATATTAAATACCGCAAAAGAAGGCAAATTGCTAACCTGTAACGTAATAGGAACGGGCGTTCCCGAAATGGCCTCTATGGGAACATCTACAGAACTGTTGTAGCGCATATATACAGACTCCAAAGGTACCACTGAAGGCACTATCCCAAGAGTCCTTCCATTGGACTCATTACTATAGGGGGATTGACCGCCTTCACCAAATGCACGGGCCTTATAATAAAACAAAGAACTGGGATACAATTCAGTATCATTAAAGGATGCTGTATTAGAAGGAAGTGTTGCCAGTAATACAAAATTTTCATTATCATTATAGGAACGATAAAGTTCTATCCCATTTGCATTAGAGCTATGGTTAACCCAGGCTACCTTAATAGATGATGCACTGGTAGCCACAGCGGTTAAATTGTCTGGCGCGCCTGGTGCAGCTGGACCAGCAAATGTAGTGGCATGGGCCAGAATGTCCCCCAAAACATTTCCGGGAATTTCCTTTTTCGAAATGCCTGGTCCTTCATATCTGGCCATAAGAGCTTCATCCCCTGCAATTTCAAAATAAATTATGCGTATTGTATGAGAACCGGCGCTTAAAGTAATTGGGGTACCTGCCTTTTCCGTATTGCTATGAGCCCCATCATGATCAACAACCAGATTATTATCAATATAAAGTTTTGAACCATCATCTGATTGTAAATAAAAAGTATAAGTGCCTGACTGGGATAAATTGATGTTTCCTTCAAATTTCAAAGCAAAATAATTTGCTCTCATCTGCATGCCTAATCCAAACTTTTCTACTCTTCCTGTTTTCAAAGGAGTCATAGCATTAAAATCAGGCAAAATGGATAAACCTGTCGGTGTTTCATAATATGCATAATCAACACCTGGTCCAGATTTGTCAAAAACAGATTCTCCATATTGGTTGATCGCCCGAATCTTATAATAATAGGTGGTAGCTGGTTCCAGCAAGGTATCTGCAAAATTAGTGGTGTTGGCTGGCAATACACCAACAGTTATAAAGTTGTTTAAAGAATCGGTGGAACGATATAGTTCAAAAGATTTCTCGTTACTGCTATTATCTGTCCATGTCAAATCAATCCTTTTGTGAGAAGCTGTGGTAGCAGTAAGATTGGTTGGCTTTGCCGGCGCTGTACCTGAGGAGATCACTGGCGCATCCACAAAAGCAGAATCCGGAATAGCGCCCGACCAGTAAGTAGGAGACCCCCATTGACCTACCTTCTTCCAGGCTATACTCATTGCTGCGCCACCGGTTTTTTGAAAAAAAGTGATAGCTATGGGATAAACTCCTGCCTTAAGGTTGATCCTCGAACTCCCAATTGTCGTTGAACTATGTATTCCATCATTATTCACCAGTGCAGCGGCGGTATGATTATAAGGAGAAGCTCTATGGCTGGTATCAGTATCCAGATATAATTTACTGCCATCATCAGAAGTAGTTGAAAATACATAATAACCGTCTTCAGGAATATGGATAAATCCTTCCCACAGAAATCCGTAATTTTCCGACTGACTTGCATTAGCAAGACTCACATTAGGCACAACACCTGATAAGATAGGAGAAAGAAGGTTGAAGTTTGGCAAGTTATCCCAAGTACCCGTATAATGTTTAAAGCTTAAACCTTTTGCGAGCGGCTGTGCTGTTACCTGATTACTTGGTGCAGATTTATTGCCTGCAATATCTACTGCTTTAATGCTAAAATTATACGTCTTTCCAAATTCTAAACCATAAACCATATAGTCCCTCTCGGATGTAACATAGGATTTAACCCCGTTAACATAAATTTCGTAATGATCTAACCCAACATCATCAGTTGATTCATCCCATGAAAGTCCTACTCCATTTCTGGTAGTGCCAGTTACATGCAGATTACCGGGAGCTGAAGGCGGGTTGCTGTCCTTTTGCGTGGAAGCAGTCGCTTCATTGGAAACAGGCGCTGCCGATGAATTATTTACGGATCTGACGATATAGTAATATTTAGTCCCCGGAATCAGCCCTTCCCTTAGAAATGAAAATTCATTTCCATCCACCAAACTAATAAACTGGTATGGCCCGCCAGTACGGGTAGCCTGGTATATTTCAAAATGAGTTTGAGGATAAACCGGATTGGGGTTAGCGCTCCAGTTTAATTTTATGGAAGTATAAGAAAGTGGAATAGCAATCAAACCAGTCGCTGCATCCGGGCTATTCGGTCCATTCGCATTGACCACACTGAATGGGGCTGAAAAAACACTTGGGCATCCTAATTGTTCAGTCACTTTTACTTTATACTGCCCCACTGTTGCTCCACTCAATACATTCCCATCACCTATTGTAGCAGGATTTCCGACTTTTTGCCAATCATACTCAGTATATCCGCTGGGCACCTCTATGTTTACAGTTGTTTTTCCGTCTGGTGCCGGTAATACATTACTCATCAATCCACTAACTTTTATTGTAGGCGGTATTACACTTTCCTTGTATTTAATTTTAACTGGTATGGGTGACCATTCCGACCAAACGGTTCCTTTCCTGATTCGACAGGAATAAGTACCCGTATCGGTTACAGAAAGGGTATTGGCATTATATGGCAATCCGGTTATTAAGGTATCATTTCGCCTCCATTGGTATTCATTAAAGCCGGAAGTAACCCCAATTGTAGTATTAATAGAACCTGGTCCATTATAACAAAATTCCGTTCTTCCATATAAAGGCCAGGGATTTGCTTTGTGAGCCCTGTTAATGAATGGAAAATAATCCGGTTCATTCCAGGCAGAATACCAACAACCATGCCCTAAGTTAGGATATTCTGAATAGGTGAAATTACCACCAGCACCATTTGAAATATCCCTAAGCCTCGTTGAAGAAATTGGGGCAGGATTCAAATCCAATGCTCCCTGAAACAACCAGATAGGGGTAAATTTATTGTCAATAACAACATCATTAAGAATTGACCCTGAACTGCTAATGGGCAAACAGGCAGCGGTCAGTTTGGGATAATTTTTCAAAAACATCCATGTATTAAGTCCTCCTCCTGAAAGTCCGTCTACGCTTACTCTAAAAGGGTCAACGTGAACCTCAGGTATCAGAAAATTCTCTATTAATTCCATTATGTATTTTCTATCCACCGAATTCCAAAGTCCATCCGAACTGGAGGTTTGCGGATATAAAAGAAATCCATTAAACTTTCCATTATCCACCGCATTTCTGTGCAACTCTCCACCATGATACATCTGATACTCATTGTCATAAATGGTACCCCTTTCCCCTTTGCCATGAAAGAAAAGGAATAATGGATATTTAGTATTTCCTGATGCATCATAATTCTTTGGCCACTTGAGACGAAAAGGAATTCCATTATAAATATATGCCTTAAATGAAGTGGTACTCCATGGCAATCTATTAGTCTTTACCCATTTTGCCGGTAGTCCAACTGAAGGTTGTGCCGGAGGATTATTTTTATTGTATATGACCACCGGATCATTAGGATCAAAGACTGAGGATTGCGATCTTACAGAAGTAATCCCAACAACTACAAAAAATACCGGCAAAATTGCCCAGATCAGATTGTGTACGAATCGGTTCATATTAGTTCTTTTCAAAAAATATAATTGGAATTTCAGGAAGGAGATTGGTCTGGAAAATCTTGAAAGATTTTCTCTTTCAAGCAATGGAAACTATTTTCAATTCTTTTACTATTACAATTAATATTTACGAAAAAAAATTTCGTGAGGTTTGTCAAAAGACAATTGGAAAGAAAGATTAATATCAGGGTATATGCTTCCCTGTAAGGATTAGGGAGTGCAAGGTAAAAAAGTATTTTTGATTCTACAATAATATTAATCCAAAAATTTATCCTGTAACTTGAAAACCGATTGACAATCAACACATTTATAAATATTTAATTTATCATTCATCAAGAACCGATTGAATCTTCATCATTCTTTTAACTAAAACTGCAAAACCCAACCTCCTTCTGTTCATTTAAGTATATAAACCTAAATAATGCATATTGTTACCCTCAAATTAAAATATTATTTCACCATCCTGAATAAGAATTATACTATTTTTCACCCATGCGTTGGAAGTCTGTTGTATGCATTTGTCTGGTCTTTGGTTTTATTACTTATTTAAATGCCCAAACCTGCTCCACTTTAGGTCAAAATCCTGCTACTGCTTTTCCTGTTTGCGGCACTTCCTCATTCGTTCAGCAAACAGTGCCAGCCTGCGGTGGTCGCCCGGTCCCCGTTCCGGGATGCGGAAATGACAATGCGGATTATGGAGACCTTAACCCCTTTTGGTACAAATTCACCTGCTTCACAGCTGGCACGCTCGGGTTTACTATTACACCTCTTACTAACTCCGACGATTATGACTGGCAACTCTTTGATATTACGGGGCGCGACGCTGCAGAAGTGTATACCAACAAGACCCTGTACGTAGCCAGTAACTGGTCTGCCCATCCGGGAGCAACAGGCACTACCTCCGGAGCACAGGCTCTTACCAATTGCGCAGGCTTCGACTATCCAAATAAAAGTAAAATGCCTGCCCTTAAAGAAGGACACCAATACCTCCTCCTAATCAGCCATTTTACATCAACCAACCAAAGCGGTTATAAACTCAGTTTTGACGGTGGAACTGCTAACATTACCGATCCCAAAGAACCACATCTTCAGGAGGCACGGGCATTCTGTGATGGCAATACCATCATTATCCGATTAAATAAAAAGATGAAATGCAGCTCTCTGGCAACAAACGGAAGCGATTTTGAAGTTTCCGATGCTGCTAATGCCATTGTCAGCGCAAATGCCAAAAGTTGCGCCTCCGGCTTCGATATGGATTCTATAACCCTAACCCTGAAACATCCTCTTACGCCGGGTAATTATACAATTAAAATAAGAAATGGCTCTGACGGAAATACCCTCCTGGATAATTGCGATCGAAATATTATGGAAGGAGAAGAGATTTCTTTTAGCGTTTTACCGGTCCAGCCTACCCCTATGGACAGTTTAATAACCCCGGGGTGTGCACCCAATACCCTGCAATTAGTATTTAGAAAACCAATCCGATGCACTTCAATAGCTCCGGATGGCAGCGACTTTATTTTATCCGGACAGCCAGGTATTACTATCGCCTCTGCCTCCGGTAGCTGCAATGAAGATAATACCACCAGCCTGATCAATATTCAACTGAACCAACCCTTGGTTCAAAAAGGCGCTTTTACCTTAACACTAAGAAAGGGAAGCGATGGCAATACCCTCGTTGATGAATGTGGACAAGAAACTCCTCCCGGAGCAGTCTTGAAATTTACGACTCAGGATACAGTATCAGCAAAATTTGCTTTTACCATCCATTATGGTTGTACAGCAGATACTGTTTTTTACAATCACAATAGCGCCAATGAAGTGAATCTGTGGGCATGGAGATTTGACGACAATACAACCGAATACAGCAACAATCCTAAAAAATATTATACTGAATTTGGCGGGAGAAAGACAACGCTTGTGGTTTCAAACGGGGTATGCTCTGATACGGTATCAACTGACATCTTTCTGGACAATGAGTTGAAAGCAGGGTTTGAAGTCTCTGAATTTATCTGTCCCCGGGACAACGTCCTTTTTAAGAATACCAGCAAGGGTAATATCCTCAGCTGGAACTGGACCTTGGGGGATGGGGCTGAAAGTACGCTTGAATCCCCTCCTTTGCAAACCTATCGCACCCCTGTTTCTGATCAGGAACTCATTATCCGTCTTATTGTTACTAACCATCTTCTCTGCACAGATACTGCTGAGAGAAAAATAAAATTGGTTAGCAGTTGTTATATAGACATCCCCTCCGCCTTCACTCCAAATGGAGACCGCCTTAACGATTATTTATATCCTTTAAACGCCTATAAAGCCCGTGATTTAATATTCAGGATATATAATCTGTACGGACAGAAACTGTTTGAAGCAACCGATCCGGCTAAAAAATGGGACGGAACTTTTAAGGGAAAGATGCAGAGCGCCGGCACTTATGTCTGGACACTCGAATACACACATGCAGATACAGAAAGAAGGTTTCATCTGAAGGGAACTACTACCCTAATCCGGTAAACTTAAATTTTAGCCAGCTTAACTATTTCCGATTCAACTCATTTTTGGCACGAAATATGAATATTCCATGATAAATGTAAATATTATCTTTCTCAAAGGGATAAAAACCAAACATTCATGCAACAACTTTACTAATATGTCGTTTGTCTTTAATACAACTTTTATTGGATCCAATTCCTTCAAAAAACTGAAATCATATAATCAAATGAAAAACGCGGATAAATTTTTCTTAGCCTTTGTAGCTCTCGGATATTTTCTGCTCTACGGGGTGATAGCTCTTATTAGCTAATCTTTTTTATGTGTAATATTATTATCCCCATTAGACAATCAAAGGTTAACGCATTAAATAAAATTAAACCTGCATTATGATAAGAAACATTTCATTAAAAAACTTCCTTCTGTTTTCAGTTTTGTTTGCCTCATTTTTTAGCTGCAAGAAGGAGAAAGAAAAAGAAAATTTAACTAAGAAGGAATTATTATCTAATAAATGGACGGTATCTGACGTATTGGGTAAAGATGGCAATAGCATTATCGCTCTGCCTATGCCACGAATAACCTGTCTTAAGGATAATAGTTTTACGTTACGGGCTGATAACTCCTATACTATTGACGAAGGTAACGTAGCTTGTGATCCATCTACAGCAGGATCGGGGGAATGGGCATTAATAGAGAGTGAAACAAAAATAAAATTCACTTCTTCCACTGACGATCCGCTGATCTTCAAATTGATAGAGGTAAGTGCGGCAACTCTGAAGATTGCTTATGAAATCACGGATACCGGAATTCCCGACCTGGACGGCACCTACACCATTATTTTAACAAAAGCGTGAGATTAGGTAGCACCACAGTTTATAACGGAGTAACTTCATACACCGGACTAAATAAATAAATCTTATTCGTATCCACTTCAACACAGCGTATGCGTTTGCGTAGCTGATCTCCTCTTTTAAAAACTCTGCCATCCTTTATACGAAAAGTTTCATTGACCTCAAGCTCCTCCACTAATTTTTTTGAATCTTCTTTCAGATCATATCGCCTGAGTACTCTCACCAAACCATCTTCTGCACAACTTCCTGCTGCAGGACTATTCATAGTTAATTTTATTTCCGCAGCAACATCTGCCGGGAAAATACCCAGGGAGAGAAAATGCTGTAAAATCTCACCATATACCCACTTCCATTCTCTTCCGTGCGGAGCAATCCGATTCCCAAATCGCACAAAAGCCACCAAATGAGCCAATTCATGCAAAAGTGTAATGAGAAAAGCGAACGAATTAAGACTCCCGTTTACACTTATTCGATGATTCCTGCCATGGGTATCAAACTTATAATCCCCCAGAATACTCTTTCTTTCTCTGGTAATGGTAAGGTGTACGCTGTATTGTTTAAGGTATTGCATCACCATCTCGCCCGATCCCGCAGGCAAAAAAGCATGTAAAGCAGCAAGAGGGGCTTCTTTTTTCTTAGGCATTTCCTTTCTTGCTAACTTTTAGGAGCGTTCTTAATTCAATAAACGTATAAACCAGATAAATGACCATGCAGGTTATTACGGAAATTTTGTTTACCTGTTGTGCCGTTTTTATATAAATCAAAGCCACTGACGCCACCAGCATCAGCTTTATCAAAAAGGAAATATAAAAATAACGGACAAATAATTGCGGTAAAGCCGAATTCAGGGCTTTTTGATGAAGCAGGACAGACACCAGACTTAAACCAAAAATGAATAAATTTCCAATATATAATAGGGTCATACTAAATCCCGATTCCACCAATATCCCTTCTAACAAAAGAAACAAGCCATTTAATCCTAAAAACAGGAAAACAGTAGGAAAAAAAACTTTAAGACCCCGCATAACATGGTTTTAAAAACAAACTTACACTAAAACGGATTGAAGTTGAGGATATCCATAGTTTCATCTCCGGCGTCTGACAAATCGCTTAAATAAAGCAATCAAAACTTCCTTACATTATTTCATTCGATTTCACTACCTTTGCAACCCTTAAACAAAAAGCATGGCAAACCGGCACGAATATGAGATTGCTTTTGTAGGATTAAAACCGGGCAGGCATGAATATGTTTATGAGATTGATAATCAGTTTTTTGCAGATCGTCAGCCCCAGGATTTCAGTAACCCTCATGTTATGGTTAAAGTAATCCTGGATAAAAAAAGCTCCTTTTTCATGCTTACCTTTGAAATAGGAGGAACAGTAGAACTGGTTTGTGATCTGTGTGGAAATACGGTGGAAAAGACGTTATGGGAGGACTTTGAGATGTTAGTGAAAATGGTGGATAACCCGGATGAAATGAATGCTTCAGAAGAAGATCCGGATATCTACTATATATCAAGAACAGAAAGTCATATCCGTATCGAAGACTGGATTTACGAGTTTATTAATCTGAGCATACCTTTGCAGCGAACCTGCGGAGAAAACAGTGATGGCAGTTCGAGATGTAATCAGGATGCGTTGGAAATGCTCCGAAAAATTAACGAACGAGATCCAGAAAACGAAAATCCAATCTGGAAAGATTTGGATAAATTCAGAAACAATTAAAATTTGGTGTTATGCCCAATCCAAAAAGAAGGCACTCTCAGCAACGCAGTGCAAAAAGAAGAACACATTATACAGCGGAGTCTGTTACCTTAAGCAAAGACAGCTCTACCGGGGAATTGCATGTGCGCCATCGTGCACATGTAAGTGAAGGGAAACTTTATTATAAGGGGAAAGTGGTAGCTGAAAAGTCACCTATAAAATAGTGCCCCTCACCCTGCCAGAAACCGCATTCCCAACTCCGGATAAAAAATATTATTTGGATTTGGGATTTGTATTTTTCGCATTTTTCTCAACTTTGCTGAATGAATATCGCCTTAGATATGATGGGCGGCGATTATGCGCCTGCGGAAGCTGCTAAAGGTGTGTTTTCGTACTTAGCCGATTCTTCCAATCCGGCACACCTTTATTTAATTGGAGATGAAGTTCAATTGCAGCCATTACTTCTTCAATACTCCTTAAGCCCCAATACCTATACTGTGGTTCATGCTTCCCAGGTAATTGACATGCATGAACATCCCACCAGGGCCCTGAAAGAAAAACAGGATTCTTCTATTTCCACAGGATTCAAATTGCTATCTCAGGATAAAGTTGATGCCTTTATTAGCGCAGGAAACACCGGCGCAATGCTGGTTGGCGCTCTTTATAGTATCAAATCAATCGAAGGCGTCAGTCGCCCTACCATAGGAGCTTATATGCCGAGAGAAAACGGGACGCTTGGACTCCTGCTGGACGCCGGGATTAATGCAGACTGCAAACCAGAAAATCTTTCTCAATTTGCTGTTCTGGGTTCTCTATTTATGCAACAGGTGTTGAACGTTGAACAACCAGCCGTTGGATTGTTGAATATAGGGGAGGAAGAAGGGAAAGGAAATCTTCTTGCCCAGGCTTCTTATCCTTTGCTTAAGAATAATCCGGCAATCCATTTTATTGGAAATGTAGAAGGTCGGGAAGTGTTTCTGGATAAGGCAGACGTAATTGTTTGTGAGGGCTTCACAGGTAACGCGATGCTCAAAATGGCGGAAAGTTTTTATGATATCATAAAGCGCCGAAAGATCCACGATGAATACCTTGAACGTTTTGAGTTTGAACAATATGGCGGCGTACCTATTTTAGGGGTAAATAAACCGGTTATTATTGGACACGGCATTTCTCACGGGCAATCTTTCAAAAATATGATCCTGCTTGCTCAAAAGATGATTGACTCAGATCTCACCGAAAAAATCAGGCAACGGTTTAAAAGTTGACTTTAATAAAATCCGTCTTCTATCAGAAAGCCCATTTTACTAAAGTGGCGCCCCACGTAAAACCACCACCAAAGGCCGCTATTACAATATTGTCGCCCCTTCTGAGCCGGTCCTGCCACTCCCACAAACACAAAGGGATGGTACCGGCAGTTGTGTTGCCAAATTTTTGAATATTCAACATCACTTTTTCCCGAGGAAGACCCATTCTGTTGGCAGTTGCATCAATGATACGTTTATTTGCCTGATGTGGAACCAGCCAGGCAATATCATCTGCACCAAGGTGGTTTCTTTGCATCAGTTCATAGCTTACATCTGCCATATCTTTTACGGCATGCTTGAAAACAGGCTGTCCTTCCTGGAAAATATAATGCTCCTTATTGGTGACGGTTTCAATTGAAGCCGGCCTTAAAGACCCTCCGGCTTTCATGTGTAAATGATGAGCTCCGGATCCATCACTCCTTAAGATGCTATCCAATATACCATAACCTTCCGTATCAGGTTCCAGTAATACCACACCGGCCCCATCTCCAAAAATAATACAGGTAGTGCGGTCACTATAATCAGTAATAGCGCTCATTTTATCGCCTCCTGCAACAATTACCTTCTTACACCTCCCGCTTTCAATTAAAGCAGCCCCTGTAGTAAGAGCATACAAAAATCCTGAACAGGCGGCAGCCAGATCAAATCCCCAGGCATTTACAGCTCCAAGTTTATGGCAGGCAAGATTGGCTGTAGATGGGAATATCATGTCCGGAGTAACCGTTCCTACGATCAAGCAATCAATCTCTTCCGGTCCGATATTTCGTTTTTCTAATATCTGCTTTACTGCCGGAACTACCATATCAGAAGTACCTAAACCTTTTCCCTTTAATATTCTTCTTTCTGTTATTCCCGTTCGGGTGCGAATCCACTCATCGTTTGTATCTACCATTTTCTCCAACTCACTATTTGTTAACCGGTATTCAGGCACGTAGCCTCCTACGGCTGTAATAGCAGCAGTAATTTTTGAGCTCATATATTCTTAATATTTCAAAATTGGGCACGAAAATACAATTATAGTAATAAACACATCACTATCCTCCCCGTTTTTCAAACATAGAGGATTTTTCTAATTTTCTAAAAATCGGCTTGATAATTGAACTGGAATACAGCGGAATATGAAGGGAGAGGACTTTATAAAAAAGACAATCCATTATCTTTGTCTCCTTTATACAAAAGATGATAGCTTTTCTTACCGGAAGATACGTATATAAATCCCCTGCTACTGTTCATGTTGAAGTGAATGGGGTAGGCTATGAAGTGCAAATTAGTTTGCACACTTATTCTAATATCCAATCTATGGACGGGGGTACCCTGCATACCTGGCTTCATATTAAGGAAGATGCACATACGCTCTATGGATTTTTTGAACCAGCTGAAAGAAATATATTTTTGCAATTGATTAGTGTGAATGGAGTGGGCACTTCCACCGCCCGAATGATGCTTTCAGCAATGCAGCCCGGAGAGCTGGCACGGTGCATTGCAAACGGAAATGCGCCTCAATTAGAAAAAATAAAAGGTATTGGGAAAAAGACTGCTGAAAGAATCATCCTTGAACTCAGGGAAAAAATGGGTAAAGTAACCTCCGAAACAACGGGTTCTCCCTTAATAAACAATACTTTGGAGCAGGATGCGTTAAATGCACTGGTGGCCTTAGGCATTGCCCGTAACCTGGCTGAAAATGCGCTAAAAAAAGCCTCCTTATCCGCTTCCCCCACCGAAAATCTGGAATCTTTAATTAAAAAAGCATTGCAGCTTATTTGAGAGAAACTCTACCCATTAAACAAGAAGGGAAAATTGGCATTAAAAACCCATTACATACTTTTGATGGTAGGATGTGCTGTTGTATTGTCTTTAACAGCACGCGGGACTCCTTTGCATTCCTCAAAAATGTTTCAGGTTAGAGATACCCTGCCTGTCCATGCAGATACTTCCTTCCATCCCGATTCACTCAAATATCCGATAACAGACCGGCGCAATGACCCCTTCAGCTCTCTGCATTACAAAGGCTTCGATTTAAAAGATCCGGCAAACCTCAGAGATTCCATTATTTATGACGCCAAAGAAAAAAAATATTATATAATCGAGAAGATAGGCAGACATTATTACAGAAAACCTACAACATTAACGTTTGACGAATTCAACAGGATACAGTTCAGAAAACAGGAAAACGACTATTTTCGCAAACGGGCTAATACCATCAGTTTGTTAAACCGAAGTCTGGAAAAACCCGAACTTAAGGCAACCGACGATCTGTTTAACCGTCTTTTTGGAAACGGTAAAATAGATATTCGCCCGCAGGGTAATGTTACCGTAACCGCCGGATATCAGGGTCAAAACGTCAAGAACCCGACCTTACCTGAAAGAGCCAGAAGAAATGGTGGATTTGATTTTGACATGGCAGCGAACCTTAATGTAATAGCAAATATTGGCAGCAAAGTTAAACTGCCGATTTCCTACAACACACAATCCACTTTCGATTGGGAAAATCAGCTAAAATTAGAATATACAGGCAATTCAGATGAAATTATTAAGAAAATTGAATTGGGAAATACCAGTTTTGCTTCCAAGGGTACACTTATTCCGGGTGCACAATCACTTTTTGGAATTAAAACCCAGATGCAGTTTGGGAAACTTTGGGTAACCGGAGTTTTTGCTACCCAAAAATCACAACGGCAGTCAAGGGCTTTGGAAGGTGGCGCTTCCACCTCACAAATCACCGTTACCGGAGATGATTACGATGAGAACCGGCATTTTCTACTGGCTCAATATTTTAATAAAAAATATAATGATGCCATGAAATCTCTGCCTATGGTTAATTCGCAGGTTCAGGTAATGCGCCTGGAAGTATGGGTAACCAACCGAATGGGGGGGGCTACCACGGATACGCGAGACATGGTAGGGTTGATGGATATTGGCGAACCACATCCCTATGGACCGTGGGGGGGATCAGGAAATGATCTGGAACTACCCCGCAATGATGCCAATAATCTTTACCGGCAAATTATAGGGAATCCCTCCAACAGAAATCCTTCCTTAGTTGTAGGCAACCTTACCGGCATGGGATTGCGACAGGTGCAGGATTTTGAAAAGACCTTTGCAAGAAAGCTCGATTCCAGTCAATACTTTTACAACCCCCAATTGGGTTTTCTCTCGTTAAATGGGGCCCTGCAACCTAATGAAGTTTTAGCCGTAGCTTTTCAGTATTCCTACAACGGCAGGGTTTATCAGGTGGGGGAATTTTCGCAGGATGTCCCTATTGATTCAACTTCGGGGGTTCAGAAAGTATTATTTCTTAAATTGCTGAAAGCCACTTCTGCCCGGACCCAATTGCCAATTTGGGATTTGATGATGAAAAATATTTATACCCTCAAAAGTGACAATGGCGATTATCTTTCTTCCCTTGACCGAACGGATTTTCAATTAAACGTATTATACAATGAGCCGGGTGGAGGACAAAAGCGGTATCTGCCAGAAGGTGACCAGGCAGGCATTCCCTTGTTGAGCATATTAGGTTTAGATCGGCTTAACAACCAAAACGACCCACAGCCCGATGGGGTGTTTGACTTCATTGAAGGGTTTACTGTTATGTCTCAAAGAGCACAAATTATATTCCCGGTGCTGGAACCTTTTGGACGCGACCTGACTTTTGCATTCAGCGATCCAACCCTACAAAAGAAATATCTTTATCTGCCGCTATACGATACTATTAAAGCAATAGCGCAGACCTATGCTAATCTGAACCGATTTGTGATGCGGGGTGTGGCCAAAGCCTCAACAATGGGTCAATCCGAAATCTCTTTAAACGCCTTTAATGTACCTCAGGGTTCGGTTTCGGTTACCGCCGGAGGCCGGGTTTTGCAGGAAGGTGCAGATTATGAAGTGAACTATAGCCTGGGTACGGTAAGGATTCTGAATCAGGCTATTCTCAGCTCGGGAATACCGGTAGATGTGCAGTTTGAAAATCAGGCAACTTTTGGCATGCAGCAACGAAACTACATGGGGTTGAGACTGGACTATCTCGCTAACAAAAACCTTACCCTCGGCGCAAGTATGGTTAGACTCAGCGAACGCCCATATTTCACAAAAATGGGCTATGGAGAAGACCCGATAAGAAACACCATGCTGGGAGCAGATTTCAGTTATCATAACGAAGTACCAAGACTAAACAGACTGATTGGTAAACTGCCCTTCTATACGCCAGAAGGCACTTCTGCTATTACCGCCTTTGGAGAGGCCGCAAAAATTTATCCTGGACATGCACCACAAATTGGAAAAGGTAAAAATGGATTAATATATATTGACGACTTTGAAGGAACAAGAGCCAGTATAGACCTGCGTTTCCCGCTGATCAGCTGGGCATTGGCAAGTACGCCATTGGGCGCTACAGATAAAAATGGCAATATTCTCTTTCCCGAAGCCGGACTTTATAACAATTACGATTATGGCAAGAACAGAGCCAAGCTGGCGTGGTACAACATAGAACCGGTTCTGCAGGAAAGAAGAAGTGCTAATAATCCTATTCAAAACAGTGTGGAAGAATTATCTGATCCTAGGGTACGGGGCGTGTCGCAATCCGAGATTTTTCCTCTACGCACACCGGATTTCGGATTAAATCAACTGGTAACGTTTGACCTTGCCTTTTATCCAAAAGAAAGAGGACCCTACAATTACGATGCTAACGGTATAGACGGTCTTGGAAAATTAACCAATCCCACCAAAAGATGGGGTGGAATGATGCGTGCCATTGATCAGACTGATTTTGAAACCAACAATGTGGAGTTCATAGAATTTTGGATTCTCGACCCCTTTATTAAAAACACAAATCCTGCCGGCGGACAGCTCTATTTTAATTTAGGAAATGTTTCGGAAGATATTTTGAAAGATGGTAAAAGAGCTTACGAAAACGGGCTTCCTACTCCAAAAATTCCCGCTCAGACCGATCAGTCCATCTGGGGCAAAGTGCCCATTAATCCTATCCAGGTTACTCAGGCTTTTAGTAATGATCCCGATGATCGTCCGTTCCAGGATGTTGGATTTGACGGCCACACTGATGAGGAGGAAAGAACAGTACATCAAACCTATCTGCAATCTCTTCAAAGCACTTTGGGCAGCAACTCTCCCGTTTATCAACAGGCTGCTTCCGACCCGGCTGCGGATAATTTCAGGTATTATAGAGATGCCATATACGATCAATCTAACACAGGGATATTGGGTCGCTATAAAAATTTTAACGGACCACAGGGTAACTCTCCCGTTTCATCAGAAAGTTCTCAGTTTTCTTCTGCTGCCACGATGTATCCGGATGCGGAAGATCTAAACAAAGACAACACACTAAATGAAAACGAGGAGTATTTTCAATACCGGCTTGAGATTAAACCCTCCGGAGATCCCGAAATGCAAATCGGAAACAACTTTATTGTAGATAAAAAAGAGGTGGCCGTTCAATTAGCAAACGGAATCAAGGAAAATCAGATTTGGTACCAGTTTCGGGTACCCATCAATGCTTACGATAAAAAAATCGGAAATATCCCCGATTTCAAGTCCATTCAATTCATCAGAATGTTTCTTACGGGATTTGAGGATTCAACCGTGCTTCGTTTTGCCAAACTGGAGTTAGTTAGAAACCAATGGCGGAAATTCACCTATGAATTGGATACAGCAGGCACTTATAAACCAATTAGCCCTTCTGATCCTGTAAACTTTAATGTGGGCGCGGTTAATATTGAGGAAAATGACCGGCGGCAACCCATTCCCTATAGAATGCCTCCGGGTATTGAGAGAGTGCAATCGCTTAGTAACGGCGGTATCAACATTTTACAGAATGAACAATCCATGAATCTGCAAATTTGTAATTTGCCTAACGGGGAATCAAGGAGCGTCTTCAAAACCATGAATCTTGACATCAGACAATATCGCCGGCTGATGATGTTTATTCATGCGGAGAGTGTAACAGGTCAGCCTTCTTTATCAGACGGGCGAATAAATGCAGTAATAAGAATAGGAAACGACTTCATCAATAACTTTTATGAAATTAGAATCCCTTTAAAAATAACCCAACCCGGCACTACCAGCGATACAGAGATATGGCCGGTAGAAAACAACCTTGATTTTGATCTTTCTGTACTGGAGCAAATTAAAGCGGAAAGAAACCTGCAATTAACCAATCCTAATGTCATGTTCAGAAAAACAATTGACAACCGCGTATATTCGGTGATTGGCAACCCCAATTTCGGAGAGGTTAAGGGATTTCTCGTCGGGATAGAGAATCCGGGCAATGGCACCGGATCACCCATTTGCACGGAAGTATGGATTAATGAACTACGGCTTTCCCAGATTGACGAAAAAGGAGGATGGGCAGCATTAGGAAGGGTTGATTTTGCCTTGGCAGACCTGGGTTCCATCACGCTTTCAGGGAATACCCACACGGTGGGTTTTGGCGCTCTTGAACAAAGAGTGAATGAAAGAGCAAGAGAAAACTTTACACAGTTTGATGCAGCAGCCAATCTTCAGCTGGGCAAATTATTACCAAGAGGCACAGGAATTGATATCCCGTTTTATGCAAGCGTATCCCAAACAGTAAGTACTCCGGAATATGACCCTTATGATATGGATATTAAGCTGAAAGATAAACTCGGCGCTGCACAGGGAGCAAAAAGGGATTCTATAAGAAGTTCTGCTATAGATATTACCACTATAAAGACATTCAATTTCACTAACGTTAGAAAAATATTACCTGAAGGAAAAAGACAACGATTATGGAGTATTTCAAATTTTGACCTCAGCTATTCTTTTACCTCAATAAAACATCATAGTCCACTGATCGAGAACAACGAAATAAAAAAATATAAAGCCGGCATAGGTTATAACTATATCGGGCGGGGAAAATCCTGGGAGCCTTTTAAAAACATGTTCAAAAGCAAATCAGCCTGGATATCCGTGATTCGCGATTTCAACCTCAACTTCACCCCTTCACTTATTGGCATCCGTTGGGATATTAATCGGCAGTTTGGCGCTTTACGTCCCAGAGAAGTTTATGTTCCAGGTACTATCCCCAGTCCATTTAAAATTCCTGAGACCTATGATAAATTTTTCACCTTTGACAGACACTATAACTATCGCTGGGATATAACAAAATCATTAAATTTTGATTACGAAGCGCTGAACAATGGCAGGATAGATGAACCTTCCGGAAGATTGGATAACCGGGCGAAGAAGGACACCGTATTCAGAAATCTGTTTAAAGGGGGCAGAAATGTACTGTACAATCAGAAAGCCGATATAACCTATGCGCTGCCTACCTCAAAATTGCCCCTTACAGATTGGACCAACGTTAATCTGGCTTATAAAACTACCTATAGTTGGATTGGCGCTTCCAGGCTGGCCATTGACCTGGGCAACACCATACAAAACAGCAACGCTAAAGCTGCTACTGTTGATCTGGATTTCAACAGGCTATACAGCAAATTCCGTTTGCTTAGAGCATTAGATCAACAGGGCAATAACGCCCCCAAGCCAGCGGCGGCTGCCCAAAGATCCCAAACAGATACATCTGAAAACGGGAAAAAGAAAAGGGACCCGAACGAATTACCCGAACTGAGCAATTTTGTAAAGGGAATTGGAAAAATTATCACTTCTCTGAAAAGGATAAATTTCACCTACAGCGAAGGCGCCACCTCCTTTATACCCGGATATAATGACAGCACTAAGTTTCTGGGGCAAAATTGGGGCAGCATGGCACCCGGCCCCGGCTTTATTTTCGGCAATCAACCGGATAGTAAATGGCTCGATAAAATAGCCCGGAAGGGATGGCTATCCAAAGACAGTCTGCAAAATAATCTAACCAGGCAAACTTTTGATCAGCAATATACAGCAACAGCTCAATTGGAGCCTGTTCGTGACCTGCGTATTGATATTAACGTAAATAAGACCTTTAACCGAACTTACAGTGAGTTATTTAAAGACACTTTGGGAAATGGTCAATTTGGACATCTGAATCCCTATGCTGGGGGCGGCTTCAGCATCAGCTATATCGCATTTCAAACCCTGTTTCAGAAAACAGACCCTAATCTGATCAGCGAGACCTTTAAAAAATTCCAGGATTACAGACATATCATATCTGAAAGGATGGGAGTAAAAAATCCATATAGCCAGATAAAAGGTTCCGATGGCTATTATTTGGGATATAGCCGCTATGCGCAGGATGTACTTATTCCTTCTTTTGTGGCCGCTTACACCAATAAAGATCCTTATCAAATATCTCTGATAAAAACAGGAGGCACCAATGTGCGATCCAATCCATTTTCGGGCTATTTACCCAAACCAAACTGGCATATCGAATATTCGGGGTTAAGCCGAATAGAATCTCTCAGCAAAATCTTCAACGATTTTACGATTACTCACGATTACAAGAGTACACTGGGAATGAATGCCTTTAATTCCAACCTTCTGTTTCAGGACAGATGGAGGCTGGGTTTCCCATCCTTTCTGGATACCACTTCAAATAATTTCATTCCTTATTTTCTTGTTCCCAATATTACCATGGAGGAGAAGTTTGCACCTTTGTTAGGTCTTACGTTTTCCCTGAAAAATCAGTTTTCTATCCGGTTTGAATATATCAAAAGCCGTACACTCAGTCTGAGTTTGATTGATTATCAGTTGAGTGAAATGCGTTCATCAGGCATCAATTTCAACGGTTCCTGGCGAATAAGAGGGTTTTCCCTGCCCTTTAACATCAACTTGTTTAATAAAACTTCGGATACCACCAGCAAAAGAGCTGAAAGCGATGTGAAATTTACTTTGGATTTTAGTATTACCGATAATATCACTTCTAATAGCCGGCTGGATCAAACCAATGCCTTTCCTACTCAGGGGCAGAAGATGATTATCATTAACCCCTCCATTGACTATGTGTTAAGTAATCGCATTCAATTAAAATTCTATTTCGATCAACAACGATCCATACCATATATTTCATCCTCTGCACCAATGGTAAATACCAGAGCCGGAGTACAGGTAAACATTGCCCTTGCCCCCTAATAAACCTTTTCTTTCCCTCCCATCAAAAATTCAGTAACTTTATGATCTAAGCAATATGATTATGCGTTATCTCTTTCTGCTTCCTTTACTTTTTTCTTTAATAATTGCTGAGGCGCAAACTGGGCTGAAGGAAGATATTGGAAAAGAGGAATTTAACAGAAACGGCAAATTCCATAATAAAAACATTTCAGAGAAAAAATGGTTTGTAAGCCGCTATAGTGGGATATCCGTAGGACACAATTACCTGTATGGCGTAATGAACAATGCTTTTGTTGCAGCGCCAATTGGACTTCAGCTCAATCGCAGACTAAACCATAACCTCTTTGGTTTTGCCGGAGTGTCTGTCGCACCTGTTTTTTTGAGCCATAATCAGCATTATTTATTTTCCGGAATGAATAAAGATTATCCGGTTAACAGCCTTTTTGGAAAAAACAATTTGGGACTTTATCAAAAAGCCGAATTAGGCTTAATGTATATAAATGATGCTAAAACATTTTCCATCTCAGGGAGCATAGGAGTTCAAAGAAACAATTATCCGATATTTCTGTACCCCCGGATGAATTCGGGAAATCAAAATTCTCTTTTACTGATCAATAATTAATCTGTTTTCACTTTCGTCGGCTAAGAGGATAAAAGTAGTCTTATTAGCATGAATTTCAGAACTCCTTACCTCTCGCAGTTAGAAAATGCGGAGGTTTTAAATTTAAGTG
>CAZFGP010000016.1:0-42774 GCA_964518685.1 uncultured Terrimonas sp.
CGGCAATTGAGGAAGGTCGAGATCCTTTTGAAGTCGGATCAAAATGTTATTTACTTCCCTGTCAGATTTTTCCTCAATATGCAACATCTGTTTTCGCCTGAGTTCAGAAAGGAAATAATTTACATTTTTTTCAGAGAGGTCTAATAGTTTTTTCTTGTCACCCGCCTTTGGGATGGTAATCAAAAATGGGGCGTTTTTTTCTTCCAGGTCAAGAGATACAACTACTTCGGGCGCAACACTCCTGAATTTTTCTCTGAGTTCAATAATAGCAAGAAATAAGATTTCGGCATCCGTTTCTTCAAGTTTCGGTTGCAGGGATAAGGTATGAGTTTGTACCACAGTGCCGGTTCTAACCATGAGGTAGTTAACATAAGCAATACCCTTTTCCCGTGAAATAGAAAAAACATCGAGATCGCCTAATAGGTTGCTGACAACGGTACTCTTGGCCTGATAATCTTCAAGATTGTCTAATTTTTGTTTTATATGTGCGGCTTTTTCAAATTCCAGATTTTGAGCGTAATAGTCCATCTCCTCCGTATATCTTTGGATTACGGGCGCCAGATTCCCTTTTAGCATTTGGCGGATTTGTTTCAGTCCTTCTTCGTAGTCTTCTTTACTTTGCAATCCTTCGCAGGGACCCTTGCAGTTTCCCAGATGGTATTCAAGACAGACTTTGAATTTTTTTTGCATAATATTCTTATCTGTCAGATTCAGTTTACAGGTTCGTAACGGAATAAATTCTTTAATAAAATTCAGGAGTTCACGAACTTTTCCGACTGAAGTAAAAGGCCCGATATACTCTGAACCATCATTGATCTTATTGCGGGTAAGAAAAACTCTGGGGAAGGGTTCATTCTTGATAACGATATAGGGATAGGTTTTGTCGTCCTTTAAATTAATGTTATACTTAGGCTGATGTTCCTTGATTAAAGAGTTTTCCAGCAGAAAAGCATCTTTCTCATTATTGACAATAGTAAACTCAATATGATCAATCCGCTTTACTAATTCATGCGTTTTATATCCGGCAAAAGTTTTAGTGAAGTAGGAACTTACCCGTTTTCGGATATTTTTGGCCTTCCCAACGTATATGAGTTCGTTTTTTTTGTCAGAGTATTTATAGATACCCGGTTGTTCAGGTATTGTTTTTATTATTTTCTGATACTGTTCGCTGGTCATAATCTGCAACTGTTACAAAGTTAACACTTGCGGGGTTCATGGTTTTGTTAAGAAAAGAGGTGCTGATATTGAAAGGAATTCCTTCATTAAAGGAAGGTTCCTGTGTTATTAAGAATATTACAATTCATTATTTTGCAAAAAGCCTGAAGGTTTGCTCTCAGGGATGGGCATTACGATAGGAAGAGATTAGTTTCCATCAACCAGAAATTGCCGTATTTCAAATAATGATTTGTAATTCCTGTTTACTCTTATTTCCACTCCATGGATGTCGGGATCACCAAATACCATTACAGAAGTGAAATTAGGAAGTACTTTCCCATCATCATCTCTCAATGGCTTGTCTACCTGAAACCGGTGATGGTCGCCATATACTAATAAAATGGGTTTATCAAAAGCAAGCGCTTCCTGCCGAAGTTTTTGGGTGAAGTCCAGGAATCCGTTCTGATCAAAATTTTTATAATTTAGCGCTGCATGTAAAAATAATACAATGCCCCTGCTTTGGTTTTGTTTTGCGCGGTTAAAGGCTTCTCCCAGCCAGAATAAATCAGCATTATTCCTTTCTATATATTCCTCGTTGGCGTTTGTGCTATCTGGTTTCCTATTATTATTCGAGCCTACAACATGAAGGGTGGCAAATGTTATTTCTCCTTTTTCCCAGATAGCGTTTTCAACAAATTTTTCGTATCCTGTGTAGGTGTTTTGAGTAAGGAGGTCTAATTTTCGCTTTCCGAGGCTCCTGCTCTCTTTGTAAAAAATGCTCCTAAGTTTTTGTAGTCTTTCCACAGGATCGTATTTTCCTGCACGTTCCCGTTGGCAATCTGTCCATTCGTTATCGCCGGGTATATAAATTAATGGTTTTTTAAATTTTTGAAAATAGCCATACATCTTTTCATAATAATCATCACTGCAGGGGTTACTGCCGGACTTAATATCTCCTACATGTACCGTAAAGGCCGGGCGTTCTTTGTTGATAGCTGAAATGAGCCGGTCAAATCTTTCAAAATCTTCAGGGATATGATAAGGCATATCGCCAATGGCGAAAAAACGAAAATCGTATGATTTATAGGTGAAAGAAGGTAATACTAAAAAAGTAAGACCGAGCAAAAATAAACTGCTTTTTAATTTCATCGTGTTGTAATCATTTAGATCAATACCCTGTTTTGTAAAAGAAGAAATGACCAGGCATTCTTTTACCAAACATAATCATAATTCAGAAGGAACGTTTTCTTTTATAATAGGCAATGAGGTCTACAATCTGGTGGTTTTGCAGAAAAATGGGGTTAAGAGCAATAAATTTTTTCAATAGCCTTGGAGATCTTTCCATTGCATTTTGAAGCAATATCAGGGCCTCCTTACTTTTCCCCATTGCAAACATTACCGCACTCTTATAAAAAAGGAAGAGTGGTTTGTCGCCGGCAATGTTCCGGGCATTTTCAATCTGTTCAATCGCTTCCGTGAAGAATTTCTCTTTATATAAACAACGAATTAGCGCTTCCCACCCCGCAATTCCACGAGGTCTGCTTTTTACAACATTGGAAAAATGAATGATGGACTCCTTGATGTTTCCCATCTCCATCAAACACTCACCCATAGCCAGGTTGTAATCGGGCTGCATGCGGTGGATGCGTAGCGCCATTTCAAGATACTGCACTGCTTTGTTAAGTGACTTTTCGTTAATATAAGTGCAGGCTATTTTAAAGAATAATTTACTGTCGCCGTTGTTGAGATGAGAGGCCTTTTTGTAGTAAAATCTTGCCTGCGCATATTTACTCAACCGGTCGAAACAATGTCCGATGGCTTCATAAATAACATCTTCCGGTCTCGAAAGTTCTATCACTTTCTCCAAGGCTTCAATAGCATCCTTATATTTTCTTAACCGGATATAAGCGTCTGCCATATTACGATATGCGTAATCGAATTTTTCGTTGATGGCAAGAACATATTTATAGGCATCAATTGATTTTTCATAGAGTTTTAGACTCTGAAAAGCCGTGCCCAGATTAAACCAGGCCAATTCATTGTAAGGGAATTCGTTGATGATTTGCTGATGAAGTTGAATACTTTCTTCGCCTCTGCCTGTAAAATCTGCCCAAAAGCAAATTTTATATAAGGCCTCCTCGTTGTTCGGCTCATACTTTAAAATATGTACCAGGCAGTCAAATACCTTATTAAATTCTTCGTAATCATCGTATACATCGGCTAACTCGAAGAGCAGATTTATCCGGTCATCACCCTCAAAAAACAATATGGCCTCTTCCAGGAGCGCTACTGCCTTTTCGTGCTCATCCAATGCCAGCAATACATCGGTTTTCAAAATGTAGATATCTATGTCAGAACTATCAAGTATTTCAGCTTTTTCCAGAAGATGAAGGGCCTCAGTATATTTTCGGGTAGCAATCAATAAATCTGCTTTTTTTACCATCAGAGACGCAGAATAAGGGAATTGTTTGGAACCGTATTCCGCAGCTTCCATAGCCATTGAGAGGTCATCTCTGTCATCGAAATAGTCAATTATTTTCTCAAAAGATTCTTCCTCCAGGAATTTGTTCGCCCGACCGTTTTTCAGGTCTTCAAACTGCCTGAGCAAATCCTGTATCTCATCCCGGTCATCCTGATATGGGTAGTCCTGCACCATATTGTAAGTTAGTGAAAATTTAGTCTTTTACTAGAAATTAAAGGTATTGATAACCTTTTTATTGTTTATAAGTTAAATAATGATTAATTTTTTTTAAAATAATCTTGGAAAATCTCAATTTTAATTATTAATTTTGTGAAATAATGAGAAATCGTAGAAATATAACTGAACGTATTGTTAAACATAGCTTTATAATAGTGGCTATGTTCGCGATTGTGCAGTATGTATTTGCGGTGAGCGGCATAAGAATTAAATCGGAAATTGAAAACAGACACAAAGAAACCCACTCTTCAGGTGTTTTCTCCAATTTAAAATCTACGGTTACGTTTTCCTTGAAGGATTCTTATATGCTGAATAGTAAGAATTTTGGAAAAACGAATTTTGATCTTTCTTCAGTTGAACAGTCTAATCAACAATCTGCTGTATCTGTACTTACTTTTAAAAAAGGAAATACCACCTTTATCTTACCCTATAAACCACAAAATGGTTTAAAACTGCCGGGCTTTATCAAAATGAGTCCCTGCGAAACCATCTCCCGTTAATTCCGTTTTGATTTTATTTTAGTTCCTGATTCCTTTGGCAATAATAAAAAATAGATTCGGTCTGTGGTAATATGCCCATCGGGTTGTTTTGCTATGCTGCTTCTTGCCTGTATCCGATAATTCATAAAATACCTGAACAAAATAACTTTACCGTCAATTGAAGGTTCTTCTGATATTAAAATCTGTAATTCATGATTATTGCGGAATTGTAATATATAAATGGGAATTTTTTATTTTTGGCAACTATTACATCGGCCTGTAAGGATTTTGATGCATCTTTTTGCACAAAAGGATGTGGATATTTAACAGGAACTGCATAAATGAGATCGGCGAAAGAGGATGCTGCTTAAAACCTTCAAAAAAATAATTATTTTCAGATGAAGAACTTATTATCATTTTTAGCTGTTTTTCTGCTCCTTTGGACATCAATGCCTGTAAGAGCCCAAAAGACAGGATGGACATTGCTTTTTGACGGAAAGAGTCTTAAAGGCTGGAAACAATTAGGTGGTGAAGCAAAATATGCAGTGGAAAAAGGAACCATCACAGGTACCACTGTGCCTGCAACTCCTAATAGTTTTTTGGTAACCGAGAAAGAATATGGTGATTTTATTTTGGAATTAGAAGTCCTTATGCCTGACACTACCACCAATTCGGGGATACAATTTAGAAGTCAATATAATCCGGAAGCGAATAATGGCAAGGGCAGGGTGTTTGGTTATCAATATGAATTAGACGCCTCTTTGAGAGCCTGGACGGGAGGAATATATGATGAAGGCAGGCGAGGCTGGTTGTATCCGCTTGACCTGAATCCTGAGGCGCAGAAGGCTTATAAGAGGGGAGTTTTTAATAAAGTGAGAGTAGAATGTATAGGAAACACCATGAAGACCTGGATTAATGACACGCCTGCCTCTTATCTGGTGGATAATGCAAATGCCAAAGGATTCATTGCATTACAGGTTCATGGTATTGGAAATTCCGGCGTAGCCGGAAAGACCATCCATTGGAAGAATATCCGTATAAAAACCGCTCATCTTGCTCCCGAACCTTTTCCTGCTTCGGTTTTTGTAGTAAATCAGGAGCCTAATATGCTGACTGATTTTGAAAAAAGCAACGGATGGAAATTGCTTTTCGATGGCTTTAGTTCAAAGGGATGGAGAAGTGCAAAAACACTAAGCTTCCCTGAAAAGGGATGGGAAATTACAAATGGAAGCATAACGGTTTTATCTTCCAGAGAAGGATCGCCCCGCGGCGGGGATATTGTTACAGAGCAATTATATGCTGCTTTTGACATGGCTTTTGAATTTAAAATTTCCAGAGGAGGGAACAGTGGGGTCAAATATTTTGTAACCCTGTCGGAAGGCGATGTGGGATCTGCACTTGGACTTGAATATCAGGTTCTGGATGATAAGAACCATCCGGATGCTAAAATGGGCAGAGAGGGCAATAGAAAACTAGCTTCTTTATATGATATAATACCAGCTGAAAAATCAGATCGTTTTGTAAAGCCTTTGGGAGAGTGGAATACGGGAAGAATCGTGGTGTATCCGAATAATCGTGTTGAACACTATCTCAATGGAGTAAAAGTGCTGGAATATGAAAGAGGGTCGAAAGATTTCAGAGAACAGGTTGCCAGGAGTAAATTTAAGGATAAACCCGAATTCGGATTACAAAAAGAAGGAAGAATATTATTGCAGGATCATGGAGATATGATCAGTTTCAGGAGCCTTAAAATAAGAGTGTTATAGGATGCAAAGCATAAAAAAAGTCCGGTAAAAAACCGAACCTGTTAACCTGGTGTGGATTGTTTTTCATGTTGTTTAATATTGCTCCAGCAGGTATTTTATAATGTCCGTTGTAGTTACAATGCCCTTTAACTCATTGTCATCCACCACAGGGAGCGAATGGTATTCTGCACTGCTAAAAATTTCTGCAACCTCCCGGATAGGGGTATCGCTGCTTACCATATGCAGGTCTGCCTTCATAACCTGAGGGATAGTGAGCATTTGAATTATAGCATCATCGGCGCCTTCCTGATTGTCGAAAAGAGCACCAAAGGTCAGGCGGTTGATATCGTTGCGGCTTATCATTCCTGTGATCTTCTTCCCGTTTCTTACCGGTAAATGTCTGATATTTTTCTTACGGAAAATCTTAACTACTTCTTCCAGTTTGTCGTTTTCAGAAACACTGATGACTTCTTTGGTCATGATATTAGAAACAGGCTCTCTCTTTTTCATAAATTTTTTTTTATACTGAACCAAAAATAAATGATACACTTCTATAGAGAACTGAGGAATATCAGTATTTGTAGAAATCTTCATCAGGGTTTAACCTGAGAAGAAGAAGCTCTGATGATTAAACTGGAGGGTAATACTAAGTGAGTGTTGGTAGTTGCAAGGTTATCTGAATAGATAGATTGTAAAAAGATGCGGGCGGCGTTCTCCCCAATTTGTCTCCCCGGACGGCTTACAGAGCTGAGAGATGGAGAGATGTAGGCTGAGACGGGAGAGTCGTCGAAACCCACTACAGCAATATCTTCAGGTATGCGCCATCCTTTTTCGCGAATCACTTTCATTGCGCCAATGGCTACCTGATCGTTTACACAAAAAAAGGCATCCGGCCGATGATCCAGTTCCAGTAATTGAACGGTAGGATCCAGGGCGCTCTCAACTTTAAAATTGGTGTTTAAAATCAGCGATTCATCCAGCGGCAAACCGTTCTTTTTTAAACAGGCGGTATAACCATTAAAACGATCTTCTGTAACCGTCATGCCATTGGGGCCTTTCAGGTGGGCAATCCGTTTGCGTCCTGTGTCTATCAGATGCTGAACGGCCGAAAATGCACCGTTATAATCGTCTATGGTTACACTTCCAGCAGCAAATCCTTCGTAGGCTCTGTCTATAAAAATCATGGGTACATTTACTTTTCCTACACTTTCCAGATGTTCGTAGAGCCCTGAATCATAGGTTTCCTGAGATACAGAAAGAAAGATTCCTTCAACGCGGTTAGAGAGGAGCTTGGCCATATATTCTGATTCCAGCTGGTAACGCTCATTCGTAACGCAGATATTGAGGGTATAACCTTGTGGTGTCAGAACAGCATTTAAACCTTCTATTATAGCTGATTCATAATAGTTGTTGATGGTTGGAACAATAACGCCGATACTTGCAGTTTTGGTGTTAAGCAAACTCAGTGAAACCAGATTACGTTGATATCCCACGCTAAGCGCATATTCCCGTAAGTTTCGTCTGGTGTTTTCATTAATCGAAGGGTGGTTGTTCAATGCTCTTGATACGGTAGACGGAGAGCATTTAAATTTTCGCGCTATATCTTTTATTGTTACGGGTTTGTTCATGTCTCCTTCTCTGCCGAATTATCTTAAAGTTCTGCTATTCCGGGGGTTCTAAAAAATTTCAAACGTTTGCAACCTGATTCGCTACCATATAATAAATTAATAATGGTAAGTTTACCAAAGTAAAGCGTTTTTATGCCATATCAAAATTTACTTGTAAAGTCAGAAGCAGGAACGGGGATTTATCAAAATCTTAGTGCTGAGGATGCCGGTTGGACCTACATGAATTTTGAGGCCAGACTGATGGATGAGAGAGAATCATTTTCAGAAAGTACCGGAGGATATGAATATTGTATTGTTTTATTAGGTGGAAATTTCAAAGTTACTTCCAACAAAGGAGAATGGGAAACTCATAATGGCAGAAAAGATGTTTTTAGCGGGATCGCCCACACACTTTATCTTCCGAGAAATACTGATTTTACCTTCACTGCGTTACGAGACAATACAGACATCGCTATTTGCCGGGTAGCTACTGATGAAGATCATCCTCCTTATTTGAAACAACCCCGGGAAGCTGCAATAGAATTTAGAGGAGGAGATAATGCCAGCCGGCAAATCAATAGTTTACTGCAACCCGGATTTAATTGCCACAAGATAGTATGTGTGGAAGTATATACGCCGGCAGGAAACTGGAGCTCTTATCCCGCCCATAAACATGATGAACGAAAAGTGGACAGTGAAGGCAATTTGTTAGAAGCCGATCTGGAAGAAATCTATTTTTATAAGATAGACAAACCGCAGGGCTTTGCCATTCAGCAGGTGTATACAGACAACCGGTCGCTGGATGAAATCATGAAGGTGCATAACAATGATGTCGTGCTGGTGCCGGAAGGATATCATCCTGTAGTTGCCGGACATGGATATAATGTTTATTATCTGAACTTTCTTGCCGGGAGTGATCAGTCTCTGGCCAATACGCCCGATCCGGAGCAGGAATGGATTTTTGGAAAGTGGAAAGGGATGGATCCCAGGCTGCCTGTGGTAACCGCCGATATGAATGACACAATTTGAGGTTTCAGATTTGAAATGGGAAAGTCTTAAATTTTAAATTCCTCTCATGGATAAAAAACGAAAATATGATCTGCTTACAATAGGACGCTCTTCCATTGACCTGTATTCGGCCAATGTAGGCAGTCCTTTTATTGATATCTCAGCCTTTAATGCCTTTGTTGGCGGTTGCCCTACCAATATAGCGGTAGGCGCTACGCGGCTGGGGCTAAATACTGCTATTCTCACAGGTGTAGGAAACGACCAGGTGGGGCTTTTTATTAAAAATTTTTTAAACAAAGAAAAGGTAGACACTGCTTTTATTCCTGTGATTGAAGGGAGCAGGAGCTCGGCGGTTATCTTAGGCATAGAACCCCCGGATAGATTTCCTCTGGTGTATTATCGCGATAATTGTGCAGACATCCAATTGGATATTGAACATATTGAGGACATTCCTTTTCCAGAGTTTAGAGCCGCTGTTTTTTCAGGAACAGCTTTCAGTAAAGACCCAAGCCGTACCGCCATGTTTTATGCATTAGAACAGGCGCAGAAAAATGGGGTGATGCGATTCCTGGATCTTGATTTTAGGGCCGATCAATGGCACAACCCCCTGGCTTTTGGGATTGTAATCCGTACTTTATTACCGAAGTTTAATATAGTGATAGGTACCGAAGAAGAAATAGTGGCGGCTTATCTTGTCCATTCCAATCAGGTTTCCATCAAACATCAACAAATTTCTGCACCGGAAATTAAGGGAGATATTGATGAGGCTATTAAAAGTATCATGGCATCATCTGTAGATACTCTTATAGTAAAAAGAGGAAAAGAAGGAGCATCGGTGTTTGAAAAGGGTAAACCCGAAGTGAAGGTGCCTGGCTTTCCGGTGGAAGTTCTAAATGTTCTGGGAGCAGGAGATGCCTTTGCCGGCGGCTTCTGCTATGGGTATTTGAAGGGTTGGGATCTTTATAAAAGTGTGCGGATGGGAAATGCCTGTGGAGCTATTATTGTAACCCGGGAAGGTTGCGCTAATTTTATGCCTTCCTTACAGGAAGTTATGGAATTTACGAATGAAAGAGGAGGGTTAGAGTGATTTTGGGAATGTGGAAATGTGAAGATGTGGAATTTGAAAATCTTTGTCCCAAAAGGACGGAGAGTTGAGAAATGCAGAGGCTGGTATTCACTAAAGTAGGATTGGTGCCTGGCATGGGAAGATCAGACGCGAATATGCCGTCTGAGCTTGTCGAATATGCCGTCTGAGCTTGTCGAATTTAATCAGCATTAAAAATATAAATCGTTATGCAGAAATTAAAAAATTATATTGATGGACAATGGGTAGCAAGTAATGCGGCCGAACATATTGACGTGATTAACCCCGCTAGTCAGGAGGTGCTTGCTCAGGTACCTGTTGGAACTGTTGCTGATATGGATGCTGCCGTGCAATCGTCGGAAAAAGCCTTCGCCACCTGGAAGAGGTTGCCGGCAGGAAAGAGAATCCAGGTTCTTTTTCATTTGAAGAGGCTGCTGGAGGAAAACATTGATGAGTTATCCCGGACCATTACACTGGAATCTGGAAAAACCTATGCCGAGTCGAAAGCGGAGTGGATACGCGCCATAGAAAATGTTGAAAATGCCTGTGGCATTCCAGCCTTGATGCAGGGAGATTTTTCGGAGGACATTTCTTTAGGAATTGATGAATATATGATCCGCCAGCCGGTGGGAGTGTGTGCGTGTATAGCTCCCTTTAATTTTCCGGGAATGATTCCTTTCTGGTTTCTTCCTTATGCTATAGCTTGTGGAAATACCTTTATTATTAAACCCTCGGAGAAAGTGCCTCTGACTATGACCCGGGTGATGGAGTTGGTGGATCAATTAGATATGCCGGCTGGTGTAATAAACATGGTGCATGGAGGAAAAACAATTGTTGATGGTATTCTTGAACATCCCGGAATAAAAGCGATAAGTTTTGTAGGCTCATCTGCTGTGGCCCGATATGTATATGCAAAAGGCGCTGCCAATGGAAAACGCGTGCAAGCCCAGGGGGGTGCAAAAAATCCGGTTATCATCCTGCCGGATGCCGATATTGATATGACCAGCCAAATTGTAGTGGACAGTGTTTATGGCTGTGCAGGACAACGTTGTCTTGCTGCTTCCACTATAATTACAGTGGGAGATCATGGTCCCATTACAGAGAGCCTGGTGGAGTTGAGCCGAAAACGTTCCACCGGATTTGGATTAGACCAGGATGTGCAAATGGGACCTGTAATTACATCTGCCAGTAAAGTCCGGGTAAATAGTTTAATAGAAAAAGGAATCAGCGAAGGAGGCAGACTGTTATTAGATGGGAGAGGGGCAAATATTTCCGGTTATGAAAAGGGCAATTTTATTCAGCCCACTATAATTGAGGATATCCCGTTAGATGGCGAATTGGCCACTACAGAAATATTTGGTCCGGTGATGAGCCTGGTTCATATCAAAACGATTGATGAAGCCATTGCCTTTATCAATAATAATAAATATGGGAACATGGCCTGTATTTTTACAAGCAGTGGGTTGCATGCACGACGATTCAGAAACGAGGCAGATGCCGGAAATATTGGTATCAACATCGGAGTGGCTGCACCCATTGCACAATTTCCTTTCAGTGGCTGGAAAGACAGCTTTTTTGGCGATCTCCACGGACAGGGAAAGCACGCTGTTGAATTTTACACGCAAACTAAAGTAGTGATAGAAAGGTGGTTGAAGGAATGGACCAGGAAATTTTAAAACAGAAAACGTAAGTCAGTAATCCTATAACAAATATTAAAAGCAGGATATTTCCTTTATGTCAAAGAAACTTAAGACAGGTATTATCGGACTGGGGAGAATCGGACAAATACATCTATCTAATCTGCTCCATCATATTCATGATGCAGAAGTAGTAATTGCTTCTGATGTTTCTGCGTCTGCAAGAGCATTCGCAATGCAATTGGGCGTTAATAATGTTACTGCTGAGGCGGAAGATGTTATACATCATCCGGAAGTGGATGCAGTTATTATTTGTGCCCCTACTCCTCAGCATGTTCCGTTTACTATCGCTGCCGCTCAGGCGAAGAAGCATATATTTTGTGAAAAACCTCTTGATGTAAGCCTGCCCTCCATTGTTTCTGCCGGAGAAGCTGTAAAGAACAATGGTGTGAAACTTATGCTTGGGTTTAATCGTCGTTTTGATCCAAATTTTTCCAGGATAGCCTCCTTAGTGAAAGATAACAGCCTTGGTTCGCCTCAGATTGTTAGAATTACCAGCCGTGATCCTGCTCCTCCGCCGCTTGAATATGTAAAAATTTCCGGTGGAATTTTTCTGGATATGTCCATACATGATTTTGATATGGCTCGTTTTATAACAGGCAGTGAAGTAAAGGAGGTATATGTAAAAGGAGATGCTCTGGTAGATCCGCGGATTAAAGAATACCATGATATAGATACTGCAATAATAGTGCTGACTTTTGAAAATGGCGCTATCGGGGTAATAGACAACTGCCGTAAAGCGGTTTATGGCTACGATCAGCGCCTTGAAATATTAGGTTCAAAAGGGATGGCAAAAGCGGAAAATAATACGCCTGATAATGTTACGCTGTATAATGATGAGCACGTGCAGGCCAATCTGCCGCTTTATTTTTTTCTGGAAAGATATGAAACTGCTTACCGGAAATGCATACAGGCATTTGTAGATTGTGTATTGAATGATACCCCGTCTCCCGTAAATGCAGAGGATGGTTTAATGGCTACCGCAGTGGGGCTTGCAGCAGGTATTTCACTGAAAGAAAGCAGGCCGGTGAAGATGGAAGAGATTTTAAGGGTGTAAAATTAATAATACAAATAAGTTCGCTTTAATTTCCCTTTCACACAACCGTTAAATATTTCTAACGATGAATCTGACCGGCTTGCACACTTTAGATTATCTGGTTTTTTTTCTTTACCTGGCGATTGTTGCAGGATATGGGTATTGGATTTTTAAGAAAAAATCTAATAGTTCTGATACCGCTTCAGGTTTTTTTTTGGCAGAGGGTTCCCTGACCTTTTGGGCAATAGGCGCTTCCCTGATCGCGTCAAACATTTCTGCCGAACATTTCATTGGAATGTCCGGTTCAGGATTTGCTATTGGTTTGGCTATATCTTCTTATGAATGGATGGCTGCTGCCGCTTTAATTGTAGTGGCTATCTTTTTCCTGCCTGTTTATCTGAAGAATAAAATATACACGATGCCCCAATTTTTAAGGCAGCGTTATAATCCGGTGGTGGCCACTACGATGGCGATTTTCTGGCTTCTTTTGTATATTTTCGTCAACCTTACGTCTATAATATATCTTGGGGCACTGGCGTTGGAGGTAACGGCAGGTGTAGACTTTACGATAGCTGTTGTGGCGCTGGCTCTATTTGCTATTCTTATCACCATTGGTGGCATGAAGGTAATCGGATATACCGATGTAATACAGGTGTTAGTACTCGTTATTGGAGGGTTGATTACTACTTATTTGGCCTTAGATCTGGTTGCTAAACAATTGGGTAAGCCGGATATTTTTGGCGCTTTTACAGCTTTAAAAACCCAGGCAGATTCTCATTTTCACATGATTCTTAAAAAAGATAATCCTTATTACAAAGACCTTCCCGGACTAACGGTAATTATTGGTGCCATGTGGATCAATAATCTCAATTACTGGGGCTGTAATCAATACATTATACAGAGAGCCCTGGGAGCCGATTTGAACACTGCAAGAAAGGGAATTCTTTTTGCAGCCTTCTTAAAATTACTCGTTCCTGTGATTGTGGTAATTCCAGGTATTGCTGCTTTCGTACTTCATCAAAATGGTATGTTTCAGCAGGAGATGGTGGATGCCGCAGGGGTTGTAAAACCGGATCATGCCTATCCTGTATTGCTGAATCTGTTGCCTATGGGTTTAAAGGGAGTGGCCTTTGCTGCCCTTACAGCTGCTATTGTTGCATCGCTGGCAGGCAAAGCCAACAGCATCTCCACAATTTTCACACTTGATATATACAAATTGTATATTAATCCTAATGCTTCTGAAAAACACCTTATCCGTGTAGGGAGGCTGGCAGTCTGGGTATCTATGTTTATTGCCGTTATCATTGCACCCCAGCTAAAAGTTCTGGAACAGGCGTATCAGTTTATTCAGGAATATTCCAGTTTTGTTGCCCCGGGGGTTTTTGCCATCTTCTTTTTTGGACTTTTTTGGAAAAGAGCGTCCTCTATTGCAGCCCTCATTACTGCTTTGCTTACCATCCCTCTTTCTACAGCGCTTAAATTTATCTTTCCGGAGATACCCTTCTTAAACCGGATGGGTATTGTGTTTCTTATATCCGCAGTTTTGATGATTGGTATTAGTTTATTTACAAAAGATAAGCCACATGCGGAGAAAAAAGAACTTGAAATGCCGTCTTTCAGTCTGGGCCGGTCGTTTATTGTTGGCGCTACCCTCATTATTGGAATTTTGGTGGCCTTGTATACAGCATTCTGGTAGGCTTGTACCCGGGAGTGAAACAATACACCGGAATTACAAAATGATTTTATAGGTATAATCCTTGTCCCATTGCAGGTGAGGAATTTTGTTTTTAGAAAATATTCCAAAAACTGCTGAACCGCTTCCGCTTAATGATGCGTAGAGAGCCCCCTGGTTGTAAAGAATATCCTTCACTTTTTTTATCTGTGGATAGTTGCTGAATACAGGAAGTTCAAAATCGTTTCTGAGGGTATTTTTCCAGGTTTCTACCGGCTGCTGAATAATAACCTTTATATCGGACGAAAGACCGGCAGGTGCAACCTGTGAAAAAGCCCAGGCTGTTTGAATGGGTATAGCCGGATAAACTATCAGAAAGGAATAGTCAGAGAGATCGAGAGATATAGTTTCTGTTTTCTCTCCCCGGCCGGTAGCAAAACAAGGCGTATTGTTTATAAAAAAGGGACAATCACTTCCTAATTGAAATGCATAATGCAATAATTGTTCTTCAGAGAGATTAAGCTGGAATTTACGATTGAGCAAGATCAGGGTAAATGCTCCATTAGAAGATCCTCCCCCCAGTCCGGCGCCTATGGGTATTGTTTTATGAAGGTGCAGAAATATAGATGGGAGATCGGGAAAATCTCTTTTGAGCAGATTATAGGCTTTCACACACAGGTTATTGCCGGTATTGCCGGGAACAGATAAACCGGAATTGGTAAAGGCAATAGCTGAGGATTGTGGATGGGGGCCGGAGGGATTGGGTTGAGCTATTATTTCCAGGACATCATTCCAGCCAACAGGGAAAAATACAGTTTCAATGTTATGATACCCATCAGGTCTTTTTGATGTGACATGAAGTCCTAAATTTATTTTACAATTGGGAAATAGAACCACCTGTCAGAATAATTTTGAGGGGACATACACTTAGTGTTTCTTTTTTCGGAAGTTTATTTCATCGCGGATAGTGATGGCTCTGAGGTAATCTTCCTGTTCCAGCACCTCAGAAAGGAGGTGGTTGAGTTCTTCCAGGGACATTGACTTCAGGTTTTCCCTGGATCCTGTTTCCTGAACCAGTTGTTGTTCTTCCTTGGATTTCTTCTTCTTGCCGGAATCTTCCATTAGAATTCCGGCGCTTTCTAAAATATGTTCATAAGTATAAATCGGGCATCCGAAGCGAACAGCAAGCGCCAAGGCATCAGAGGTTCTGGAGTCTATTTCCACAGTATCGGCACGACTGCTGCAAATTAGTTTGGAATAGAAGATGCCTTCCTGGAGGTCGTTGATGATGATCTCCAGTAGTTCTACCTCAAAGGCCATCATAAAGTTTTTCATCAGGTCGTGGGTGAGTGGTCTGCTGGGCTGCATTCTTTCCAATGCTACTGCAATAGCCTGTGCTTCAAATCCTCCGATTACGATGGGCAATCTGCGCAAGCCATTGGTTTCACCCAAAACCACAGCATAGGAGTGGGTTTGCGTAATACTATGCGACAAGGCTACTATTTCCAATTCTATTTTCTTCATAATCTGTTGCGAATGTACAGAATTTTATAAAACGGGAAAAAGCGGAGAAACAATAAGTCAAAAATCGGGAATACCATTTCTCCGGCAAAAAGACAGGAATATAAAAGGTACACAGTTAATGAAAACAATTCTGGAAGAGTATATTCCTCGTTACATACAAAATTAGGAGAATTCGTTATTACTGAAGTCCACAGGATAAGTAAAATCTTTTCCGGTGTGTTTGAATTTAAGGGTGTGGATAATAACGATGTTAAAATTACTTCCGGGCGCTATGATATCAAATTATGATACTCCTTTCAATTTTTTGACAGCTTCAATAATTTTCGGCACCACCTCAAAAGCATCGCCCACAATCCCGTAATCCGCTGCTTTAAAGAAGGGCGCCTCCGGGTCTTTATTGATGACTACAATCGTCTTACTTCTGTTTACGCCGGCCAGGTGCTGGATCGCGCCTGAAATACCAATAGCGAAATAGAGATTGGGTGCGATAGCTAAGCCTGTTTGCCCCACATGTTCATGGTGAGGACGCCATCCGGAATCTGATACCGGGCGACTGCAGGCTGTAGCTCCTCCCAGAAGTGTAGCCAGTTCTTCAACCATCCCCCAGTTTTCCGGACCTTTAAGTCCGCGGCCACCACTTATTACAATGTCCGCATCACTTAATGCCACCTCACCTTTAGTTTTATGAGTTGCAATTACTTTTGTCCTTGAAGGTTCTGCAGAAATTGCTGTTGGCTCAACAGTTGCTTTTCCATCGGATGAAGCAGATACAGGAAAGGAATTAGCATTGAGCGTTATAATTTTGATTTCGGTGTTTACGGCAACATGAGCAAATGCTTTACCTGAAAATACCGATTTTTTTACGCTAAAGCCATTGCTTAAATCGGGTAAAGCAATCGCTCCTGTCACCAGTCCCGCTTTTAATTTCACAGACAATCGTGGAGCCAGGGTCTTCCCGTTAGCGTTATTGGCTAATATAATTATTTTAGCGTCAGTTGACTGTGCCAACTGTGAGACGATGCTACCGTATGTTTGCGCATCAAAATGATCAAAGTCCGGGTTGTCTGCATAATGTATTTTCTTCACGCCGTACTGTCCTAAGGAAGCCAGATCATCTTTTACTTTCCCAATCACAATAGCCTGAGCCTCCAGACCCGTTTCACCTGCTATTTTTGCACCATAGCTCAGTACTTCAAAAGCTGACTTTTTTATTTGTCCTTCTGATTGATCTATAAAAATGAGTATTGACATGTGGGGATTTGAGATTTGAAATTAAAAATTTAAGATTCAGTCTTGAGCATGGATTCGAAATCCTGTTAAAAAACTTTAGCTTCCTCATGTAGCAGCCTTACGAGTTCAGCAGGATCCTCTGCCGATACTAATTTCACCCCGGCTTTAGCAGGAGGAAGTTCAAATTGAATAATTTGCGTTAAACTGTCTACTGAAATGGGTTCCACTACTTTGAGCGGTTTGGTGCGCGCCGACATGATACCCCGCATATTGGGGATCCTTGCCTGTGCCATTCCCTGCTGACAACCAACCACCAGCGGAGTTTTTACTTCTACCACTTCATCACCCCCTTCAATTTCCCTGGTTATAGTAGCTGAATCTGTGTTAATATCAAAATGAGTAGCAAGGGCAATATAAGGCTGGTCTAAAAATCCGGCAACCATTCCGCCAATAACACCGCCATTATAGTCAATAGTTTCCTTGCCGGTAAAGATTAAATCGTATTCGCCCTGTTTGGCGATTTCCGCAATCTGTGATGCTATATAAAAACTATCGTCACTTTCTGCATTTACGCGAATGGCTTCATCCCCGCCCAATGCCAGAGCCTTACGGATAATAGGTTCGGTGTCAGCGCCGCCAACAGTTATTAAATGAATAATTGTGGAGGGATCCTTTTCTTTTAACTCAATTGCCCGTACCAGGGCGTACCATTCATCATAAGGATTGATAATCCACTGTACCCCTGCGGCTGCGAACTTAGTGTTATTATCTGTGAAGGCAATCTTTGCGGTGGTATCGGGTGATTTACTGATACATACTAATATTTTCATTTGTCAGGTTTTTAATCTCAGGTTCAATTTAAACGTGATTCAATCCTGTTTGTTTTACCGGAGAGTGATATAAAAGAGTTTATCCAATCCGGATAGAAGAAAGTTGTTTATGCAACTAATCTATTATGCAAATATAACAATGGTTTCAATTCGCAACTAAAGAAATTTAATCAGGAGTTTTTGCTAAAAGGGAATCATGTTATCGTGCTACCATGATGCGTATAGTTTCACCGGTTGAAAGGTGTAAGAGATAAAGTCCGGGTGCCAGCTCTTGCACAGAAACGTTTTCTGTTGCGTTCACTAATCGTCCCTGTTTTACCTGTTTCCCTGATATGTCGGATAGGATCCAGTAGAGCTTTGCCTGAGATTTTTGGGGTAGCCGGATGGTGAAAGTATTTTTTGCAGGATTAGGGGAGATGGTGATCTTACCACCTGCACGATTGTTTTTTAAGGCTACGATATTGGAATAATGCCATATTCCTGAACTCTCCTGCCAGCTGATACGATACATGTATCCCTGGGAAACCAGATTGTTGTCCAGGAATTTGTAGGTATGGATGCCGGACGCCGTTCCAAAATTGTGGGCGCCGATAGTCTCCCATGTGGTGGCATCAAAAGATTTACGTTGAAGGTGAAAAGTGGTAGCGCTGCCATCATTCTCAACTTTAAAATCCAGCATATTTTGATTGGCAGATGGGTCTGAGCGTCCGGAAAAGGACAGGAGAAAAAGAGGAAGGATGACATCTGTCTTCCCCACCAGGGCGATTTCTGCCGGTAACCCATCAAGAGGATCAAATTGCAGGATGGTTACCCCACTTTCGGAGGAGATTACATTGGCATATCTTGAAGCTATTTCAGATACTTTTGACCAGGTTCCATAAAGCGTTAAAGTTATGGGAACAGCCGTGCTTCGATTGTCAATAAGGTTCAGATCAGGGTTTACCAAAGAAATGCGCAGGGTATCCTGTTTTAATTGCATGATCGTTACGCAGGGCACATCGTTTGCTTTGAGAATTTCGTTCGACGTTAGATTATTATTGGGTAGAAAGAGGCTGAATCCCGTAATGCCGCTGGCGTTTTCGCGAACAATATGTGCAGCACTATCCTGTTGAAGAATGTCGAATATTTTGTCAGACGTGGATTGCATATTATTTGCAAAGGCGGTCATCTTTTGAGATGTTGTATGAGGCGCAATTACATAGGCATATTTGGCACTGGAAGGTGTTTTTCCGTGGTCTATATAGGCGTTGGCGTAATTAGCAGTAGTGGTATTACCCGATCCAGACTGATCGGGGCTGGTTTGTGCATGTCTTTCTACGTGGATGGTATTTCCGGCAAGGATATAGTAGCCTGTTTTGTAGGCATCAATAAGCCAGTGGGCGTTTGTTTTGCTCAGATCATCGGACTGGCTGACTCCGGTTTTTGTATTTCCATCTACAATAGTAGGTGTATTATCAGCAGGTAGAGCGCCCTGATACAGAGTAGTAATAGTGGTATTTGTGTTATCGTTGTTGTTGATATTACTGCCCAGACATACAATTTTATCACCGAAACTGAAGTAGGATTTTCGGAAAACGAAACTGGCATTGTGAGTTACTGTAGCACGGATTTGTCTGAATTTTAGCGCAAACATACCGCAATTGCCGTGCAGGTCTGAAAGGATGATATCAGACGGAACATTGGGTTCAGGCGTTTCAAATTTTACTCCTCCTGAAAAATTATAAGCATTTTTTTCTGCAAGATAATTTGTTCCTGAAGGTAAACTCAGAGTGTTGAAAGGAAGAAGCAGGGTAGTGGTTCCGGGAACCTTGTTCCAATTCCAGCCTTTGGAATTCATACCGCTTGCAGTAAGTCCGCCGGTATACATGATCTCAACAGCACCATAACTCTGGTATCGTCCATAGCGGTTTTCGGTTGAAGTCATCTCCGAGCCCCAGAAATAATTGTTAATCCCTTTGATGGTGGCTGCCCAGTTATCTCTTCGAAACATTGCCAGCGGGCTGTAATTCATTTGCCAGAATCCGGAGGGCGCTGCTTCTGCCGGAACATCAAACGGCGACCGGTGTTGACCATAAGCGCCGGCAAAAATTCCGGCTACAATTTCATCAACAGAAGTTCCCAGGATTTCGCCTCCAATTTCTGCCATTTTTTTAAAGAAAGCGCCGGAAAAAGATAGCAGCGAATTGAAGGGATGCCTCCCGTTAAGGCTGTTTGCATATTCAGTTCTATTGCACATCAGGTATTGTGCATATATTACTTTTCTTAAGTTTTTATAGGATTCTTCATTAATCAAAAAAGTAGTTCCTCTAAAAGTGTAGAGTAGGGGATCTATAATTGGGGCGTAGGTATTAGAATAAGCATTATAATGTCCGTAGTGATGAAAAGCCGTGCCATCGGGTTTCATACCATCGGTATTGCCATTTTGATTTTGCAGATAAGTTTCAATATAAACTTTAATATTATCCAGATCCTGCAAAGCGTATTTGTCATCAGGACTAAAAACGATCAGACATTGAAATGCATCCTGAAAAACATAAAAATTATCTTCATCAAATTTACCTATATGATCAGCACTTCGTCCAAGATTAATGCCCATACTCCATCTTAGCCAGTCCCATATTTCAAACTTCAGATGTTCATCCACAAAGGTTGAAGCGCTGATCAGGGCTTTATAAAACACCATGTCGTCATATCCCCAGGAATTGCCTGCAAACCATCTGCCGCTTCCACCTGCCAAACCTCCATCAAGCATTAATTTGAGCAGATTAATTGCCTTGTCCCTGCTGTCGGTATTTTCATGATGAATATAGTCTCTGGTAAGCGTTGAAAACATATTTCCAATCTCTGAGGGGTCAGCAATGTCTTTTCCCCGAATGATATTTTCTTCGGTTACGATATTATATGTGGCGTACTGTGCATTGGCGGTATTCAACTCGTTTGCACCGGGTGCGCTTCCTTTTCCCGATTCAAGAATTCGTTGTTTAATAATATTGATTTCTGAGATCTGTTGAGCAGAAGGTTCGGTAAGTGGCAGATTAGCAGAGATGGTATCTAACCTGTAAAAAAAATCACTGGAATAGTAGGTTTCGTTTGCCAGCGCAAATAAATCAGGCATTTGTCTGTCCGAATATTTCATTTCCGAAGAGCGCATATACTGAATATTATCAAGAAATACTGTTCCGCTCCCTGCTGCTGGCGCAATGATAAAAATCTTGTCCACATTCCACCAATATTTATCGTATTGCACTTTATCCTTAATCATATCGTGACGATAACTCCTTAGCATTCTTCTCCATCCCTGATAACCGATGTTGAAATTAAAGTGAAATTGATTGCGTCCCTGCCAGTTTATAAATTCAACCTGAAAAGTGTCTGCCGAAGCCACTTCGTTATGAACCCACATTTCGAAGTGGTTCTGCCCCCAGATTAGCAGATTATTATTAACCCATTCCTCTTCAGCAGGGCTGAGATCAATAATGAGGGTATCTCCTGACTGCCAATCCCATTTTAAGGATTGTTCCCCCAGCCGGTAATGGCGATTGCTGATAGAAAGGTTACCTTTTTGAGCATTGTAATTTGAGGGTACCGTATTTTCTAAATTGGGTTGTGATTGCACATATGTACCTGTAAAAATAGACAGTAGTATTATAATCAGCGTTTTAAGCATACCATAATAAGTATGCTGATCCTGCCTTCCAGATAAAATGGTTGGAAAAAAGACAAAAGATTTTGCCGGATTAAAAAAGGGCTTGAAACGCATATTAAGCTTCATGATTCTGAATGATAGCATCAAAAGTTCAAAAAAAGTTGTGGGCTTTCAGGATAAGGCTATCTTATAGCTTTTCAAGGGCTGTTAAATCGTTTTATAGAATACTCGGTTTTCTATCGCAGTGCTAACAATAACCATGCTACGTTTATACAAAAGTAATTTTTTTTTAGACGGTGAACCAGACAGTTAATTCGGGTGCATTTAAAATTGTCGCGCCCTGTATAATTTTCCGGTCGGTGGGACACCGACCGGTAGCGGACGCTACAGGCGGGTGTCACCACCCGCCTGCGACAATTTTAAATGCACCCGTTAATTCCACCTGGTTTGTCATGTGCTTTTTGATCTTTATATTTACAAGGATGTGTATCGTTGATGATCAAATACAGAAGTCATGCCTTTGAGGAACTTTTCTTTCAGAAATATAGCGGTTGAGACCCTTAACCAGGCAGCTGAGTCAATCAGTTTTACCTGGAAAGAAATTGCCGCTTTGCTGGGTTTAAAACAGGATATTTATAAAAATCCTTTACATCGTCCCTTAAAAAAGCCGGTAACAGCTATTTTAATTGGGGCCGGTAACAGAGGTAATATTTACGCAGACTATGCTTTGATTTACCCGCATGAAATGAAAATAGTTGGGGTAGCCGATGGCAATGCAGTTCGTAATGGTCGTTTTGCGCGGAAGCATCATATTGAGGGACAAAATCGTTTTTATAGTTGGGAAGATGTTTTTAAAAGGGAAAAATTTGCTGATGCGGTGATCATTGCTACGCCGGATGCCTTGCATGCCGCCCCCTGTTTACAGGCTTTGGATGCGGGGTATGATGTGTTACTGGAAAAACCAATAGCCATAACAGAGGAAGAATGCCGCCTGATTCATGAAAAAGCAAAGGCCACGGGGCGAATTGTAGGCGTATGTCATGTATTGAGATACTCACCTTATTTCAGGCAGTTAAAAGAGATCATAACTTCCGGAATTATTGGGGATATTGTAAGTGTGCAGCATATGGAACCTATTGGTTTTGACCACATGGCGCATTCTTATGTAAGAGGTAACTGGCACAACAGCGCTTTATCATCACCCATAATTCTGGCAAAATCGTGCCACGATACTGATATCCTCCGTTGGCTGATTAATGAACCCATAGAAGATTTACAATGTTTTGGAAGTTTGCGGCACTTTACCCTGGAAAATGCACCACCCGGCAGTACGGAAAGGTGTACAGACAACTGCGCCGTTGAGGCAACCTGTCCTTTTTCAGCCGTGCAAATTTATTACCGGGATCGCAAGAGGCTGTATGTTTTTGATTTACCGGAACAACGTCATAATTGGGATTATATCATTTTAAAAAAACTAAAAACAACCGATTATGGCCGTTGTGTATATCGGATGGATAATGACCAGCCCGATCATCTTACGGTGAATATGCGCTTTGCCAAAAATATAACGGCGGTTTTTTCTATGGAAGGACTTACTTCCTACGAAGGGAGATGTACAAAGATAATGGGAACCAGGGGGGATATTGTGGGAGATATGGAAAAGTATACCATTACAGATTTCAGAAGTGGTCAGCAAACCACGTGGAGTTTAAAAACCGATTTTCATGGGGGCGGCGATCATCGCCTGGTACAGGATTGGGTGCAGTCTGTAGGTCATCAGGATCCACGTATTTTATCTTCTACGATAGATGTTTCGGTTGTCAGTCATCTGATGGCTTTTGCCGCAGAAAGGAGCCGGCTAAATCACACCATCGAAAAGGTGAAATTGCATCCATAAGAGGAAAAGGGTTTGAAATTCAGGCTTTATTAATTTCTTTTCTTAATTATGAAGTTTCATAATGTCTGCCAGAGAAAGCAATTCAGTTCGTTTATGCTCGTACTCTCCGGAAGTAAAACACTTGGATAGTTCTTCCAGTAAGAACTGTAAAATCTGCCGATGCTCCATGGGCTTGAAATAGGAAACCGACAGACCAATTCCGGTATTCTTAAAATAATCCTCCACATCTGTCTGCGTGTACACATGTCCATTTAAAGGATCAATATAAAAATGAATGTTTAAACCATTTTTTTGTGTATTAAAATATCCATAAGAAGTATCGAAATAGGCCAGCAAAAACTGATGAGGTATCCTGATTGCTTTTACCGGTATGTCAAGTAAACCGCAAAGCAATTGATAAATAATACCATTGATAATTGAATTGCCTCTTTTAGTTTCTAATACCTTATTGATTAGAAACTCTTCAGGATTTTGATAAGCAATTTCTACCCCCTTGAATTTATAATAATTAAAGAGGATGCGGTTGATAATATTTATCTGCTCCAGTCCAGTAAGGTAGTTGGTCAGTTCCAGCCAAATGTTTCGTTTCACTTTTTCAATTTCCTGCACCACCGTATGTTCAGACATTTCGGGATATTGGTATCTGGCTACCAACAAGGCTCCTTCCAAAAGATCATGGGTGGAAGATTGGGCATAGGCTGAGAAGTTTGACTGTAATTCCCTGAAGTGAAGCCGGTGTATAAGAAGTTCGATCCTTGTCTGCGCAGTAGCTTCGGGGGTGTTTTCCCATAATTGCTCTAAGTTTGGGATGATTGACTTACCATAACTTTCAATTCTCCTGCTCACGGAATCAAATACCTCCTGATCGGGATCATTTAAAAGATACATCAATGCATTTATTTCTCCGTTTACTTCCATGAAATCAATATGATAAGGTATAGACGAATGAAAGCTATTCTTTATTGCACAAAAGATTCGTTAAATATCGGCTGCGTAAACAGATAATCCTGATTCTTTTTTCCACAGGAGGTGGACAAGTTGAAATAAGAGATTCCTCTCCGCTTATGGTTTCTTTGGATTTGCTTATTTCAGTCTTTATTGTTTTTATAATACTGCAAACTAATAATATCCCGGGGAACGGACTTACGATTCCAGTGAGGATGGATGGCCAGGGCCGCTCCCAGAGCTGTGGCCTGGGCAATGGAGGCAGAATATACTTCAATATCGGGAAAGGCTTCAGCGAGTAAAGACATATACAATGGATTTTTGCTAAAACCGCCATCCACAAATATTCTTTTGGTATTCGTTCCTCTTAGCACTAATGTTGTAGACTCAATTTGCTTATCTAAAATATCCAGAAGCAGCTGATGATAAGCCTGTTCATAACTGCTGAAATCATTTAATTCCCTGGCAGAAAAAACGGTTATCCCGGGTTGCATCTCAGGTGGAGACTCAGATGATGACCGCAGGAGTGCAATTGTGTTTTTATCAAAACTTACGTTCGTATAATAATCTTTGGGTTTAGCAAAATGTTCAGCCAGTCGTCTGGTTTGTTGCTCATGCTCATACCCGGCAAATAACCGGGAAGCTTTTACAGGTTTCCCCTGGTAGGTTATATAACACAGACAATCTTTTTGTAATTCTTCAACGGTGAGTGGATTATTGTTGAACGGATTTAGACTTATAGACCAGGTGCCGGTGGAGATCAAAATAAAGGGTTCTTTGAAACTGAGGAGATAAGGAATTAAGGCTGAGGAACTATCGTGTAGTCCAACCCCATAAAGAATAGTCTTCCCTGAATTGGATATTTCGTGTACCGTGTCCGAAGGCAGGATGGGAGCCAGTTTATTGATGATACCTTCCCGGTAAACCCATTCGTGATAATTATTTTGTGGGAAGTTCCAGAGCATGGTATGGCAGCCAATACTGGTAATGTCTGAACAGGTTTGACGGGTAAGCAAATAGCCAATAAACTGTGGCAGATGCATTGAAAAGGCTATCTGATCAAATATGGATTTTTGTTCTTTCTTTAGCCGGTATAATTGCATCCCCGAATTTAAGCTGCCCAATACAGGTGAAGCTGTATGCATGGAAACCATGATTTCTCCACCGTATTTTATATAAAATTTATTTTTTAAACCCTCCGGGTATGGTTTTAAATAGTTGTATAAAGGCGTTAACGGCTTTCCTTGTTTATCAATATGAACAAAACTGGCGCCATACGACGTAAAATTGATGGCCCTGAGGGTGTACGCGTCCTGCTGAATGATGGTCTGAAAAGAATCCTGGATCCATTGGATCAATAAATTCAGATTTTCACAGGGAAATCCGTCTTCATCGGTTGTTTCAGGCAGGGAGTCATTTTTTTCATATATTACTTTATAGTCTTCATCAAAGAGGAAAAGTTTTTTATTCGTTTTCCCAATATCAAAAATAGCTATAACGGGCAGTTTATGGGCAGTCATAACATAAAGGTAGGAGGTGAGATCTGAATATCAAAGAGCTGGCAGAGTAAATTTGTGGTTATAAATGACGGTGTAAAGCAGGAGCGTGTTTAATCAGTTTCAAATTGCGGGACATCGCCAGGAGGCTACAACAAAAACATACGAGGCGAAGACGCCTCGCATAGCAACAGGTTGAAACTTGCCAAAAGCATTCCTCAAACCGGGCATTTTTTACGCACCGGATTTTCTTTTTGAAAATTTCATCTCTATCAAAAATGCAATCAATAAGCCCAACCCGCCAAAAGTTAAAACAGAAGCGCCATAGATGACACTGACCGTCTGATAAGTGTTATTGAAGAAATCCCCCGTATTGAATCCCGGCATTGTATTAAGACAAATAAAATAGCCGATCAAGAGTCCGATTCCTGCGCCCAGTAACAAACAGGCAAATTTCAGCGTGTTGAACTTACCGGTATTTTCGGATAATGCCGGTAGTGATAAATTCAGGTTCAAATCGGAAGGACTCAGTTTATCGCCGATTTTTTCAATGATGTTCAAACGTTCTTTTTTTCGTACAAAAAGTTCAAACAATTTGTAAATACCCAAAGTAACAATCCCGATTATTGCTGGAACCATAATAAAATCCATCATAGCGTTTTAATTTCAGGTGAATAATTTTGTTCTTTACACTGTTTGACGCAACATTGTAAAACCGGTTACATATTTTTTCAGGAAAATTGTTTTATAAATTTTCTGTAACCAAATCAGGATCACTGCGTCTATGAGAAGGATCATGGATAATCAGGACGAATTTCACATCATTCAGCGTATATGCGAGGGAGAAACCAATTTGTTTTCACTATTTCTATCCCGCTATAGCGATGCCGTTTATTCGTTGATTGTCCGTATCGCCTCATCGAAAGAAGATGCTGAAGAGTTGACACAGGATGTTTTTATAAAAGCATTTAAAAAATTAAACACCTTTCAGGGCAAAAGCAGTTTTTTAACATGGCTATACCGCATTGCTTACAATACTGCCATTTCAGCAACAAGAAAAACCCGGCAGGATTTTTCTTATATTGACGAAACAATGATTGACAAAGTTCCTGATGAAAATGTTGATATGTTATTTGAAAAAGATGAAAATGAAAACTTACTTAATAAATTGCAGGTTGTATTGAAAAGGCTGAGTGCAGAAGAAAAAATGTTAATAGCCCTTTATTATTCAAAAGGGGAAAAGATTCATGATATAGCCGGCATTATGGATTTAAGTTCCGATAACGTTAAAATAAAACTTTACAGGGTTAGAAAGAAATTGTACTTTTTGATTAACAAAAATGATTAAGATGCAGGAAGATAAAGCCATTATAAAAGCCCTGCAGGAAGAAGCAGCTTCTTCTTTGCCGCCTGATTTCGGTGAACGGGCCATGTTTTGTATTTATAAAGAAGCAGAGAAAAAGAAAAAACAGAATTTCTTTTTTATGCTTGGTTCTTTATCGGTGGTTTCATTAGGACTTATTGCAATGGCCGCTTATTTACTGAAGAAATACTTTTCTTTCGATTTTGCGTTTCATTTACAATTGCCTTCTCTAAAATTAAATTCCGTATTACAGTATTCTTTCAGTATTTATATTGCAACGCTCATATTGGTTTTAGTATTCCTTGATCATATATTTCGTACATTTTGGAGTAAAAGGAAATAAGAAAGCAATCGGCTTTTTTAATTTTTTACATCACCGGCTTAAACCTGCAGCAGGACCAGGATGATGGTAAAAAGCTGATTTCTCCCCTGAACATCCACATGGATTTTTGTATCGCCGTGAGGCGACAACAAAGGAATGCGAAGCGTCCTCGCTTCGCATAGCGGCCGCGTTGTATCACGGCGGGTCATAAAATGCATTTTCGAATTATAATCCTGTAGCTACAGCCTTAGCCCCTCTGTATTTTATCAATTGCTGCCGGATATGTTCCTGTCTGAATAAAACGATAGGGTCCAAAGCTCCGCCTGTCCGTAACCGGGCTTCGGCTACCAGGGGCCGCACATCTGAGCGGAAAGCATGCTGCAATATTTCCTGAGCCTTCACAACATCATTATTGTGTCGGGCATCCTGCAGGGCTCTTTTGTCTATCAGTAAAGCCTGAGCATAAGCAATCAAAATGGCTTCAACCGATTGCATCAGATCTTCTAACGGGTCCTTTATATTGTGCGAGGCATCAATCATCCATCCCAAATCGGTAGCATGGTTCATATTTTTTGCATCCATCCCTTCTACCAATTCATTAAATATAAGAAAGAGCTGGTAGGGCTTTATGCTGCCGGTAGTGAGATCATCATCGCCATATTTAGAGTCGTTGAAGTGAAACCCGCCTAATTTTCCTTCCATCAATAGCAAGGAAACGATTTGCTCAATATTGGCATTGGCTAAATGGTGCCCCAGATCAACCAGGGTATAGGCTTTGTGGCCTAACTTGCTGGCATATAAATAAGACTGCCCCCAGTCACCCACCGTCATGGAATAGAAGTTAGGCTCAAAGGCCTTGTATTCTACAAAAATTTTCCAGTTATCGGGTAGGGCTTTATAAATTTCAGCTAATCCGTTAAGGGTATTTTGAAAGGCTTCCCGGAAATTGAGCTGTCCGGGAAAACAGGAGCCATCTGAGAGCCATACGGTGAGCGAGGTGGATCCTAATTCCACTCCGTGACCTATCACTTCAATATTATGATCAATAGCCTGCTGACGAATCGCTTTGTTTACATTTTGAAGAGAACCAAACTTATAGCTCAGTTGCTGATTGGCCTGGTCCTGGAAGGTATTGGAATTCATAGCATCAAAACGTAATCCATGCTGTGCGGCCAGGGCTTTGATATGAGCCGGGTTGTCAGGAATGTCCCATGGAATATGAAGTGAAATAGCCCCGCTGGAGCGGTTCAGTGAGTGCAGGAGTCCTATATCTTCAATCTTTTCTTCCAGATTGCGTGGTTCTCCACCCCCGGGGAATCTTCCAAAACGAGTACCTCCGGTGCCTAATGCCCAACTGGGAATAGCAATCTGAAATGCCATCAGTTTTTCGATAATACTTTCGACAGATCCAATAGCTTCACTACAATGAGCGAGTCGGCTGCTATGCGTTTTTAAGAAATCTTCATTGTGGAGATCAATTTTACTTTTTTCTACCAGCATGATAAATATTAATTAAGGCATATAAAATACTTCTTTCAGCGGGATGCTTACAGGAGATTCATCCTCATTCACATCCATGATATCTTTCATATAATGCCACCAGCGTTGCATTACAGGTTGTTGAGGTAAAGCGTCCTTCGCTTCTTCACTGTTAAACTGCAGGTAGCCGAAGAGCTTTCCGGTTGCTTCTTCCAAAAAGATGGAGTATTCCTCTATGCCTGCATTTTTTAATAATTCCTTCAATTCCGGCCATATTGCACTATGCCGTTTCTGGTATTCAGCTTCGAAGCCTTTATGCAATTGCATAACAAATGCGTGACGATACATGCTACAATGTAAGGATTTTTTCTTACATCACTACCTTACAAAAGCCATGGCCACACCACCGTCAACATTCAATACATTCCCGGTGGACTTGTTCAGCAAGCCGCCAACAAAGGCATAGCAGGCATTGGCAATATCTTCCGGGAGAATGATCTGGTTAAGCAGGGTGCGTTTGGCATAAAATGCCGGTAACTCCTCTACTTTTACACCGTAAGCTTTGGCGCGACCTTCTGCCCAGGCGCCCGCCCATATCTTACTATCCGAAATTACGGCATCGGGGTTTACCACATTCACACGGATATGATCTTTGCCTAATTCGGCAGCATTTAACCGGCTTAAATGCAACTGTGCCGCCTTAGCCGAACCGTATCCTGCATTATTGGGGCCGCTTACCAGTGCGTTCTTACTCACGATATTGATGACGTCTCCACCCAGATTTTGTTTCCGCATAACATCAACTCCTTTTTGGGTAACCAGAAACTGACCTTTTACCAGAACGTCATAAAGCAGGTCCCAATCTTTTTCGGTGTGTTCTTCAATGGGTTTGGATATAGACAGTCCGGCGCAATTCACTACTATGTCTACTCCTCCAAAGGTTAACGCAGCGGCATTAAATGCATTTGCAATGCTTACTGCATCAGTAACATCCAGCAGCTCCGTTGTAAAAGCGTCTTTGCTGTAATGGATTCCAAAATCCTCTTTTGCATGCGCCAGCCTTTCCACATCGTTATCATTAACCACTACCACAGCGCCTTCATCAGCAAATTTCCTGGCAATAGCTTTTCCTATACCTCCTGCGCTCCCTGTTACAAGAGCTATTCTTCCAGACAGTGCCTTGGGTTTGGGCATGCGCTGTAACTTCGCTTCTTCGAGTAACCAGTATTCAATGTTAAACGCTTCCTGCCGGGGCAGAGAAGTGTATTCAGAGATGGCTTCTGCACCTCTCATCACGTTAATAGCGTTGGTATAGAATTCTGCCGCTACACGCGCAGTCTGTTTGTCTTTTGCAAAGGTGAACATGCCTACCCCCGGATATAAAAGCACTACCGGATTAGCATCGCGTATGGCAGGACTGTTGGGATGTTTACACTTTTCATAATAATCTTTGTACATATTGCGATAAGACTCAAACTGAGGCGCCAGTTTTTCCTTAATAGCAGTAATATCATCCAATGGTTCATCAGGCGACAGGTTAAGTACCAACGGACTGATTTTGGTTCTGAGGAAATGGTCAGGACAACTTGTGCCCATTGGCGCTAATCTTTCCAGATCATTTGAGTTAATGTATTCCAGCACCCGCTCGTTATCAGAAAAATGACCGATCATACTAATTTGGGAAGAACAGAATCCTCTTAATATAGGCGCCAGGGCAGTGGCTTTATCCAGTCTTTCCTTTTTAGGCAATGCATTTAGTTTGGCCCCGCCGAATATTTTCTTGTTTTTCTGTTTCTCTTCAATGTACAATGCGCATTGTTCAATCACTTCCAGGGTGTTGATATAGCTCTCGTAAGCTGTATCCCCCCAGGTAAACAGACCATGAGAACCCAGCATAATTCCTTTGATGTCCGGATTTTCATCCAAACATTGTTTAAGTTTCAAACCCAGGTCAAAACCCGGACGCTGCCATTCTACCCATCCAATTTTTCCTTTAAACAATTCCTGCGTAATACGTTTTCCGTCTTTCGCGGCAGCTATAGCAATAGCTGCATCCGGATGCAGGTGGTCAATATGTTTAAAAGGAAGAAAACCATGCAGGGGAGTATCAATGGAAGGTGCTTTGGAACTCAGATCGAAAATACAATGATTAAAAAGTTCCACCATTTCATCTTCATGTTCTATTCCACGATATACATTAGTAAGACTTCTAAGCCGTTCGGCATATAAAGCCGCAAGTCCGCTTTTCTTAAGCGTTCCCAGATCGCCGCCCGAGCCTTTAATCCACATGACTTCAGCATCTTTTCCGGTGATCGGGTCTTTTGATATTACTTTACAGGAGGTGTTTCCTCCACCATAGTTTGTCAGGCGAAGATCAGCGCCTAACAGATTAGACCGGTAGATCAACAAACCCACCTCATCGCCTGCAAGGGCTGCTGCTTTTGCATCGTCCCATAAATAGCTCACATGTTTGAATTCATTTACGCTGGCAGAAGACATATTTTTAAATTTATAGTTTTTCAAAAATTCATTTTAAGGAGTTGCCATAACCGACCATGAGAACGGCTATGATGATAGTAATAATACCAATAGCAATCATTCTGATTGTTCGCTTACTCACTCCTTTCCATTCTTTTAATACAATTCCCCATAAGTTAGCGACTAAAATAATGAAGGCCATATGCAATATCCAGGAACTTGCGCCATTGCCTAATCTGCTTTCGCCCATTCCGTAAAAGAAAAATTGCAGAAACCAGGTTATTCCTGCCAAAGCTGAAAAGAAGTAGTTGGACAGTAAGGGTGTTTTGGTATTGATATAATCACTGAAGGTTTTGTTTCGCGCATTGAGGATCATGCACCAGATGAAATTAGTTGTGAGCCCTCCCCAGAGAATTACCACAAAGGTAACGTTGTTCTGAAACAAAAACTCTCCCTGTCCCGGATGGGCGGTTTTCCAAAGTTCATTGGCAGTATTAGCCATAGATTTACCGGATTCAATACCGAAGTTGAAGCAGGCGCTCAGTATGCCCGAGATGATAGATACCAGCAAACCCAATCCGAACTTATATTCATCCTTACTTTGCGTTGCCTTGCTGCCGGAAGGATTCAATTCCTTTTCTTTATACGTACCTGCTTTACCACAAAAAACAATCCCTAAGATGCACACCAATAATCCTCCAAGTACATATAACCCCCATTTGGATTGAATAATCACGGAAAAAGTATCCTTGCCTTCTGCAGGATAAAAATTATAGTAGATGGAAGGTATAAGGGAACCAAACACCATGGTGAGTCCTAAAATAATGCTGGTACCCAAAGAAATACCTAAATAACGAACGCCCAGACCGTAAGTAAGTCCTCCTATCCCCCAGAGTAAACCAAAAAGAAAGGTAATTCCTATGGTGGTAGGATCGGTATTTTTTATAATTTCTCCGAAGTTGGGAATAGTAAAATACGCCGCGAGCGGAGGCACGATAAACCAGGAGAAAAGTCCGCCTGCAATCCAGTAACTTTCCCAGGCCCAGCCTTTAACCTTCTTAAATGGCGTGTAAAAACTGCCGGATGCGAACCCACCGATAAAGTGATATATTATCCCGAAAATGACCTGCATAAGTCTTTCTTTTCAGTAATAAAAACGAGATTTCTGCTTCAAATGTAGGATATGCCGCCGGTAGAGCTGTCATGGGCTGTCATGTGTGACGGAAATAATTTAAGGAAAGTTTGCAATATGGAACTGCTGCTAAGAAGGAGATGCCGATTCCTGAAAAATTGCAATCTTCACTGAATAGTACAATCCTCTGAAATCCGTCATTTACTTTTTACGGTAGTTTTGTCCAGGCTGGAGAAGACCAATTCCCTTAAAAACGTAATTATTTCATTTTCTTTATTTGCTTTTTTGAAATCGGTAAGGGTTGGTAAATTGTGCATAAAGAAGTTCTGAAAATGAGCTATTTCCACGATCGTAGAAGCCATGGAAGTTGGATACTTATACTTTGGATTGTATTCTGAAATTATATCTCCGATTCTGGTACATAAATCTTTGTAAGGCTGAAAAAAGAGCTGTTTATTGTTTTCGCCAACCTGTTTTGTCAGAAAGGTTTTGGAACCTTCAGCAACGATCAGCGGATGAAGCAGGCTTTCATCAATATAACTCGTTTGAACATCGTCTTCAACAGGCGCCGTAAGTATGGAAATAATTTTTTGCAATTTAATCTTAGGGGATGCGATATTGTTGGTTTGATATTTTATTTGAAACTCCAGCCATCCAAAATACCAGGCTGTAATATAAATCAATAATTTATGCTTGTTTTCAAAGTATCTGTAGATCCCGGCTTCGGTGGTTCCTATATCTTCAGCGAGTTTTTTAAAAGTAAAGTTCTCAAAGCCCAATTTGTGGATAAGCTGCACACTGTGTTTGAGAATCTTTTTTCCCAATTCCGTGTTTTCCGGATTTCGAAGGTATAACCCCTTATTCATTTTAAGTTTTATCTGTGCATCCATTGTTGAGCATGACTGTTTAGGCGTATGAAGGTAAATAAAGATTTTACATTTTTTTATGATAGTATGACTATCATAAACGAAATAGTTACTACTTTTGGCGCAAGATTACCTTATTAAAGGGTGTTGATTGAAAAGAAATGCAGATTATTATTGAATTTTTTCAAAATGTGCTGGACCCGAACTGGATTATGAAAAATGGCGGATTGTTTTTAGTGCTGTTGATTTTATTCATTGAAACAGGAGTTATCATTGGTTTTTTTCTTCCTGGCGATCCGTTGTTATTTATATCCGGAATGGTGATTGCCGCTGCGGATAAGGTTCATTTTCCTTTTTCGAATGAACTCCTTAATCTGCCTTTCTGGATGGTATTATTTACGGGCGCCACAATTCTTGGAAATTACTTTGGATATTGGTTTGGATACAAATTTAAATATGTTATAAACAGGAAGGAAGACACCTGGTTTTTAAAAAGAAGGCATGTTTCCACTGCACATGATTTTTATGAGAAAAAAGGTGGTTTTGCCGTAGCCATTGCCCGTTTTTTGCCGATAGTAAGAACTTTTGCCCCGATTATTGCAGGAACGGTAGCCATGGATTTCAGAAAATTTTCATTCTACAATATTCTTGGTGCGGTGGTTTGGGTAGGCAGTATTACTACCCTGGGATACATATTAGGCGACAATAATTGGGTTAAAAACAATTTAGAATTTATTTTAATTGGATTGGTATTGATGGTTACCGCTCCTGTAATAATTAAATTATTCTTTAATAAAAATAGGAAAGTATGAAATGCCCAAATTGTAATGTTGCCTTGGTAATGGCAGACCGTAATGGTATTGAAATTGATTATTGTCCGGATTGCCGTGGAATATGGCTCGACCGGGGGGAACTGGACAAGGTAATTGAGCGATCCTTGCAGAATGCCCCTGGCGCACAAAGAAACCCCTATCCCGAGAGAAATCATTATCCTTCGGACAAAAGTTATTATTACAAAAAGAAGAAGGGTTTTTTAGGAGAATTGTTTGATTTTTAACATGAAAACCACTGCATTTTATCCGTATATTTTATGATCGTTTGGATACTTTTTATAATAACAGTTGTATTTGCATTAGTTTTAGATCTGGGGGTTTTTAATCGGGAGCCTCACGAAATAAAAACAAAAGAGGCGGCCATCTGGACAAGCGTGTGGGTGGGGTTTGCCATACTTTTTTCAGGAATAATTTATCTTGTATTTAAACATAACTGGATTGAAAATCCAACCGGCTTGTCTCCTTCTAATGCGGTGCTGAAATACATTAATGGGTATCTGATTGAACTTTCCCTGAGTGTTGATAATATATTCATTATTGCACTTATTTTTACGTCTTTTGCCATTCCCAAAAAATACCAGCATGAAGTACTTTTTTATGGTGTATTGGGGGCGATAGTCTTCAGGGCCCTAATGATTGTTTTCGGCGTAGCTTTAATCAATAAATTTAGCTGGATTATCTATGTTTTTGGCGTGTTTCTGATCTTAACTGCTTTGAAAATACTATTCAGTGGTTCTAAGCACACCGATCCCAGAGATTCAAGAATGTATAAGTGGATTGGCAAAATATATCCGGTTACCAATGTGGTAAAAAGTGATAAATTTTTTATTAAAAGAGAAGGGGTTAAATATGCAACGCCTTTATTTGTAGCATTAGTAATTATTGAATTGACAGACCTGTTTTTTGCCATTGACAGTATTCCTGCAATTTTAGCCATTACTACAGATCCTTTTATTGTTTTTAGCTCTAATATTATAGCTGTTATGGGATTGAGATCAATGTTTTTCCTGATTGCAAGTAAACTGGATAAATTTAAGTATATCACCTATAGCCTGGTTGTTATTCTTGCGTTTGTTGGCGTTAAGATGTTAATTTCTCACCATGTGGAGATTCCGGAATGGGTGTCTCTCGGAGTGATTGTAGTTTCCTTAATGGTTGGAATAATCGCTTCTAAAAAATTAAAACCACATCAGGAAAGTTCGGCCGTGATTTTGGAGTAGCCTTAAAAAATGCTGCAAATTTCAGGCATACTGTGAAGCGGATTTATAACTTCGGGTTTTGCATGTATATTTAAGGTGCAAATGAAATATATACGTACTGTCCTGCTTTTGCTGTTTTTCTCCTTGTCGGTTACAACTGTTTTCTCACAGGAATTTGGCGCTGTTCCTGTTGCTGTGAAGTGGAAGCAGATAAATGTGCCTGAAGCCCGGATTATTTTCCCTGCTGAACTGGATACTACAGCACAGCGGATTGCGGGTATTGTACACTACTTAAATAAGTATACGGGTAATACAGCCGGTGATGCTCACCGGAAAATCAACATCGTACTGCATAACCAAACCACCCAATCCAATGGATATGTGGGATTGGCACCATGGCGAAGTGAATTTATGCTCATGCCACCGGTTAACAACTTTGAGCTGGGTAGCCTGCCCTGGGCAGATAATCTGGCGCTACACGAATACCGGCATGTGCAGCAGTATATGAATTACAGAAAAGGGTTATCAAAACTGGCCTATTTCCTATTGGGAGAACAAGGGCAGGCAGTGGCAAATAATGCAGCGGTACCCAATTGGTTTTTTGAAGGGGATGCCGTTTTTCAGGAAACGGCGGCCAGCGGACAGGGCAGAGGAAGATTGCCACTGTTTTTCAATGGGTATAGGTCGCTATGGGCTGCCGGTAAAAAATATTCTTTTATGAAACTCCGAAATGGCTCCCTGAAGCATTATATTCCGGATCATTATTCGCTTGGTTATCTGCTGACGGGTTATGGAAGGGAAAAATTTGGTGAACAGTTCTGGAATAAAGTGACCCGCGATGCTGCAGCTTATGAAGATCTATTTTATCCCTTCCAAAAATCCGTTAAAAGACATGCAGGAGTGAATTATAGTGAATTTGTAAAAGATGCCTTCCGGTATTATAAATCACAATCCCTTCTTTTTTCTGATGATACCTTAATTACAAAAGGCAATAATCGTTTTGTGTCTGATTATTCCTATCCGTATTATGCAGGCAGGGATTCTCTGATTGTTCAAAAAAGAACCTATCGTGATATTCCTGCGTGGTGGATGAAAACTCCGACCGGAGAAAAAAAAATCAGAACTAAGGATATATCACGCAATGACTTTTATACATATCGGAATAATAAAATTGTATATACAGCCTACAAGCCTGATATCCGATGGGGCAGAAGAGATTATAGTGAAATTAAAGTTTTGGATGTACCTACGGGGAGAACTGTTCGCCTGACTCGTAGAAGCAGGTACTATCAACCCGACCTGTCTGAGGATGGATCCAGGATCATAGCGGTAACCTATACTCCCGAACAAAAAAGCGAATTGCATCTTCTTGATGCAGCGTTGGGAACATTATTATACAACGTTCCGGTTTCAAAGGAGCAATCCTATATTTATACGTATCCAAAGTTTTATGACAGGGACCATATAATTGCCTGTGTTAGAAATAAAGACGGACAGATGAACTTGTCCAGGATAAACCTAAATACCGGGGAGATGGTCAATCTTTTGCCCTGGAGTTTTGCAATAAAAGGATACCCACTGGTTAAAGCGGATACCGTATATTTTTCTTCGGGCAACGGATACCAGGATGATATTTTTGCACTTAATATAAAAACCGGCACACTTTTTAAACTCACCAATCAGCCTTTTGGAGCCTATCAGGCAGCCATTAATGATCAAAAGAAACTGGTGTGGAGCAGTTTCTCGGAGTCGGGAATGCAGCTTAAGGAAAAACAATTGAAGGAAGAGGACTGGAAACCGGCGCCGGTGTCCACAAGCTTATATGCTGCTGATTTGTATCTGCCTCAGGCATTACAGCAAACAGGGGGCAACATTTTATCCGGTATCCCTGATGTCAGGCATGAAACAACGCGATACGGAAAGCTTTCTTCTCCGTTTAATTTTCACAGCTGGAGGCCTTTTTATGAACCACCTGAATGGAGCTTCACCTTTTATGGACAAAATATCCTGAATACTTTTCAATCGCAGTTATACTATGCATTTAATGAAAATGAAGGGAGTCATAAAGCAGGTTTTGACGGGGTATATGGCGCCTGGTTTCCCTGGGTTACCGGTGGTATATCCTATACCCTTAATAGAAAAGAGAGTGATACTATTAGAACCATTCGGTGGAATGAATTAAATGCAAACATGGGCATAAGGGTTCCTTTGAATTTTACCGGAGGTCAATGGTATAGGAATCTTGTTTTTGCGTCTTCTTTTAATGTGGAGCAGTTACATGTTACTGGAATATATAAAGACAGTATTGCGGGTCCATTGTTTAATTATATGCAATATTCTCTGAATTGGGGTAGTCAGATTCAAAAAGCAGTCCAGCATATTAATCCACGCTTTGCTCAAAGTTTCTTATTGCGCTATCGTCATATGGTTACAAAGGATAGGGCGCAACAATTACTGGCTTCAGGAACGCTTTTTTTCCCAGGCATCGGAATCAATCACAGTCTGGTGATTAACGGAGCTTTTCAGTGGCGGGATACCGTAAACCGGTATCGCTTTCCCAACAACTTTCCGTTTGCGCGGGGATATCATGGCGTAGATATGCCCCGGATGTGGAAGGGTGGAATTAATTATCATTTTCCTCTGGTTTATCCTGACTGGGGTTTTGCACACATAGTTTATTTTCTGAGATTGCGGGGTAATATATTTTTTGATTTTGTGGGCGCAATGAACCGGGTTTGGAATAACGTATATACTTTCAGGAGTGCCGGAGCAGAGCTGTTTTTTGATACCAAATGGTGGAATCAGCAACCGGTTACTTTTGGCTTCCGGTATAGTTATTTGTTGGATAAGAATATGGGGGGAACGGGAAATGCCGGTAAATGGGAATTTATTTTACCGGTGGATTTATTTAGCAGATAGGAAAACCCCGGGAGAACAGGATTTCTTTAAATGTATTGAATGTAAATGATTTAAAAGCAAATGACATGATGCTTAAACCTATACGTATAGCGGCTGTTGTATTATTTTTTGTGCCTTTCGCCTTCTCCTGCGTTGGGACAAAAAAAGTGCAGTTTCATCTTGAAAAAAGTACCTGTACACCAAAAGAAAAAGTTCGGTATTCATTTGAAGACATTCCGCGTCCGCTTTCATCTGCAGATATGGATACGGTTTTAACTTCCCGGTTTTCTTTTGCCAGTCTGAATATAGCCAATGCCATTGGCATCCTTCAGTTGCTTCATACCTACGTGTATAATCAGAAAAATTATCATCAGGCAAAGTCTGTAGAGAACAGGTTGACTATGCTGGAACTGGCGCATAAGATTACGCAGCGTATAGATCTGGCATCTCTCGAAGTATCTTCTGTAACCTCCGAACTGGATTGCGAAGAAGAGAGAATTTCCCAGTTAGCAGATTATTTAAAGACGATTGAAAAGAAAAGAGAATCCGGACTAACGGTTGCTGCTATTGTTGCCGGAGCTTCTTCTGCTATTCTAACCGGTATTTTATTAGCCAGTAACAGTAGCGCTAATACGGAATATATTGGAATTACATCAGGTATTACAGAAGCTACGCTGGGGTTATTGATCCTTATGAATAATCCAAAAATCAGGTTCGAACATCCTGAAAATATTTTGCGGGAAATTTGGGAGGGACGAAAAACTTCCGAAACCTTTCCGCCTTTTATCTGGTACTACCTGAATTATATGAATCCTGCCGACCCCCACAGTAAATCATGGCGAAATCAGATAATAGATCGCTGGATGAGTTTTAAACAGATAGAAAAAGCCCGATCTAAAAAGAAGGAACATTTGCTGGAATTGTACTTTACCGATGGAGGGATGTATAATACAGAACAACTGTACAACAGAGCTAATATGTATGACCAGTTGGAGTCTTTTATAAAATTGATCAAACAGGATTTAACTTTATTGGCAGTGGAGTTTCAGAATCTTAAATAGAAAGACGAATTTATCTTAATTCGGAAAATCGCAAATGCTTATTATGTTTCTTTTAAATTCTTCTGACGGCTGGAAAAATAAAAGTCCTTTTGTTTGTCTTACCGTCAGATCATTTTAAATCCCATACCAAAGCGCTGGCGCCGAGAATAGCAGCATCGGATTCTTTGAGTTCACTGAAGATCAGTTTGACTTTATTTTGAAAAATGGAGAGCAGATTTTTCTCCATGTGCTCTTTTGTAGGCTTAAGGATAAGGTCTCCGGCCTTGGTCATTCCTCCAAAGAGAATGATGGCTTCGGGAGAGGAAAACATAACAAAGTTAGCCAGCGCCATACCCAAAATCATACCTGTGTATTCATACACTTCCCGGGCTATGGAGTCGCCCTGCATGGCACATTCAAAAACTATTTTTGAATCTATCTCTTCCGGTTCGTATTTTCTAAGCAGACTGTCAATGCCCTTTCGCTCTTCCAGAAATTCTCTTGCGGTTATAGCAACTCCGGTTGCCGATGCATAACTTTCCAACGATCCGTACATTCCTGTTCCGGGATGCAGCCTTCCATTGGGAATGATCATAGTATGCCCCAGCTCACCGGCAAAACCATCGTGACCCAATATCAGGTGTCCATTAGCCACTATGCCACTTCCCACCCCGGTACCCAGAGTTATCATGATAAAATCTTTCATTCCCTTGGCAGCGCCATACATCATTTCTCCCACTGCAGCAGCATTAGCATCGTTCGTTAATGCTGCAGGTACTTTAAAGGTTTCGGTTATCAGGTTGGCAATGGGGATAATGCCCTTCCAGATTAGATTGGGCGCATATTCTATAGTGCCACTGTAAAAATTTCCATTAGGCGCTCCTATGCCTATCCCCTTGATGCTTTCTATACCACCTGTTTGATCAATAGCCGGTTGTAGCGCCTCATGAAGTTCTTTAATATAATCTTCTATCCGGGCATGTTTTCTGCTTGAAATAGCGCCCCGGTATAAGGTGTCTCCCCGGTGATCAATAATTCCAAAAACGGTGTTTGTACCACCGATATCAATTCCTATTGCAAATTCCTGCTTCATAATTATTATTGGGGTAAATATAAGAACAGTGCGCCGGATTTTAATCAACTGAATGATTTGTAACAAAAAAAATTAAAAATGAAGTTGCTATTCCCGATATGTTTATTAAGTTCGGGAAATTTTTAATATCATGTCTACAGCTATTACCCAGCCCGTTGCCCGAAAAAATTTTATGTCGCCTATTGTAATTATAGGAGCCTTGTTTTTTATTTTTGGATTTGTTACCTGGGCCAACAGTACACTTATCCCCTATCTTGGAATCGCCTGTGAACTTACCATTTCAGAAGCTGTATTGGTAACTTTTGCATTTTATATCTCTTATGCGGTAATGGCCTTTCCGTCATCCGGGGTCTTGAAGAAGATTGGCTATAAAAACGGGATGATGGTAGGTCTTTTGATCATGGCGGTTGGAGCCCTGATCTTTATTCCGGCTGCCAATGCGCGAACCTTTAGCATTTTTCTGATAGGACTGTTTGTTATGGGAACCGGTCTCGCTTTACTGCAAACTGCATCCAATCCATATATTACAATCCTGGGTCCGATTGAAAGCGCTGCCAAACGAATGAGCATTATGGGGGTGTGCAACAAGGGAGCCGGCGCGATTGCACCCCTGATTCTCGGGGCTATCTTATTGAAGGATTCCGGAAACATAGAAGCAGAGTTGGCCAAAATGGATGCTGCTCAAAAAGCGGCCAGACTCAACGAAATGGCATCGCAGGTGATTATGCCCTACGTGATAATTGCTATTGTGCTGGTATTATTGGGTGTGTTTATTTACATGGCGCACCTGCCCGAAGTGAAAGTTGAGGGAGAAGAGGGTAGCGATGTGGTGTCCTCTCCTACTTTTGTGCAGCGGAAAAGCATCTTTGATTATCCGTATCTGTGGCTGGGTTTTGTTTCTTTATTCTTGTATGTAGGCGTAGAAGTGATGGCAGGTGATATCATCCAGGTGTATGGTAAAGCTATAGGCATCAGCCTTGATGTTGCAAAACATTTTACCACGTATACGATGATCGGGATGCTTGTAGGCTATATTATCGGTATAATAACAATTCCGAAATATATTTCTCAAACGGCGGTTTTGAAGTTATCAGCAATCTTAGGCTTGATATTTTCTGTCGCTGCCATTTTTACTTCAGGCTATACTTCTGTATTATTCATTGCGCTGCTGGGACTGGCGAATGCCCTGATTTGGCCTGCCATATGGCCGCTGGCTATTGATGGTTTGGGAAAGTTTACGAAAACAGGTTCTGCTTTGTTGATTGTGGGTATCGCCGGCGGAGCAATCCTTCCGCGGGTCTGGGCTTCCCTGGGTGAAAGTATCGGATTGCAACAGGCTTTCTGGATCATGGTTCCGTGTTACCTGTTCATATACTATTATGCAGTATCGGGCCATAAAGTGGGAAGGAATAAAAAAGCTGAAGCCTGATACCTGATACTTATTCTGCTGAGTAATGCCCTAGGCGTTGAATGGCTTGGGCATTACTATATAAGATTTTAGTTTTTCCCTTTCCTATTTTGTGCAAAGCAAAAACTTTCTTATATTCAGTTCATAGAATTTTTTAAGAATGGAAATAATACATGTCAGTGCAGAGTGTTACCCGGTTGCAAAAGCAGGCGGATTAGGCGATGTGGTTGGTGCTCTTCCCCGATATCAGAACGAATTAGGGCATGTGGCTAAAGTGGTGATGCCCATGTATCGTACCAGGTTTTTAATGGAAAACAGTTGGGATGTAGTACATAAAGGGAGAACTAATATTGGTGATTATTGGTTTGATTATACGGTTATTAAAGAACAAACGAATAAACTTGGTTTTGACCTCTATTTGCTTGATATCAATGGCTTGTTAGACAGAGAAAAAGTATATGGTTACGATGACGATACCGACAGGTTTACTGCTTTTCAGGTATCCGTAGCCGACTGGATTTCAGCATGGGTGCATCGCCCTGATATAGTTCATGTACACGATCATCATACGGGATTGATTCCTTTTATTTTTAAACATTGTTATAAGTATCAGCATCTTTCGCATATCCCTACTGTGTTAACTATCCATAATGCGCAATACCAGGGCACTATGGGCTGGGACAGAAGTTTTCTGCTGCCGCCCTGGGATAGTTGGAAATGGGGAATGTTAGACTGGAAAAACAATATTAATCCGCTGGCATCAGGAATCAAATGTGCGTGGAAAGTAACAACAGTTAGTCAGAGTTATCTGGAAGAATTGAGGCAATCTGCCAATGGCTTGGAAGCCTTGTTTGAATATGAAAAAGGGAAGTGTGTGGGCATATTAAATGGTATTGATACCACAGTATGGGATC